>NZ_JAPEPB010000001.1:3261136-3570454 GCF_026340565.1 Kitasatospora sp. NBC_01287
GAGTGGAAAGCCCGGAGTGGGGCAACAGGTCGTCATGGGGATGCATGATTCACCTGACACCTTGCTCCCCCACCCATGATCCCCGCCGCCCGCCGTTCAGGAGGCCCGCTGTGCTGCCCACCGTCGCCCGTGTGCTCGATCTGGACGTGATGCGCCGCGGCCTGCCCCAGGTGGTGGCCGGTGCCGACCAGCTGGAACGCCCGGTGCGCTGGGTGCACGTGAGCGAGCTGCCGGACGTGGCCGGGATGCTGCAGGGCGGCGAGCTGGTGCTGACCACCGGCATCGCGCTGCCCGAGGACCGCGAAGGGCTGGCCCGCTACGTGCGGGAGCTGGTCGAGATCGGTGTGGCGGGACTGGTGGTGGAGTTCGGCCGCCGCTACTTCGACACCCTGCCGCGGGCCCTGGTGCACGCGGCCGAGCAGCGCGGACTGCCGCTGATCGTGCTGCGCCGCGAGCTGCGCTTCGTGGCGGTCACCGAGGCGGTACACGCGCTGGTGGTCAACGCGCAGCTGGAGCAGCTGCGGGCCTCCGAGGCCGTGCACCAGGTCTTCAACGAGCTGGCCGTGGAGGGCGCCGAGCCCGCCGAGGTACTGCGCCAGATCGCCCGGATGGCAGGTGCGCCGGTGGTGCTGGAGAACCTGAGCCACCAGGTGCTGGCACACGACCCGGCGGGGCGCACCGAGGTCGAGCTGCTCGACCAGTGGGAGCGGCGTTCGCGCGCGGTGCGGCCGGCCGGGCGCACCGGCCACGACCCGCGCAGCGGTTGGCTGGTGACGGCGGTGGGCGCCCGCGGCGAGGACTGGGGCCGGCTGGTGCTGATCGAGGAGCCCGGCGCACTGCCGGACCAGGAGTCGCACCCCTGCACCATGCTGCTGGAGCGCGGCGCGGCGACCCTCGCGCTGAACCGGCTGCTGGTGCGCGACCGGGAGAGCCTGGAGCGGCAGACCCACCGCACCCTGCTCTCCGGGATCATGACCCACGCGCTGACGGTCAGCGAGGTCGCGCTGCGGGCGCAGGCACTGGGGGTCCCGCTGGACGGGCGGCGCCTGGTCGGCGTGGTGCTGCGGCGGCGCGGCGGCCAGCTGCCGGCCGCGCTGGAGGCCCAGGCGCGGCTGCGCGACTTCACCGAGCTGGCGGCTGCCGCGGCCCGCGCCAGCCGGCTCTCGGCCCTGGTGGGGGCGCTGGACGACGAGGGGGTGGGGCTGCTGATCGCACTCGGCTCCCAGCAGGACGAGCACGCCTCGCTGGAGGCCTTCGCGGCCGCGTTGCGGCGGCTTTCGGCGGACGGCGGCAAGGAGACGGCCGCGCCGGTGGTGGCGGTGGGCTCCTCGGTGGGCTCGGTCCGCGATGCCCGCCGCACCCTGATGGAGGCCACCCAGGTGGCGGACGCCGCACTGCACGAAGTGCCGGGCACCCGCGCCGCGTCGTACTACCGGCTGCCGGACGTGCGGCTGCGCGGGCTGCTGCACCTGCTGCGCGACGACGCGCGGCTGCAGACCTATGTGGAGCGGGAGTTGGGCCCGCTGCTGGCGCACGACGCGGAGCACGGCTCGCAGCTGGTGCCGTTGCTGCGGGTCTACCTGGAGCAGGGGCGGAACAAGTCGGCCGCGGCAGACGCTGCGCATCTGTCGCGGCCGAGCTTCTACGACCGGCTCCACAAGGTGGAGCGGATCCTGGCCGTGGATCTGGACCAGGTCGAGTCCTGCCTCTCGCTGCACGTGGCCCTGCTGGCGCTGGACGCGGTGCGGCGCTGAGGGGTCGTCACTTCACGTGCGCGTCGGCCACGGTGAGCACCTCGTCCAACAGGGCGAGGCCGGCCTTGGCGTCCGCCTCGGTGACGTTGCACGGGGGCACCACGTGGAAGCGGTTCATGTTGATGAACGGCCACAGCCCGGCCTTCTTGCTGGCCGCGGTCAGTTCGGCCATCGGGGCGTTGGCCGCGCCGCTCGCGTTGTAGGGGACCAGCGGCTCACGGGTGGTCCGGTCGCGGACCAGGTCGAGCGCCCAGAAGACGCCGAGTCCGCGCACGTCGCCGATCGAGGGGTGGCGCTCCGCGAGCTCGCGCAGCCCGGGGCCGAGCACCGTCTCACCGATCAGCTTGGCGTTCTCCACGATGCCTTCCTCGGCCATCGCGTTGATGGTGGCGACCGCCGAGGCGCAGGCCAGCGGGTGGCCGGAGTAGGTGAGGCCGCCGGGGAAGGGCCGCTCGGCGAAGGTGGCGGCGATCTCGGCGCCGATCGCCACGCCGCCGAGCGGGACGTAGCCGGAGTTGACGCCCTTGGCGAAGGTCAGCAGGTCGGGGACGACGCCCCAGTGGTCCGCGGCGAACCACTCGCCGGTCCGGCCGAAGCCGGCCATCACCTCGTCCAGGATGAAGACGATCCCGTAGCGGTCGCAGATCTCCCGCACGCCCGCCAGGTAGCCGGGCGGCGGGACCAGGATGCCGGCGGTGCCGACCACGGTCTCCAGGATGATCGCGGCGACGGTCTGCGGACCCTCGAAGGCGATCGTCTGCTCCAGGTGGGCGAGCGCGCGCTCGCACTCCTGCGCCTCGTTCTCGGCGTGGAAGGCCGAGCGGTACAGGTGCGGGCCCCAGAAGTGGACGATGCCGGAGGTGCCGGTCTCGCTCGGCCAGCGGCGCGGGTCGCCGGTGAGGGCGATCGCCTGGCCGGTGGCGCCGTGGTACGAGCGGTAGGTGGAGAAGATCTTCTGCCGGCCGGTGTGCAGGCGGGCCATCCGGATCGCGTTCTCCACGGCTTCGGCGCCGCCGTTGGTGAAGAAGACCTTGTCCAGGTCACCGGGGGTGCGCTCGGCGATCAGCCGGGCCGCCTCACCGCGTGACTCGACCGCGAAGCCGGGGGCCAGGGTGCAGAGCTTGGCGGCCTGCTCCTGGATCGCGGCGACGACCTTGGGGTGCTGGTGGCCGATGTTGGTGTTCACCAGCTGGGAGGAGAAGTCGAGGTAGCGGTTGCCCTCGTAGTCCCAGAAGTACGAGCCCTCGGCGCCGGCCACCGCGAGGGGGTCGATCAGGGCCTGGGCGGACCACGAGTGGAAGACGTGCGCGCGGTCGGCGGCCTTGACGGCCAGCCCGGCGGCGGGATCGGCAGTGGGGATGCTCATGCCGTCAGCGTAGGCAACCCGTCCGCCGGCGTGGAGCGGCATCTTGTCAGGTGGTCGACGGGAAGGGCGACAGCATGGAAATGGCCCCGGGGTTGGTCCCCGGGGCCGTCGAGCCCGGTGAGGCCGCGCTCAGCGCGTGATCGGAGCACGTCGGCGCCCGATCAGAACGCGGTCAGCGCGGAATCAGGGCGCAGTCAGGGCGCAATCAGAGCGCGGTCATGACGTGCTTGATCCGGGTGTAGTCCTCGAAACCGTACGAGGACAGGTCCTTGCCGTAGCCCGACTTCTTGAAGCCGCCGTGCGGCATCTCGGCGACCAGCGGGATGTGGGTGTTGATCCAGACGCAGCCGAAGTCCAGCCGGCGCGACATCCGCATCGCACGGGCGTGGTCCTTGGTCCACACCGAGGAGGCGAGCGCGAACTCCACCCCGTTGGCGTAGCCGACGGCCTGCTCCTCGTCGGTGAACCGCTGCACGGTGATGACCGGGCCGAAGACCTCGTTCTGGATGATCTCGTCGTCCTGGTTCAGGCCGGAGACGACGGTCGGGGCGTAGAAGTAGCCCACCTCGCCGACCCGGTGGCCGCCGGCCTCGACCTTGGCGTGCGCGGGCAGGCGGTCGATGAAGCCGGAGACCTGGGCGAGCTGGTTGGCGTTGTTCAGCGGGCCGTAGAGCACGTCCTCGTCGTCCACACCGCCGGTCTTGGTCTCGGCGGCGGCCTTGGCCAGCGCGGTGACGAAGGCGTCGTGGATGGACTCGTGCACCAGCACGCGGGTGGCGGCGGTGCAGTCCTGGCCGGCGTTGAAGAAGCCGGCCACCGAGATGCCCTCGACCGCCTCGGCGATGTCGGCGTCCTCGAAGACGACCACCGGGGCCTTGCCGCCGAGCTCCAGGTGCACCCGCTTGACGTCCTTGGAGGCCGACTCGGCGACCTGGATGCCGGCTCGGACCGAGCCCGTGATCGAGGCCATCGCCGGGGTGGCGTGCTCGACCATCAGCTTGCCGGTCTCGCGGTCGCCGCAGAGCACGTTGAAGATGCCGGCCGGCAGCTCCAGCTCCGCCAGGATGCCGCCGATGATCTCGGCGAGCAGCACCGTGGAGGCGGGGGTGGTGTCGGAGGGCTTGAGCACGACGGTGTTGCCGGCCGCGATCGCGGGGGCGAACTTCCAGACGGCCATCATCATCGGGTAGTTCCACGGCGCGACCTGGGCGCAGACGCCGACCGGCTCGCGGCGGACGATCGAGGTCATCCCGTCCATGTACTCACCTGCGGCCTTGCCCTCCAGCAGGCGGGCGGCACCGGCGAAGAAGCGGATCTGGTCGGCCATCGGGCCGATCTCCTCGGACCTGGTCAGCCCGCGGGGCTTGCCGGTGTTGCGACACTCGGCGTCCACCAGCTCGTCGGCGCGCGCCTCGACCGCGTCGGCGATCTTGAGCAGCACCTTCTGACGGGTCGACGGCGTGGCGTCGCGCCAGGTCTCGAAGGCGCTGGCGGCGGCGGCCATCGCGGCGTCGACGTCGGCCGCGCCCGACAGCGGGGAGGTCGCGTACGCCTGGCCGCTGGTCGGGTCGACGATCTGCAGGGTGCGGCCGTCGGCCGCGTCGACGAACTGGCCGTTGATGTAGTTGCGCAGCGTACGAAGGTCGCTCACGACTCTCTCCTCGGGTTGCGGTCGGTGCGATGGCGCCGAGCCGTCGGGGGGCGGTGCCAGTGGGCCGGAGGGTGATCCGGTCCGACGCCGCCCGGGGCGCCGGACGGCCCGGGTCGGGTGGGCCGTCGGCCGGTTCGGTGGTCCACTGGTGGGGAGCGTACGCCCCGGGGGACGCGCGCGCGTGACCTCGCCAGAGTAGCTCCTACCTTGCCGTTATCGACATGCCTGTGCGCTGATCACGATGAAATCCGCGCCCTTTTCTGAGTGAAGCAACGAAATCAGTAGCGGACACACTTGCGAACCCGCCCCCGATCGGGCACAGTGGCGGCGTGGCCAACCGCGACCGGAACAGCAGCGTTCCCCTCGACTCCGTCTCCAAGGCGATCATCGAGCAGCTGCAGGAGGACGGCCGCCGCGCGTACGCGACCATCGGCAAGGCAGTCGGCCTCTCCGAGGCCGCCGTCCGCCAGCGGGTCCAGAAGCTGCTCGACCAGGGCGTGATGCAGATCGTCGCCGTCACCGACCCGCTGACCGTCGGATTCACCCGGCAGGCCATGGTCGGGATCACCGTCGAAGGTGACATCGAGCAGATCGCCGACGCACTGGCCGCCATGGACGAGGTCGACTACGTGGTCTGCACCGCGGGCTCGTTCGACCTGCTGGCCGAGCTGGTGTGCGAGGACGACGAGCACCTGCTCGAAATGATCAACAAGCGAATCCGCGCGCTTCCCGGCGTGCGGAGGACCGAGAGCTTCGTTTACCTGAAGCTCCGGAAACAGACCTACACCTGGGGCACCCGATGACCGCCGACCCGGCACAGAAGGACCTTTCGAAGACCGCCTACGACCACCTGTGGATGCACTTCACCCGCATGTCGTCGTACGAGAACGCCCCCGTGCCGACGATCGTCAAGGGCGAGGGCACCTACATCTGGGACACCAACGGCAAGAAGTACCTCGACGGCCTCTCCGGCCTGTTCGTGGTCAACGCCGGCCACGGCCGTCGCGAGCTCGCCGAGGTGGCCGCCAAGCAGGCAGCCGAGCTGGCCTTCTTCCCGGTGTGGAGCTACGCCCACCCCAAGGCCGTCGAGCTGGCCGAGCGCCTGGCCAACTACGCGCCGGGCGACCTGAACAAGGTCTTCTTCTCCACCGGTGGCGGCGAGGCCGTCGAGACCGCCTGGAAGCTCGCCAAGCAGTACTTCAAGCTGACCGGCAAGCCCACCAAGTACAAGGTCATCTCCCGTGCGGTGGCCTACCACGGCACCCCCCAGGGCGCCCTGTCGATCACCGGCCTGCCGGGCCTGAAGGCCCCGTTCGAGCCGCTGGTGCCGGGCACCCACAAGGCCCCGAACACCAACATCTACCGCGCCCCGGCCTTCCTGGCCGGCCCCGACGGCACGGTCGACCCGGAGGCCTACGGCCGCTGGTGCGCCGACGAGATCGAGGTGGCCATCCTCAACGAGGGCGCCGACACCGTCGCCGCCGTCTTCGTCGAGCCGGTGCAGAACGCCGGCGGCTGCTTCCCGCCGCCGCCCGGGTACTTCCAGCGGCTGCGCGAGATCTGCGACCGCCACGACGTGCTGCTCGTCTCGGACGAGGTCATCTGCGCCTTCGGCCGCCTGGGCACCATGTTCGGCGCCGACAAGTTCGGCTACCAGCCCGACATGATCACCTGCGCCAAGGGCATGACCTCGGGCTACTCCCCGATCGGCGCCACGATCATCTCGGACCGCCTGGCCGAGCCGTTCTACAAGGGCGACAACACCTTCCTGCACGGCTACACCTTCGGTGGCCACCCGGTCTCCTCCGCGGT
This sequence comes from Kitasatospora sp. NBC_01287, assembly GCF_026340565.1. Classification (NCBI taxonomy): domain Bacteria; kingdom Bacillati; phylum Actinomycetota; class Actinomycetes; order Kitasatosporales; family Streptomycetaceae; genus Kitasatospora; species Kitasatospora sp. NBC_01287. Next base: position 3,267,720 of record NZ_JAPEPB010000001.1, read on the forward strand.
GGCGCTGGCCAACCTCGACATCTTCGAGCGCGAGGGCCTCAACCAGCACGTGCTCGACAACGAGGCGAGCTTCCTCGGCACCCTGAACAAGCTGCGCGACCTGCCGATCGTCGGTGACGTGCGCGGCAACGGGTACTTCTACGGCATCGAGCTGGTCAAGGACAAGCACACCAAGGAGTCGTTCAACGACGACGAGGTGGAGCGCGTGCTCTACGGCTTCCTGTCGAAGGCGCTCTTCGACAACGGCCTGTACTGCCGCGCCGACGACCGTGGCGACCCGGTCGTGCAGCTGGCGCCGCCGCTGATCTCCGACCAGTCGACCTTCGACGAGATCGAGCAGATCCTGCGGACCAGCCTCACCGACGCGTGGGCCAAGATCTGACGGAGCGTCCTCCGAGAGCTTTCCGACCCACCCTCGCACCGCGGGGCGGTTCCGCGCAGTCTCCTCCTCAGGGCTGCGCGGGACCGCCCCGCGGTGTTTTTCCGACTGATCTGCTGATAGTTCGTCCGGGTTTACCCCAGCTCAGCCCCGTGCGCCGCAACCGCAACGCGACCTTGTCGTTCTAATCTGACGACTGTCATTCCCCTGCACCGCGCCGCGCCACCTCGACGGCACCCGTGCAGAGCCCTCTTGGACCGGCGGAGGAATTCCATGTCAGCGGCCCCGCCCGACAACGACGTGCTGTGGGCCCGGGGGATCGTCAAGTCCCACCGCGGCACCCCGGCCCTGCGGGAGGTGTCGATCGCGGTCCGGGAGGGTGAGGTGCTCGCCATCACCGGCGGCCGCGGCAGCGGCAAGAGCACCCTGATCGGCTGCCTCTCGGCGCTGCTGCCGGTGGACTCCGGCGAGGTCTGGTTCAACAGCGCGCCGGTGCACACGCTCAGCCGCGCCGGGCGGGAGAAGCTGCGCCGCGACCGGTTCGGCTTCGTCGGCTCGCAGCCCCAGCTGGTCCCCGAGCTGACCGCCCGGGAGAACGTCGCGCTGCCGCTGCTGCTCGCCGGAACCGGTCACAAGGCCGCCTACGGCGCCGCCGACGACTGGCTGGAGCGGCTGGACGTGACCGACTGCGCCAAGCGCCGGCCGGCCGAGCTGATCCAGAGCCAGCGCCAACGGATCGCGGTGGCCCGGGCCCTGGCCCCGCTCCCCCGGGTGGTCTTCGCCGACGACCCGACCGCCCCGCTGCACCGCGAGGCCCAGGACCAGGTGCTGCGGATACTGACCAGCGCCGCCCGCTCCCACCAGCTCACCCTGGTGCTGGCCACCCACGACCCGGAGCTCGCCAAGTACGCGGACCGCACCGTGGCCCTGGTCGACGGCCGCACCCAGGCACCCGCCACCCCGGTGCGGCACGAGGCCGCCGCGGTGGCCGGCCCCTGACACCGCCCCGCCCAGGACAGCAGCCGCCGCTGAGCCCCGCGCTCCGAAGGACCGAAGGACTATCAGGTGTTCTATCTCCGCCTGGTCAGGGGGTACCGGGTTCTGGACCTGGGCCGCTGGCTGCTCACCGCCACGGCCGCGGCCGTGGTGGCCGCCTTCCTGCTGCGGGCGCTGGGCCGCGCGCTGAGCGATCCGCCCGGCGCGCACGCGACGGTGCAGCGCCTGCTCTGGTGCCTGCCACCGCTGCTGGCGATCGCCTGGTTCGCGGCCGTCGCCGCCCGCGCGCTGCCCGTGCAGCGGCCCGAGCGGATGGCCGGGTTGACGGCCGCCGGGGCCGGGCCGGTGCGGATCCGGCTGCTGATCGCCGGTGAGCTCGCGCTCGCCTGCGCCCTGGGCGCGCTGCTGACGCTGCTGCTCTTCCTGGTGCTGCGCAACAACATCGCGGGGGCCGCCCTGGCACCCGAGCTGGGCATGGGCGTCCCACTGCCGCTCGCCGCACCGGTGGCGCTGCTCACCCTGCTGCCGCTGGCCGGCGGTCTGGCCGCCGCCCTCGCGGTCCGGGCGGTCGATCCGCTGCCGGGCGGCGAGGAGCCGGACCCGCTGCACCGCTTCGGACCGCTGCGCACCACACTGGCCGCCCTGCTGGCGGCCGGCGGCATCCTCACCGAGCTGTACGCGCTGCGCCCCGCCGCGGCCTACGACCCGCGGACCCTGCACCTGCCCGCGGACCTCGGCCACACCAACGCCGCGCTGCTCGGCGGCTGGGCGGCGGCCGCACTGGGCCTGGGCCTGCTCACCGGGCCGCTGCTGGCCGGCACCGGGTGGCTGCTGGCGGTCGGCCGACCCAGCCCACGGCGGCTGCTGGCCGGGCGCGGGCTGACCGGCGCGGCCCGTCGGCTGGGCGTCCCACTGGCGGTGCTGGCCTTCACCACGGCCGTGGTGCTGACCTCGGTGCGCCACTGGGTGGCGCCGGGTGCCGACGGCGCCGGGCCACTGCCGGCCGCCGAGGCGGTGCTGGTCACCGGGTGCGTGGTGGCGGCGGTACTGGCCCGGCTGGTCGAGCTGCGGGCCCTGCGGCGGCCGGGCGGCGCGGCGCTGTCGCGGCTGGGTGCCTCGCCCCGGCTGCTGCTCGGGGCCGCCATGCTGCGCTGGGCGGCCGCCGGCAGCGTGGTGCTGGCCACCGGGGCGTTGACCGCCGTGCTCGGCGCCGGGATGCTGACCTGAACGGGCACGACCAGTTCGGGCGCGACCTGACCGGCACCACCTGAACGGCGCCGGCCCGGCCTGCTGCTCGAACGGTCAGCCTGCGGCCGCGAGCTGCCCGCAGGCGCCGTCGATCTCCTGACCGCGGGTGTCACGCACCGTGGTCGGCACGCCGTGCGCCTCCAGCCGGCGGACGAACTCGCGCTCGTCCTCGGGACGGGAAGCCGTCCACTTGGAGCCCGGGGTCGGGTTCAGCGGGATCAGGTTCACGTGCACCCGACGGTTCTTGATCAGCCGGCCCAGCAGGTCGGCCCGCCAGGCCTGGTCGTTGATGTCCTTGATCAGCGCGTACTCGATGGAGATCCGCCGACCGGACTTCTCCGCGTAGTGCCACGCGGCCTCCAGCACCTCGGCGACCTTCCACCGGGTGTTGACCGGGACCAGCTCGTCGCGCAGCTCGTCGTCCGGCGCGTGCAGCGACAGGGCGAGGCGGCAGCTCAGGCCCTCGTCGGCGAACCGGTGCATGGCCGGCACCAGGCCGACGGTGGAGACCGTGACGCCGCGCTGGGAGAGGCCGAAGCCGTCCGGCGCCGGGTCGGTCAGCCGGCGGATCGAGGCCAGCACCCGGTTGTAGTTGGCCAGCGGCTCGCCCATGCCCATGAAGACCACGTTGCTCAGCCGCGCCTCGCCACCGGGGATCTCGCCGCTCTTCAGCGCCCGGATCCCGGCCGCGATCTGCTCGACGATCTCGCCCGTGGACAGGTTGCGGGTCAGCCCGGCCTGGCCGGTGGCGCAGAACGGGCAGTTCATGCCGCAACCGGCCTGCGAGCTGATGCACATGGTCACCCGATCCGGGTAGCGCATCAGCACCGACTCGACCAGGGTCCCGTCGAAGAGCTTCCAGAGCGTCTTGCGGGTGGTGTCGTTGTCGCAGGAGACGTGCCGGACCACCGACATCAGCTCGGGCAGCAGCGCGCCGACCAGCTTCTCGCGGCTGGCGGCCGGGATGTCCGTCCAGGAGCCCGGCTCGTTCGAGAGCCGGCCGAAGTAGTGGTTGGCCAGCTGCTTGGCGCGGAACGGCTGCTCGCCGAGCTCGGCGACGGCATCCTTGCGCTCGGCGGGGCTGAGGTCGGCGAGGTGTCGCGGGGGCTTGGCGCCGCGCGGCGCGACAAACGTGAGTTCTCCGGGTGCAGGCATGGTCCGTCCAGTGTCGCAGATGCGCGGGACCCCGGACGGCCGTGCCGTCCGGGGTCCGTTTCGACGAGGGATGCGCCCCGACCGCGGGTCAGCTGCCGACGAAGGCCGCCAGCAGCAGCCACACCACGGGGGCGGTCGGCAGCAGCGAGTCCAGCCGGTCCATGATCCCGCCGTGGCCGGGCAGCAGCGTGCCCATGTCCTTGATGCCCAGGTCGCGCTTGATCATCGACTCGGCCAGGTCGCCGAGGGTCGCGATCAGCGCCGCGCAGCCGCCCAGGATGAGGCCCTGCCACCAGCGGCCGTCATCGATGATCCACTGCATCAGCACCGCGCCGGCCAGCATCGACAGCCCGATGCCGCCGGCCAGGCCCTCACGGGTCTTGCCGGGGCTGATCGTCGGCGCCAGCTTGGTGCGGCCGAACTTGTAGCCGACCGCGTAGGCACCGGTGTCACTGCAGATGGTCACCACGAGGAAGAGCACGATCCGCTGCGGACCGTCGTGGGCGGCCAGCATCAGCGCGACGAAGGTCGCCAGGAAGGGCACGTAGAAGGCGGTGAAGACACCCGCGGTTATGTCGCGCAGATAGTTCTCCGGCGGCCGGCTCATCCGCCAGATCATCAGCGCCAGCGCGGTGAGGGCCAACGCGGCCGCCGCACCCTGCGGGCCGATCCAGTAACCGGCCGTCAGCATGGCCACGCCGCCGAGCAGCAGCGGGAGCTGGGCGACCTGGATCCCCTTGCGCTCGGCCAGTCGGCTGGTCAGCTCCCAGCTGCCGACCGAGGCGGCGGCGACCACCACGGCCAGGAAGAGCACCTTGACCACGAAGAGCGAGACGATGATCACCACCCCGAGGCCCAGGCCCACCCCTATCGCGGCAGGGAGGTTGCGGCCGCCGCGCTGCTTGCGGGGCTGCGGCTCGGGCTGGGCCACCGGACTCTCCTGCGCTGGGGGTGGGGACCCCCGTTCCACCAGCGGTGTCACGGGGGCCTGCGGGTCAACGCCCCTCTCGCCAGGGGCCATGGGGGCGTCGGTCATCAGACTTCGAGCAGCTCGGCTTCCTTGTGCTTCAGCAGCTCGTCGACCTGCGCCACGTACCTGGCGGTGGCGTCGTCGAGCTCCTTCTCCGAGCGGCGCCCCTCGTCCTCGCCGATCTCGCCGTCCTTGACCAGCTTGTCGAAGGCCTCCTTGGCCTTGCGACGGATCGCGCGGATCGAGATCTTGGCGTCCTCCCCCTTGCCGCGGGCCTGCTTGATGTACTCCTTGCGGCGCTCCTCGGTGAGCTGCGGGAGGACCACCCGGATGATGGAGCCGTCGTTGGACGGGTTGACACCCAGGTCGGAGTCGCGGATCGCCTGCTCGATGTTGCGCAGCGCGCTCTTGTCGAACGGGGTGATCACGGCCATCCGCGGCTCGGGCACCGAGAACGAGGCGAGCTGGTTGATCGGGGTGATCGCGCCGTAGTAGTCCGCGACGATCTTGTTGAACATCGCCGGGTGGGCCCGGCCGGTACGGATGGCGGCGAAGTCGTCCTTGGCGACGCCGACGGCCTTCTCCATCTTCTCCTCGGCTTCGAGGAGGATCTCTTCGGTGCTCACAGTCTGCTCCCTGTCCGGTTGCCTCGTGGCGTACTGACGGTCCGCGTGCCGGGGCACGCGGCTGATTGCTGCTCAGGCCCGGACGGAATCCTGGCTGATGAGTGTGCCGATCTTCTCACTCTTCACCGCGCGGGCGATATTGCCCTCCGCGAGCAGCTCGAAGACCAGGATCGGCAGGCTGTTGTCCTTGCACAGGGTGATCGCGGTCAGGTCGGCGACCTTGAGGTCGCGCGCGATCACCTCGGAGTACTCCAGAGCATCGAAGCGCACCGCGTCCGGGTTGGTCTTGGGGTCCGAGTCGTACACTCCGTCGACGCCGTTCTTGCCCATCAGCAGCACCTCGGCGTGAATCTCCAGGGCGCGCTGCACGGCGGTGGTGTCGGTGGAGAAGTACGGCATCCCCATACCGGCGCCGAAGATGACCACACGGCCCTTCTCCAGGTGCCGGATCGCCCGCAGCGGCAGGTACGGCTCGGCGACCTGGCCCATGGTGATCGCGGTCTGGACCCGGGTCTCGATGCCTTCCTTCATCAGGAAGTCCTGCAGCGCCAGGCAGTTCATCACGGTGCCGAGCATGCCCATGTAGTCGGACCGGGCCCGGTCCATGCCGCGGAGCTGCAGCTCGGCGCCGCGGAAGAAGTTGCCCCCGCCGATGACGATCGCGACCTCGGTGCCCTGGCGGACCACCGTGGCGATCTCCCGGGCGATCGCGTGGACGACGTCGGGGTCGACACCGAGGCCGCCTCCACCGGCGAACGCCTCACCGGACAGCTTGAGCAGGACCCGACGGCGGGCGCCGTCCTGCGCGGACTCCTGCGTCTTCTGCATGGACTTCTCCTTCTGCACCTGCTGGTTCACAGGCTCTTCACCTGCTGACTCGCGGACCGGGGTGGGCGGCCCCCGGACCCGGCTGCGCGGGGCGGTGCCTCGGCCGGGTGGCCGGCCCGCCCGCGCATACACGCGAGGAGGCCATTGCCGCGGGAACCGGTACGGTCTCCTGCACGGCAATGGCCTCCTCGTCGTTCTGGTGCCGACTCACTGGGTTCCAGCTGCGGCGGCGGTTCCCACCTTAGGTGGGAACCAGGTGAACGTGGGTCAGGCGCCGACGCGGAAGCGGGCGAAGCGCTTGAGCGCGACGCCGTTCTCCTCGAGCACCTTGGCGACGGACTTCTTGTTGTCCTTCGCGAAGGCCTGCTCCAGGACGGCGAACTCCTTGACGAAGCCGGTGACGCGACCCTCGACGATCTTCGGCAGGGCGGCCTCGGGCTTGCCCTCCTCGCGAGCGGTGGCCTCGGCGACGCGGCGCTCGCTCTCCAGCACCTCGGCCGGGATCTCCTCGCGGGAGAGGTACTTCGGCGAGAAGGCGGCGATGTGCTGCGCGACGTCCTTGGCGACGTCCGCGTTCTCCTTGTCGAGCTCGACCAGGACGCCGACCTGCGGCGGGAGGTCGGGAGAGGTGCGGTGCAGGTAGACCGCGACGTAGCCGCCGGAGAACTGGGCGAAGCGGTCCAGGACGATCTTCTCGCCCAGGTTCGCGTTGGCCTCGTCCACGAACTGCTGGACGGTCTTGCCGGCCTCGATCTCGGAGACCAGCGCGGCCGCCAGGTCGGCCGGGGCGGCCTCGGCGAGGTGCGCGGCGATCGCGTCGGCGACCGCGACGAACTTCTCGCTCTTGGCGACGAAGTCGGTCTCGCACTTCAGCTCGACCAGCACACCGGAGGTCGCGTCGGCAGCGATCTTGGCGACCACGGCGCCGTTCTCGGCGGTGCGGCCCTCGCGCTTCGCGACGCCCTTCTGCCCCTTGATGCGGATGATCTCAAGGGCCTTCTCGACGTCGCCCTCAGCCTCGTCCAGCGCCTTCTTGCAGTCCATCATGCCGGCGCCGGTGAGCTCACGGAGCTTCTTGACGTCCGCGGCGGAGATGTTCGCCATGGTGTGAATCTCTTCTCGCGTCTCGCGTGTCTGCGGGGTGGGTGTGCCGGGGCTCATGGTTCAGCCCCGGCACGTGGAGAGAGGGGCACTCGCCGGTGTCCGCCGACGAGTACCCCTCACCCTTCGGTGCGTCAGGCCTGCTCGGCCTCGGCGGCGGGGGCCTCGTCAGCCGGGGCCTCCTCGGCCGGAGCCTCGGTGGCGGCCTCGGCCTCGGCGGCGGGGGCCTCGACAGCGGCCTCGGCCTCGGCGGCGGGGGCCTCGTCGGTGGCGGCCTCGGCCTCGTCGGCCTTCTTGTCACCGGTCGCCAGGAGGTCCTGCTCCCAGTCGGCCAGCGGCTGGTCGGCGCCCGGCTCGGCCTTGACGTCGCCCTTGGCGACACCGGCGCGGGACTTGAGGCCCTCGGCGACGGCGTCGGCGATCACGCGGGTCAGCAGGGTGACGGAGCGGATCGCGTCGTCGTTGCCCGGGATCTTGTAGTCGACCTCGTCGGGGTCGCAGTTGGTGTCGAGGATCGCGACGACCGGGATGTTGAGCTTCCGGGCCTCGCCGACCGCGATGTGCTCCTTCTTGGTGTCCACGATCCAGACGGCGCTGGGCACGCGCTGCATGTCACGGATACCACCGAGGGTCTTCTCGAGCTTGGTGTGCTCGCGCTCGAGGACCAGGAGCTCCTTCTTGGTGAGGCCGGAGCCGGCCACGTCCGTGAAGTCGATCTCGCTGAGCTCCTTCATCCGCTGAAGGCGCTTGTAGACGGTCTGGAAGTTGGTCAGCATGCCGCCGAGCCAGCGCTGGTTCACGTAGGGCATGCCCACGCGGGTGGCCTGCTCCGCGATGGCCTCCTGCGCCTGCTTCTTGGTGCCGACGAAGAGGACGCTGCCGCCGTGGGCAACGGTCTCCTTGACGAACTCGAACGCGCGGTCGATGTAGTTCAGCGACTGCAGCAGGTCGATGATGTAGATGCCGTTGCGCTCCGTGAAGATGAAGCGCTTCATCTTCGGGTTCCAACGACGGGTCTGGTGACCGAAGTGGACGCCGCTCTCCAGCAGCTCCCGCATCGTGACGACGGCCATGGCCGCGCTCCTCAGGTGTTGCGCCCGGCGCTCGTTGCTGCCTTGCGGCACTCGGCGGCGACCGGGTCTGCTCGGTTGTCCGTGCCGGTCGGGATGACCGCCACGCCTGACGCCCTGACGTGCCGAGCCGTCCGGGCCTGGGAGCGGCTGGGCCGCGACAGGCTCGGGGGACCGAGCGGCACTCGCACCGGAGAGGCGGCGAACCGGGCTTGTGAAGGCTGTGGTCCACGCGCGCGATCGCCGGTGGCAGGGCGTGCGAAGTCGACCCGGTGGACCGGGTCGCGTGTGAAGTGTACGGGAAGCGCCGCGTGACCGGCGACTCTGCGCGGATGGGGCGGTCAGGGTGCGACCGCCCGTTCATCAGGTGATCACACGGCAGCTTCGGCGGTGTGGGTGACGGACGTTGTCCACCGGGGCGGGGTTGTCCACAGGTGGCGGGACGGCGTCCCCGTGCCGGGGTGATCGGGCGGATCCTCACGGGCATGAGACCTTCGCCCCGGCCCCGTTCCGGCACCGCCTTCGTCCTGCTCGCCCTGCTCTGCGAGCTGCTCCTCGCGGCTCTCTGCGTGCTGCTCGGGCCCTCGACCGCGCGGGCCGATCCGGCGAGCGGCGACGGCGGCGCGGGTGGCGGCGTCGGCCTGGGTGCGGGCCTGGGTGCGGGTGCGGGCTCGCAGCCCGGGGGTGGGGTGGGGGCGAGCGCCGACCTGCTGCTCGGGGGCGGGGGCGGCCCTGGGGGCGGGCGGGCGTGGCCGGTCGGCGGGCCCAGTGGCCTGCTGCGGCGGTTCGCGGCACCGCCGGCGCCGTGGGCCGCCGGCCACCGCGGAGTCGATCTCGCCGCCGCGGAGGGCGAGGCGGTGCGGGCCGTCGCACCCGGTGTCGTCGCCTTCGCCGGTGAGGTCGCCGGGCGTCCGGTGGTGACGGTGCTGCATCCCGGCACCGGCAGCCCGCCGCTGCGTACCACCTACCTGCCCGTGGCGAAGGGTCTGCCGGTCGGCAGCCAGGTGGCGGCCGGGGCGGTCATCGGGCGACTGGCCCCCAGCGGTGGGCACTGTCCAGCGACGTGCCTGCACTGGGGGCTGCTGCGCGGCGACCGCTACCTGGATCCGCTCGCCCTCTTCGGTGCCGGGCAAGCCAGGCTGCTGCCGCTGCGATCACTCGCGGCGGCGCTGCCGGCTCAGTCACAGCCCCGCGCGCGGTCACGCGCCTGGCCGGTGGCGGCCAACCCGCGCAGGGCGAGCGCGACAGCCGTGTCGGCGATCCGGGCGCGCTCGTCGGCCGAGCGGCCTTCCGAGCATCTGACCGCCGACTCGACCACGCCCTGCAGCAGCGTCGCCGCCACGCGCGGCTCCGGGTGGCCCAGGTCACCCAGGGCGGTCACCACCAGGCCGACCAGTTCCGCGTGCGCCGAGCGGATCCGACGCCGGGCGGCCTCGTCCAGTTCCACCGCGGAGAGCGCGACGATGGCCCGGTGCCGCGGGTCGCCGGCCAGCGCGAGCTGGCCGCGAACGTAGGCCTCCAGCCGGCCGACCGCGTCGTCGCAAGCGGCCATCCCGGCCTCGATCTCCGCCGCCCAGAGCGGGAAGTCGACTTCGCAGAGCTGCTCCACCACGGCGGCTCTGGACTTGAAGTACTCGTAGACCGACGAACGGGCCAGCCCGGTGCGGGTGGCCAGAGAGGGGAAGGTGAGCGCCTCCATACCGCCCTCCGCGAGCAGCGCACGGGCCGCGTCCAGGAGGGCTGCGCGCTGCAGCTGACGATGCTCGGCCAGGGTGGCGGCTCGGATCTTCGGCACCGTCCCACTGTACGGAGCCCGTTGGAGCACCGGGACGGCGGCGCACCCTCGGAACGGCCGGTGCGAGCCGGCCGATCCGGGCTCACCGGGCGGGCTGATCGGGCGGGCTGGTCGGGAGGGCCCGCCGGTGAGGGCCGGCCAGTACGGGCAATGCCTCGCGGGCAAAGTGATGCGGTCAAGGTGATGGAGGCAGAGGGGTGCAGGCAGAGGGGTGCAGGCAGAGAGGGCGCGGACTCGGGTGGGCTGCCGGCGGCGACCTGGTCAGCGGAGATCGGTGAGCTTCGCCCGCAGCTGCAGCACGGACTTGGTGTGGATCTGACTGACCCGGCTCTCGGTCACCCCGAGGACCTGGCCGATCTCGGCCAGCGTCAGGCCCTCGTAGTAGTAGAGGGTCACCACGGTCTTCTCCCGCTCGGGCAAGGTGTTGATGGCGCCTGCCAGCAGCTTGCGCAGCTCACGGTCCTCGGCGACCTCGACCGGGTCGTCAGCGCCGATGTCCTCCAGGGTGTCCATCAGACTCAGCCGCTCACCGCCTTCGCCGGCCGGGTGGAGCAACTCGTCGAGCGCCACCACATTGGCGAGCGAGAGCTGACTGAAGATCGTGTGCAGGTCCTCGATCGCGATCCCCATCTCCGCGGCCACCTCGGGCTCGTGCGGGGTGCGGCGCAGCCGGGCCTCCAGGGCGGCATACGTCCGTTCAACCGCCTTGGCCTTCTGCCGGACCGAGCGGGGAATCCAATCCAGCGCGCGCAGTTCGTCGATGATCGCACCGCGGATCCGGCTGATCGCGTAGGTCTCGAACTTGATTGCCCGGTCGAGGTCGAACTTTTCGATCGCGTCGATCAGGCCGAAGATCCCGGACGAGACGAAATCCGCCTGCTCGACGTTGGGCGGCAAGCCGACCCCGACGCGGCCGGCCACGTATTTGACCAACGGTGAGTAGTGAAGGATCAACTGCTCGCGCAGGTTTGGATCGCCACTGCACTTGTATGACCGCCAAAGCACCTCAAGCGCACTGGGCTGCGCCGAGCCACCAGCAGGAGCGGGCACGGCGGCGGGAACGGCGGGCGTGGATCCGGGAACCGCGGGCGCCGCGGGTGCCCCCGGAACCTCAGGAGCAGCGCGCGTGCCGGCGGCAGCCGGAGCACCGGAGCGCACGGCCTGCGCGCCGGCGGGTTGCGCGCCGGCGGCCTGCGCGCCGATGGGCGGACCGGCGGGTGGTGCGGCGGCCTGCCGGCCGAGTCGCGCGCCGGGGCCGGGAGGAGAGGTCGGTGCGGTCGGTGCGGTTTGCGGGTTCGCGGGCGGGCCGGCTTGGCGTCCGAGCCGGCCCGGCCCGTGCGTCCGCGAAGACGGCTGCGACCGCGGCTGCGGCTGCGGCTGCGCCTGGCCGATGGGCGCGGTCGCCCCTGATGGGCCGCCCGACCCGCTGGCCGGGCCGGCTGCCTCGGGGCCAGGTGCGCCGCTGCTCCGCGCCGCGTCAGCCCTGGCCGTGGCGGTGCTGTCGCCTGCCTCGGAGCGGCGGGCGGAGCCACGTGAGGGTGACGGCACCACTGCCTGCGCTGTCGGCGTGATCAGCGCCACCGCGGCCGCGGGTGCCCGCCCCGCGCCCACACCCTGACCGCGCGCGTACGAGCGCAGACGGGCCCACGACCGCCCCTGGGCGGGCTGCGCCGAAGGACGGCCCGCCGGCGATGACGGCGACTGCGACGGCACTGCCAGCGGCGACAGGTCAGCGGTACGTGCCGGGCCGGCAGGCTCCGCACTGGTCACCATCGCGGTCGCCGCCGCCTCAGGCACAGCGGCGGTAGCAGCGGTAGCGGTAGCGAGCGCCTCCCGTGCGGCCGTCGGGCCCGGAGGTGGCGCCGCGTTCGGTGGGGGTGCCAGGCTCGGCGCAGTCGTCGCGCCCGCAGGCTCGGTCGCGTCCAGGGGACTCGTCATGCTGGGTGTCGGCAGGACGGGCTTCGCAGGCTGGGCCATGGGGCTGGGACGCGAGTCGGTGCTGGGGCCCCCCGAGGGCAGGCCGGCACTGGTCACCCTGTGTCCGGGAATGTGTGTGGGCATACGTGGGTCTGCGCCGTTCTGCCGAGTCATGTGCTGATAGGCATGTGCTGATAGGGAAGCCATTGGCGAGCGTAGCGTGATCGAGTCGATGCAATGCGCTACCACCACCTGGCCGTCCCCCGTTCCGGTGGCGTTCACTCCGTCGCGGGAACGACTCGGGCCCGTTTCAGTGATCAACGCGGGGCATCGGCTCAGGAATCGACTCAGGAATCGGCACGAGGATCGTTAGCGGGAACACCACGAGGATCGGACTCGGGGATCAGGCTCGGGGATCAGGCTCGGGGATCAGGCTCGGGGATCAGGCTCGGGGATCGGCTCGGGGATCGGCTCGGGGATCGGCTCGGCACCGCCGCGAGGCCGGGAACCCGTGACCACACCAACGAGCACCCCGGCCGTACGGTTCGTCAGCGGTCAATGGATCACTCTCCAGTGCGATCCCACCCGCTGGACGAACCCCAGCGAACACAGCTCGTAGAGCTCCTTGAGGACCTGGTCGGTGGGGATCGCGGTGCGCAACGCGAGCTCCCCGACCGGCGCTCCGCGCTGACCTGCCGGAATTGCCTCCAGCACCAGGGCGGCACTGTGGTGCAGCAGGTCGCGCGGCCTCGGCCGAGAGCGGGCCGGCGGCGTCAGGTCGGCCCCGATCGCGCCGATCTGCTCGATCACTTCGGTTGCGTCGGTGACCAGGGTCGCGCCACCGCCGCGGATCAGGGCGTGCACCCCGGCCGAGAGCTCGGAGGTGACCGGGCCGCAGACGCCCATGGTGTGCCGGTTGAGCTCCTGGGCCCGCCGGGCCGTGCTGAGCGCCCCGCTGCGCGACGCCGCCTCGACCACGACCGTGCCGCGGGTCAGGGCGGCGAGCACCCGGTTGCGCAGGACGAAGCGGAAGCGGTTCGGGTGCTCGCCGGGCGGGAGCTCGCTGATCAGTTGGCCCTGCTCGCTGATCCGGCTGATCAGTTCGCTGTTGCCGCGCGGGTAGCGCACATCCACGCCGCAGGCGAGCACGGCCACCGTCATGCCGCCCACCGCCAGCGCGCCCCGGTGGGCGGCCGCGTCCACCCCGTAGGCCGCGCCGGAGCAGACCACCCAGCCGCGTTCGGCCAGCGCGGCGGCCAGCTCGGTCGCGATGTGCGCGCCGTAGTCGGTGCAGGCGCGAGCGCCGACCACCGCGACCGAGCGCAGTGCGAGCAGGCGCAGTGATCCGGTGCCCAGCACCCAGAGGCCGATCGGCGCGGCCTCGCCGAGGTCGGCGAGCTGACTGGGCCACTCCGCGTCACCGGGCACCAGGAACCGGCCGCCGAGGGCCCGCAGGCGTTCGAGGTCGGCGGCGGCATCGGTGAGCGCCAAGCGCTGGCGCAGCAGGGCCAGACGCTGCCGGTCGAGCCGCAACTCCCGGTGCGTGCCGCCGCCGCGCAGCACGTCGAGCAGTGCGACCGCCGAGCGCGAGCCCAACCAGCGGCCCACCACCGCGCTGCCTGGCTCGACCATTCGGGTCAGCGTCATCCGGGCCGACCTTTCCGCCTCGGGTGCGACCGGTGCGGCCACGGCCCCGGACGCACTCCCCGGCGAAGCAGCCACGCCGAGGTCCAACTCGTTCTGCACACCGTCCGACCACGTCATGGCCGCCCTCCTGACCCGCCGCCGAGCGAGCGGACGCCGCCCGGGAACCCTCGCCGCAGGGCGAGCGCGGTACGCAGCTCGCCCGCCCCGGGGGCCTCCCGGCCCGCCAGGTCCGCCACCGTCCAGGCGACTCGTAGCACGCGGTCCAGCCCGCGCGCCGTGAGCAGCCCGCGCTCCATCTCCCGCTCGGCCTCCGTCAGCGAACCCTCCACCGGCCGCCACCGGGTACAGCTCGCGCCCCGGCACTTGGGCGTTGGTGCGCCACGGGGTCCCGGCCAGGCGGCCCGCGGCCCGGTCCCTGGCGGCCCGGACCCGATCGGCCACCACCTGGGTCCGCTCGGCGGAGCGGTCGCGCCCGAGCAGTTCGGTCCGGGTCACCGGATCGACCTGGACCCGCAGATCGACCCGGTCCAGCAGCGGCCCGGAGAGCCGCGCCTGATACCGGCTCACCATGGTCGGCGTGCAGTCGCAGCCCTCGCCCCGGCGCGAGTGGCGCCCGCAGGGGCAGGGGTTGGCCGCCAGGCAGAGCAGGAAGTTGGCCGGCAGCCGCAGCGACCCGGCCGAGCGCGCGATCACCACCTCGCCGGACTCCAGCGGCTGACGCAACGCGTCGAGCACCCGGACCGGGAACTCGGGCGCCTCGTCCAGGAAGAGGACGCCGCGATGGGAGAGGGAGACCGCGCCGGGGCGGGGCAGACCGCTGCCGCCGCCGACGATCGCGGGCATGGTCGTTGAGTGGTGCGGAGCGCAGTAGGGCGGCAGGTCGATCAGCGGACGGCCCGGCGGGAGCAGGCCCGCCACCGAGTGGACAGCGGTCACCTCCAACGCCTCCGCCCTGGTCAGCGGCGGCAGCAGACCGGGCAACCGCTCGGCGAGCATCGTCTTGCCGGCGCCGGGCGGGCCCTTCAGATAGAGGTGGTGGGCACCGGCGGCAGCGATCTCCAGCGCCCTGCGGGCCTCCTCCTGCCCGGCGACATCACCCAGGTCGGGCCCGTACTCCGCGTCGGCCTTGGTCGCCCCGCGCCGGACGGCCGTGCCGGGCAGCACCAACCCGGACAGCAGCGGGTCGGGGCCACCGGCCACGGTGTCCGGCGGCTCGTCGGGCACCGGCTCGTCGGTGAGCAGGGCGATCAGCTGCCGCAAGCTCCGGACCCCGAGCACCGATACCCCGGGGACCAGCGCCGCTTCGGCGGCGGTCTGCTCGGCCACCACCACCTGCCGGTACCCGGCGTCCGCGGCGGCCAGCACCGAGGGGAGCACACCACGCACCGGCCGGACCCGCCCGTCCAGCCCCAGTTCGCCGATGATCAGCAGGTCGGCGATGGCGGGTGGCGGCAGGCGCTCGGCAGCGGCCAGCACGGCACAGGCCACCGCGAGATCGAAGCCGCTGCCGCTCTTGGGCACCGAGGCGGGGCTGAGCCCGACGGTGAGCTTGCGCTGGGGCCAACGTTCACCGGAGTTGGAGATGGCGGCGCGGACCCGGTCGCGAGCCTCGCTGAGTGCCTTGTCGGGCAGGCCGACCAGGGTGAACGCGGCGACACCCGGTTCGAGGTCGGCCTGCACCTCGACCACCACGCCGTCCACCCCGAGCAGGGCCACCGAGCAGGTGCGGGCGAAGGCCATCTCAGACCACCCCCCGCAGGTGCTCGATCCGCGCGGCGCCCCTGGTCCGGCTGACCACCGCGATCAGGTCGATCCGCACCCCGCCGGGCGGCAGCGGCACCTCGGTCGCCGGCACTGGCGCCCGCAGGGCGATGGGCTCGGCGCCCGCCCGGGCACGGGCAGCCGGTTCTACTGCCTGGGGCGCGGGCGCCTGATCGGGCGGCGCGGGCGCCTGGTCAGGCGGTGCGAGGGCCAGCCGGGCGAAGTGCTCCGGCCAGCGCTCGACCAGCCAGCGCTCGGCAAGGCGGCGCAGCCGCTCTGCCTTGACCGGGCCGAGCGCCTCCTCGGGCTGCTGGAATCCGTGCTCGGACCGGGTCTTGACCTCGCAGACAGCGATCGTGTCGTCGTCCAGCAGGACGATGTCGAGCTCGCCCTCCGAGCAGCGCCAGTTGCGCTCCAGGATCCGCAGGCCCTCTTCGGCGAGGCGGCGGGCGGCCACCTCCTCGCCGTAGCGGCCCAGGGCCGCGTGCGCGGTGTACCCGGAGTACCCGGAGTACCCGGTGTGAACCCTGCGTACGGTCTCTGCGGTCTCTGCGGTCTCTGCGGTCTCCGCGGTGTGTGCGTTCTGCACAGCGATCACCTCCGCCACAGAGGTTGCCGCCGTGCGGCCGCGCCGACCACGGGGTGGTGTCAGGCTGGGGAGAACCCCGGGGCTGTGGACAGCGGCGTTCCCTCAGTCGGCCGCAGCCGCGAAGGGATCATCGGACGAACGGGCTCAGCTTCCGAAGCCCGCCTCGTCCGAGGGCAGCTCCAGATCGCTCTTCGCGAGCTCCTCGATGTTGACGTCCTTGAAGGTCAGCACCCGCACCTTGCGGACGAAGCGGGCCGGGCGGTACATGTCCCAGACCCAGGCGTCGGCCATCGAGACCTCGAAGAACACCTCCCCCTGCACCGAGTGGACCTGCAGCTCGTAGTCATTGGTGAGGTAGAACCGGCGCTCGGTCTCGATCACGTACTTGAACAGGCCGACGACGTCCTTGTACTCCCGGTAGAGCTTGAGCTCCATCTCGGTCTCGTACTTCTCGAGATCTTCCGCGCTCATACAGGCGTCCCCTCAGCTCGTCGAGTCCCTCCCCATTGTGGACCACGGCGCCCGTCCTCAGAGGCGGACCGGCTCGATGGGCGGCCCTTGCCGCAGCAGCAGCTCCAGCAGCTCGGCCAGGCGCTCCGGATAGACCTGATCGCCCGTCCGGCGGAGCTGGTCCAGCGTCCACCAGCGAGCCTCGCTCAGTTGCTCGCGCTCGTCCGGCGCGCTGCCCGAGTTGTCCAGGACCGCCGGTCCGGTGCCGCTGGTGCGGGCGACGTGGAAGGACTGGCGCTGCTGGTAGGACTCGCCGTCGTAGCTGAACTCCGCCAGGTCGACGGCCACCACGGGGCCCAGCTCGACCCCGGCCAGCCCGGTCTCCTCGGCCAGCTCGCGCAGCGCGGCCGCACGGCTGTCCTCCCCCGGCTCCAGCCCGCCACCGGGGGTGAACCACCAGGTGCGCGCGGGCTCGGCGGGGTCGAAGCCGTGGAAGAGCAGCACCCGGTCCGCGGCGTCCAGCAGCAACACCCGGGCGGCCGCCCGACGTCGCACCGCGTCACCTGCCGCCATCCGAACCTCCTGTGCCATCGAGTGCCTACCGGATGCCGAGCTGACTCTCGATCCGGGCCGACCTGGGTCATCAGCGCGAACCAGAGCGCGCCGAGCAGGAAGCCGCCCCCGAGGGACGACGGCCCCAAGCTGCGGGCCCCAAGCTCGCGGGCCCTAAGCTCGCGCGGCCGGGCGGATCCGCCGTGCCAGCGCGGCCGCCGGCCCGGTCAGCGAGGTGAGCACGATGATCACCGCTCCCGCCACCGTTGCCCAGGCGAGCGGCACCAGCGGCCCCGGTCGGCTCGCCGCCGGAGTGCCCAGCGCGTCGAACGCCACCGTACGCCCGCGCAGCCCGGCCTGGCCGAAGGGCAAGAGGATCGCCTCCACCCGCGCCTGCACCTGCGAGGTCGCCACCGTGCCGGCGAGTTCGTCCAGGTGCACCCGGGAGTCCAGCGATCCGCTGCGGTTGTCGCCGAGCAGGAAGAGCCGTCCGGCCGGGACCTTGGCGCTGAAGGCCGCGCTCGGCAGACCTCCGGTCGCCGTGTAGGGCTCGTCGAGCGGGGTGCCGTTGACGGTGAAGCGGTGCTGGGCGTCGCAGCAGGCCACCGTGTCACCGCCGACCCCGATCACCCGCTTGACCATGGTCTCGTTGCCCCAGGTCGGGTCGTGGAAGACCACGATGTCGCCGCGACCGACAGTGGCACCGTCCACCTTGCGGGCCAGCACGGTGTCCCCCGCGGCGATGGTCGGGGACATCGAACCGGTGGGCACCGAGTACGGCCGGTAGTCCAGCGCGATCATCCCGAAGCCGCCCAGCAGCAGCCCGAGGCCCAGCACCAGGGCCACCGTCTGCAGCACCGCGCCGAGCCGCGGGCGCCGCCCGGCCGCCGCAGGCGTCACCGGCGCGGCAGGCGTCACCGGCGCGGCAGGCGTCACCGGCGCGGCAGGCGTCACGGGCTCCGCAGGAGTCACCGGCTCGGCGGCCGCCGAGCCGCCGGCGCCGCCCGAGGAACTGCCCGAGGAGCCGGCGGCACCGGGGCTGTCTTCGGCAAGCCTGCTCATCGGAACCGTCCTGGGGTGCGAGGGGCCGGACACGGCGGCGGGCCGTGGCACGTCCGAGCAGATTACTCGTCGGTACCACGGCCCGCGCAAGAGCCGAGCAGAGGTGAAACCGGGGCGGTCAGTCCCGGCGCCTGCGCCGCAGCCACCAGGCGACCGGCAGCGTCCCGACCACTCCGAGGGCCGGCGGCACCAGGCCCTCGGCCGAGATGCCCTTCTGGTCGAAGGTGGAGGGCACCGGCAAGGTGGACCAGTGGTTCACCGGCCAGGCGACCACGAAGGCCCGCCCGACCACGTCGTTGACCGAGACGAAGCCGCCACCGGGCTCGTCCTTGGTCGGCGGCTGGTCCTGGTGGAACCGCGAGTCGAGCGAGTCGTTGCGGTGGTCACCCATCACCCAGATCGCGTTCGGCGGCACCTTGACCGGCCCGAACGGCGTGCCGCCGCACGGGTTGGGCGGCGTCATGCCGGGCGTGTAGACGTACGGTTCGTTCAGCGCCACCCCGTTGACCGTGAGCGGCCCGTTGCCCTGGCATTCGACGGTGTCGCCGGCCACCCCGATCACCCGCTTGATCAGGTCCTTCTCGTTGGCCGCCGGCATCAGGCCGATGAAGCTGAGCACGTCCTGCGCACCGCGGACCACGGTGTTGGAACTCTGCTGGGCCGTCTCGCCGTCGCTCAGCCAGCCGCCCGGGTCGTGGAAGACCACCACGTCGCCGCGGTCGGGCTTGGCGCCGAACCACGGGGTCAGCTTGTCCACCAGCACCCGGTCGCCGATCTGCAGGGTGTTCTCCATCGACGCGGAGGGGATCGAGAAGGCCTGCACGAAGAAGGTCTTGATGACCAGTGCGAGGACCAGCGCGATACCGATCAGGATCGGCAGTTCCTTCCAGAACGACCGCTGCTTGCGCTCGCCGGACGGCCTCTCCCGCACCTTGTCCGGGTCCGGTTCCCGCGGCCGGTCGGCTTCGGGCTGCTCGGCCGCGCCACCACCGGGCGCGCCCGCACCGGGGCCACCGCCCGGACCGCTCTGACCTCCTGAGCCGCCGTGACCGCCCGGACCGCCGTGCCCGCCCGGACCGGCATGACCACCCGGACCGCCCTGACCGCCGTGCCCACCCTGACCGTCAGTGGGCTCCGTCGGCTGTCCGGATTCGGTGGACTGGGCCGTACGGCCGCCGGAGCCCTCAGGCTCACCGGCCCCGCGGGCGCCGATCACCAGATCCCCCACGACATCTCCTCCCTGCTGTGCGGACGACCATCGCCCGCGCTCACCAGTGCCGCACAGCCGGCACCACGCCTGTGACCGACCGTGAACCCGGGTCAGACTGCCCGTCGCCGGACGGCCTGACACCAGCACAGCCTTCGGAACCGTCCCCGCGGCCGAGCCGGGGGACGTCTGCACTTCTCTATCACTCCGGATGCTCCGCCTGGGTCATCCCACACAGCGGCCCCGGGTACCGGACGGGCCGTCAGTCGGCCCCGGCGGAGCGGCGGGCCGCCCGCCAGCGCCGCCGGTCAGCCGGCGAACCGCCGGTGAGCGCGCCGCGCCGACGGCGCAACACGGCCGGCGAGATGCCCAACATCCCCATAACGAGTGAGGGTTCCAAGGGATCCGGGCTGACGCCCGAGGATTCTCCGGAGCTCTGCGACCCGAGCGCCGCCGGGGTCGCGTAGGTCGGCCGGGAGAGCCCGTGCACGCGGTTCAGCGGCCAGCCGACCAGGAAGGCGCGGCCGATCACGTTCGAGAGCGGCACGGTGCCCTGGAAGGGGCCGGCCATGTGGTAGCGCGAGTCCGCGGACAGGTCGCGGTGGTCGCCCATCACCCACAACCGCCCCTCGGGCACCGTGACCTTGAACGGGATCCGCGAGGGCGGGTTGCCGGGAGCGAGGTAGGGCTCCTCGATCGGCTTGCCGTTGACGGTGATCCGGCCGTGGTCGTCGCAGCAGGCCACGGTGTCGCCGCCGACCCCGATCACCCGCTTGATCAGATCCTGCTCGTTGGACGAGGGCAGCAGCCCGATGGCGCCGAAGGCGTCCTTGACGGCACCCAGCACGGGCCCGCCGCTGTTCGGGGCGGACGTGCCCTCCAGCCAGCCGCCCGGATCCTTGAAGACCACGATGTCGCCGCGCTGCGGCGTGCTGCCGAACCAGGGGGTGAGCTTGTCGACCAGCACCCGGTCACCGATCTGGATCGTCTGCTCCATCGATCCGGAGGGGATCACGAAGACCTGGACGAAGAAGGTCTTCAAGGTCAGCGCGATCAGCAGCGCGACCACGGCGATCACCGGTATCTCCCGCAGCAGCGAGCGCCGGCCCCGGCGCGCGGCACGCCGGGCGGTGCGCCGGCGCTGGGCGCGGCCGCGGGGCGTGCCGGGCTCCTCGGCGACCTCCTCACCGATCTCCTCAACGGCCTCCTCGGCCGGCGGCGCCGCTCTACCGCGACTCCCCATGGGCACCGCCCTTCGACGCGGCGGCGATGGCCGCGAAGCCGGCCGGGGTGTCCAGCGCGGACCAGTGCCCGACCGGGAAGACCACCCAGTCGGCCCGCCCGATCACCTTGCGGACCGGGACGAACCCGCCACCCGGGTCGCCGAGGTGGTCCCGGGAGTCGCTGGAGTCGCTGCGGTGGTCACCCAGCACGAAGAGCGTGCCCGGCGGCACCTGGACGTCGAAGCCGACGGTGGAGGGCGCGTCACCGGGGTAGCGGTAGTCCGACTCCGCCAGCGGCACCCCGTTGACGGTCAGCTCCTGGTCGCCGGGCCGGTAGGTCACCCGGTCACCCCCGACGCCGATCACCCGCTTGACGAAGACCGTGTCGTCGGAGGCCAGGCCCAGCATCGCGGCGAACGCGTGCAGTTCGGTCCCCAGGCCGACCTGGTTCTCAGCGCCCGGGACGAACGAGTCGGTGCCGTCGAAGACCACCACGTCGCCGCGCCGGACCGTGTCGCCGAACTGGTACGCGAGCTTGTTCACCACCAGCCGGTCGCCGGGGCGCAGCACGTTCTCCATCGAGGCCGACGGGACGACGAAGGGCTGTGCGACGAAGACGTTCACCAGCAGCAGCGCCAGCACGCAGACGGCACCGAGCTTGGCCAGGTAGCCCAGGCTCCAACCGGGCCCGTCCGGCTCCTGAGGCGCCCCGGGCTCAGCCGATTCAGCGGAATCAGCAGGCTCGGCGGCCCCTGAGCCCTCCTGGCCCTCCTGGCCCTCCTGGCCCTCCTGCGCGGAAACGGCCGCGGACCGCGACGGCACCGTGGCACCTGAAGGTGCCGGGGCGCCGTCGCGGTCCGCGATCGGTTCGTGCGTGCTCATCGGGCTGAGCTTAGCGGCCAACCCTGAGCGCGCCGCACCCCCGGGGCGAGCCGGGGGCAGCGACTCAGCGGTCGCGCTTCTCCTTGATCTTCGCGGCCTTGCCGCGCAGGTCACGGAGGTAGTACAGCTTGGCGCGACGGACGTCACCGCGGGTGAGGACCTCGATCTTCTCGACGATCGGGGTGTGCACCGGGAAGGTGCGCTCCACGCCGACGTTGAAGCTCACCTTGCGGACGGTGAAGGTCTCACCGATGCCCGCGCCGTGGCGGCGGATCACGACGCCCTGGAAGACCTGGACACGGGAGCGGTTGCCCTCGATGACCCGGACGTGGACCTTCAGGGTGTCACCGGCGCGGAAGGCCGGGATGTCGGTGCGCAGCGAAGGCGCGTCGACAGCAGCGAGCTTGTTGCTCATGATGCTCTCCATCGCGGGCGCCACGGGCCGCCCACGGAAATTCGTCACAATGGGGTGCGTTGCGGGTCGCTTCGGCTTTCGGCGGTCCCCCCGTGGCGGGGGCGCCGGGCCACCGGATCCCGTGACCGGGTCCAGGCGACAGACAACAGCCGCCTATTCTTCCACAGCCCCCGGGGTGCGGAGAAATCGGCCCTGCTCCTCGTTCCAGCCGAGACCGAGCACGCTCAGCACCTCCCGCTCCTTCTTGTCGAAGGCCGCGGGGCGCCAGCGCCCGACCAGGTCGGGCCGGTTCGCCAGGGTGCGGGTGAAGGCCTGCTCGCGCCGCCAGCGGGCGATCTTGCCGTGGTTGCCGCTGAGCAGCACCTCGGGCACCTCGCGACCGCGCCACTCGGCGGGCTTGGTGTAGACCGGGCCTTCGAGCAGGTCGGCCATCGCACCGGGGGCGAAGGAGTCGTCGCGGTGCGATTCGGCGTTGCCGAGCACCCCGGGCAGCAGGCGGGCGATCGCCTCGACCATCACCAGCACCGCGACCTCGCCGCCGGCCAGCACGTAGTCGCCGATCGAGACCTCGACCACCGGCATCCTGGTGGCCGCCTCCTCGATCACCCGGCGGTCGATGCCCTCGTACCGGGCCGGCGCGAAGGCCAGCCAGGGGCGCCCGGCCAGCTCCTGGGCCAGCTCCTGGGTGAACGGCACGCCGCTCGGGGTGGGCACCACCAGCGTGGGCACCTCCCCCGCCGGGCCCGCCGCGAGCACCGCGTCCAGTGCCTCGCCCCACGGCTCGGGCTTCATCACCATGCCGGGACCGCCGCCGTAGGGGGTGTCGTCGACCGTGCGGTGGATGTCGTGGGTCCAGGAGCGCAGGTCGTGAAGCTGCACGTCGAGCTGGCCGCGGGCGCGGGCCTTGCCCACCAGCGAGACGTTCAGCGGCTCCAGGTACTCGGGGAAGATCGTGACGACGTCGATCCGCATCCCGTGCTGCTCATCGGCGGTCATCGCTCGGTCTCCGGTCCGCCGTCGAGCTCCGCCTCGGCCTCGTCGATCAGCCCGCGGGGCGGGTCGATGACGCAGCGCTGGTTCTCCAGGTCGATGGTCGGCACGATCCGCTCGACGAAGGGGACCAGCACCTCGGTGCCGTCCGGCCTGGTGACCGTCAGCAGGTCCTGGTAGGGCAGGTGGACCACCTCGGTCAGCTCGCCGACCGGGGTGCCGTCGAGCAGCACCACGTCCAGGCCGATCAGCTGGTGGTCGTAGTACTCGTCCTCGTCCTCGGGCCGCTCCTCCGGGTCCACCTCGGCGATGAGCATCGTGTTGCGCAGCGCCTCGGCGGCGGTGCGGTCCTTGACGCCCGCGAAGCGGATCAGCAGCCGGCCGCTGTGCACCTTGCCGGACTCCACGGTCAACGGCCCGGTGGCGCTCGGATCGGTGAGCAGCACCGCGCCGGGCCCGAGCCGCAGCTCCGGCTCGTCGGTGCGGACCTCGACGAAGACGTCCCCCTTGATGCCGTGGGCACGGCCGATCCGGCCGACGACGAGCTGCACGGTGCACTCCTGAGCGCTAGCACTGGTACGAGGCGTAAAGCCTGGGGTGTGTTTCCCGGGGCAGGACGGGCTTCCGCGGAAAACGGGGAAAAAGCGGATCCGGCCGGGACGCGTGACGCGTCCCGGCCGGATCAGAAGACGACGGTGATCGTCAGCGGATGTTGTCCACGTCGACCAGGTCGACCCGGACGTTGCGACCGCCGAGCGCGCCCACCACGGTGCGCAGCGCACGGGCGGTGCGGCCGCCACGGCCGATCACCTTGCCAAGGTCATCGGGGTGCACCCGCACCTCGATGGTGTTACCCCGGCGCAGGTTGCGCGAGCGCACCTGGACATCCTCGGGGTGCTCGACAATGCCCTTCACCAAGTGGTCGAGGGCGTCCTCGATCACGCTCAGGCCTCGGTGGTCTCGGCGTCAGCCTCGACCTTGTCCGACTTCTTGGCCTTCGGGGTGATGGCGACACCGGTGGTGGCGTCCTCGAAGCCGGCGACGGCCTTCGCGAACAGGTGCGAGAAGTCCTCGACCTTGGGCTCGGCGACGAGCAGCGGCGCGGGAGCCGGCAGGCCCTTGAACTTCTGCCAGTCACCGGTCAGCTTGAGGATGGCGAGCACCGGCTCGGTCGGCTGGGCGCCGACGGACAGCCAGTACTGGGCGCGGTCGGTGTCGACCTCGATCTTCGAGGGGTTGTAGGTCGGCTGGTAGATGCCGATCTCCTCGATCGCACGACCGTCGCGCTTGGTGCGCGAGTCGGCGACGACGATGCGGTAGTGCGGGGAACGGATCTTGCCGAGACGCTTGAGCTTGATCTTGACTGCCACGGGAGTGGATTCTCCTGGAGTTGACGTGGGTGAGCGACCGCGCTCCGCGTGGGGTTGCGGGGCCGGCCGATCGAATGACACGCCAGCCGTAGGCGAGAGGGTTCCTGTTGGCTGCCGGGTATCAGCTATCGATTGTGCCACATCGGGCACGGCTCCCCTGACCGGGTCCGACCCGGTCAGGGGACGCGCGGATTCACGCGATCTTGAACGGCTGCTGGCAGGCGCCGCAGACGATCGAGGCCTGGGCCAGCACCGACGGCACCACCCGGACGTTGCGGCCGCAGCCGCAGACGGCCTTGACCCGCACGCCGCCGCCCGAGGACCCGTGCCGGGCCGCCGGCCCACGGAACGCGCGTAGCACTCCGCCGTCAGGGGTCCCGGCCACCGCTTGCTGGTGGGCGCCGAGGGCGAGCTCCAGCCGCTCGATGGTCGCGGTGTACCGCTCCTGGGTCTCGGTGAGCATGGTCACCTGCGAGAAGCCGCTGCTGGCGTGCGGCTCCACCGGGTGGGCCAGGCCCAGCTCGGAGGCGAGCAACAGGAAGCGGCGGTTGTGGTAGCGCCCGGCCCGGGACGTGTCCCGGATGTCGCGGGCGGCGGCCAGACCGTGGGCGGCCTCGTGCAGCAGTCGCTCGAAACCGAGCTCGGTGCCGCAGGCCGAGGACGACTCACCGATCAGCGCCTCGGGCGAGGCGAGATCGGGCAGGTCGCGATGGTAGGCCTGGATGTCGCTCCAGGCGGCGGCCAGTTCGGCCGCGAGGACGAGAGGCTGTGTCGTGCTCACGCTATGCCAACGAGGGAGTCGGTTCCGACGTTCCATTCTTGAGCACTCACCAGGAATTCTCGGAGAACTCTCAGCTGCGCGTGACAATGCCCGTGTTGAGCGTTCGAAATCTGACGCAAGACCAACCCCCTCGGTGTCTGCACCCGTCGTTCCTCGCCGGGTCGCCCGATTCCCGGGCACGGCAGAGGGCCGCGCCGAGTTGTTCCGACCCGGGCCCTGACGTGATTTTGACAGGGCCACGGGCCGTACACCGTACCGCTAGTTCGCTCGCACTGGGAGTTGACCGACCAGTAGCCGAGACGCCGTCACCCACTGGTTACGCAATGAGCGACGGCATAAGTCATTCAGTACGCCCGAGCGACGATCGCGACATTGCCTTCCTGGTCGTCGGCGGCCGGCACGGAGCCGTCCGCGGCGACGATGCAGCGCACCGAAACACCCTGCTCGGCGAGCTTCGCCTCACCCTGCGGACCGAGCTCGGCCCAGGAGATCCGGCCCCAGCCGGTGGCGGCGGCCTCGATGGCCTCGTCGATGTTCTTGACGTCCACCGTGCGGGCCTCGCGGCGCTCGCGGGACTCGCGCAGCAGCTGCGCCTGGTCCTCCTCCAGGACGCCCGGCAGCAGCGCGGCCAGGCCCTCGATCGCCACCGGCTCCTTGCCGCCCGGGATCCGCCGGGCCAGCATGGCGGTGCCCGCCTCCAGGTCGCGCGGACCGACCTCGATCCGCAGCGGGACGCCCTTCAGCTCCCAGTCCACCGCGCGGCGGCCGAACGGGGTGTCGGTGCGGTCGTCCACCACGGTGCGGATCCCCGCCGCCTCCAGGGCGGCGCCGATCTCCCGGACCTTGGCGACCACCGCGTCGTCACCCTTGATCGCGAGGACCACGGCCTGCACGGCGGCCAGCCGCGGCGGCACCCGCAGACCGTTGTCGTCGCCGTGCGACATGATCAGGCCACCGACCATGCGGGTCGAGACGCCCCAGGAGGTCTGCCAGACGTACTCGCGCTCGGCGCCCTGCAGCTGGTAGGTGGTGTTGAAGGCCTTGGCGAAGTTCTGGCCCAGCTCGTGGCTGGTGCCCATCTGCAGCGCCTTGCCGTCGCCCATCATGCCCTCAAGGGTGAGGGTGTTGATCGCGCCGGCGAAGCGCTCCTTGGCGGTCTTGCGACCGAGCACCACGTCGATGCCGAGCACGTTGGTCATGAAGTCGCCGTAGACGTCCGTGTGGATCATCGAGGCGTACGCGCGGGCGTCCTCGTAGGTGGCGTGGGCGGTGTGGCCCTCCTGCCAGAGGAACTCGGTGGTGCGCAGGAAGACCCGCGGACGCAGCTCCCAGCGGACCACGTTGGCCCACTGGTTGATCAGCAGCGGCAGGTCGCGGTGGCTCTGCACCCACTTGGAGAAGTACTCGTTGATGATCGTCTCGGAGGTCGGCCGGACCACGACCGGCTCCTCCAACTGCTTGCCGCCGCCGTGGGTGACCACCGCGAGCTCGGGGGCGAAGCCCTCGACGTGCTCGGCCTCCTTGGTCAGGTAGGACTGCGGGATGAACATCGGGAAGTAGGCGTTCTGCGCGCCCGCCTTCTTGATCCGCGCGTCCATCTCCTGCTGCATCCGCTCCCACAGGCCGTAGCCGTACGGTCGGATGACCATGGTGCCGCGCACCGGACCGTTGTCGGCCAGCTCGGCCTTGTTGATCAGATCCTGGTACCAGCGCGGGAAGTCATCCGCCTGGGGGGTGAGAACGGGAGCCTTTGCCATGGGGCGAATCGTACGGTGCCCGGCGGACCGAGTGTGAATCGCCGCAGGAGCCGGGCCAGGGCCGGGACTCGGCCGGGACTCGGCCGGGCAGGGACCGGTCCGCGGACCGCCGGGGGGCGCACGCCCGGCAGGCTCGCACGCCCCGGCGCGCTCCTCTGGACGGCGCGCCCGCGCCGCTGTTCGCTTGAGTCGGGGCGAACAGCGGGGGGAGCATTTCGCAGGCACGTCCGACCGGACCTGATTGGGAGGCCACCAGTATGGCTTCAGCGCACGGCACGGCCATCGCGGCACCGATCCAGCCGACCCCCGCCGCGCGGGCCCGCGACTGGGCCGAGATCCAGGAGCGCACCCTGGTCCCGCTCTACGAGGCGGTGCACCAGCGGCTGGCCGTCGGCCCGGCCCTGAGCCTGCTGGACCTGGGCTGCCGCTCCGGGCTCGCGCTGCTGCTGGCCGCCGGACGCGGGGCCCAGGTGGCGGGTCTGGAGCCGGATCCGGAGCTGCGCGAGCTGGCCAGGGCGCGCCGGCTGCCGGTCGCCCCGGGGCCGGGTGCCACCCGGTCGGCGCACGGCGCGGTGACCGTCTTCGAGCCGCTGCGGCTGGCCGAGGAGCCGCGGCGAGTGGCCCGGGAGGCGGCCCGGCTGGTGCTGCCCGGCGGGCTGGTGGTGCTGGCCGGCCTCGCGCCCGAGCAGGCCTGCCAGAGCGCCGCGGTGCTGGAGGTGGCGCGGCGGCGCGGCGGGCCGGGCCGGCTCCTGGACCCGTTCCGGCTCAGCGGGGCGGGCGAGCTGGCCGGGCTGGCCGCCGGGGCCGGGCTGCGGGTGGTCGGCAGCGGCCAGGTGGCCTGCCCGTTCGGCTACCCCGACCTGGACAGCGCGGTGCGCGGGCTGCTCGCCACCGGGTGGTTCGACGCGGCCCTCGCCTACGCGGGCGCGGCGCCGGTGGCCAAGGAGGTGGCCGAGGCGCTGCACCCCTTCACCCGCGCGGACGACACGGTGCGGATGGCCAACGTCTTCCAGTACGTGCTGGGCCGCCGGACCTGACGCGGTCCGCGGCCCAGCTGACGCGGTCTCACTCGGAACTCCTGGCAATCCCGGCGGCCCGGTAGGCGGCCTCCTCGTCCAGCGTCTCGTGCTCCAGCAGGGCCGCGGCCAGCGCGTTCAGCCGGCCGCGGTGCTCCTCCAGCAGCCCCAGCGCCTCCTCGTAGCACTCGGCCACGATCCGCCGGGCCTCGTGGTCCACCAGGTCCAGGGTGGCCGGGGCGGCGGAGAGGCCGTAGGCGCCCTGGCTGTCGTCCGGGATCGCGGTGAGCCGCCCGACCCGCTCGCTCATGCCCCAGCGCCCGGCCATGCCGCGGGCGATGTTGGTGACCTGCTCCAGGTCGCTCTCGGCGCCGGTGGTGACCACCCCGTAGACCACCTGCTCGGCGGCCATCCCGCCGAGCGCGCCGATGATCCGCCCGCGCAGGTACTCCTCGGTGTAGGAGTACCTGTCGGCCTCGGGGGTGGACATGGTGACGCCCAGCGCCCGGCCGCGCGGCACGATGGTGACCTTGCGGACCGGGTCGGCGCCCGGCTGCAGCATGCCGAGCAGGGCGTGGCCGCTCTCGTGGTAGGCCGTCCTGCGGCGGTCGGCCTCCGGCATCACCAGCGGCCGCACGGCGCCCAGTTGGACCTTCTCCAGGGCGTCCGAGAGGTCGCGCTGGCCGACCGCGTCCTGCTTGCGGCGGACCGCGAGCAGGGCCGCCTCGTTGACCAGGTTGGCGAGCTCGGCACCGGTCATCCCGGGGGTCGTCTTGGCGATCTCGGCCAGGCTGGTGCCCTGGGCCAGCGGCACGTCGCGGGCGTGGATGGCGAGGATCGCGGTGCGCCCGTCGCGGTCGGGCGGGCTGACGTTGACCACCCGGTCGAACCGGCCGGGGCGCAGCAGCGCCGGGTCGAGCACGTCGGCCCGGTTGGTCGCGGCCAGCACCACCACGCCCTCGGAGCCGGAGAAGCCGTCCATCTCGGTGAGGATCTGGTTGAGCGTCTGCTCGCGCTCGTCGTGGCCGCCCATGGTGTTCCCGCCGCCGCGCTTGCGCCCGATGGTGTCGATCTCGTCGATGAAGATGATCGCGGGGGCCACCTTGCGGGCCTCGGCGAAGAGTTCGCGCACCCGGCTGGCGCCAACGCCGACGATCATCTCGATGAACTCGGAGGCGGAGGCGGAGAAGAACGGCACCCCCGCCTCGCCGGCCACCGCCCGGGCGAGCAGGGTCTTGCCAGTGCCGGGCGGCCCGGCCAGCAGCACGCCGCCGGGCATCCGGGCACCCAGCCTGCGGTAGGCGCCCGGGTTCTTCAGGAAGTCCACCACCTCGGTGAGTTCGGCCTTGACCTCGTCGATGCCGGCCACGTCGGCGAAGGTGGTGCGCTTGCCCTCCTCGGGCACCACCGGTTTGGGCGGCGCCTTGCGGCCCAGCGGTCCGCCGCCCGGGCCGCCGGCCAGCCGGCGGGCCAGCAGCACCCAGATCACCACCAGCAGCAGCATCGGGGCCAGCGAGATCAACAGGTTGGCCAGGAAGCTGCGCTGCTGCACCACCGGTTCGGCGGTCACCTCCACGCCCTGGGTGAGCAGCGTGCTGTAGAGGTTGTCGTTGGCGAACGAGGGCCGCTGGGTGGTGAACTCCGTGTAGTCGCCCTTGCCGCCGTCCGGCTTGGCGGCGGCGGCCTTGAGGGTGCCCTCGATCGCGTCGCCCTTGGCGTAGATCTTGGCGACGTTGCCCTTGGTCAGCTCGTTGTTGAACTCGGTGTACGAGATGGTGGTGCCGCCGCCGTTGCCGAAGAAGCTCAGCAGCAGGTCACTGATCAGGAAGACCGCGAGCGCGGTGAGGATGAGCCCGACCCAGCCGCCGGGCATCTTGCGGCGCGGCGGCACGGGCGGCGGCGGGGGCGGGGCGCCCTCCGAGCGCCAGGGCTGCTCGGGACTCTGGCGCGGCGGCACGGGTTCGGTCACCTTCCGGACCATACGGGCCGAAAACCTGACGAACCATCAGCAACGCCGCCGGGCCGGGCGGACCGGGCCGGCGGACATGGTCGGGCGAACCAGTCGGGCGGGCGTCGGCCGCGTGGCCGGACAGGCGTCAGCCGCGCGCTCCCAGCGGCTGCCACTCCTCCGCCGTCAGGGCGAAGCGCTCGTGGTCGCGCCAGGCCCCGGCCAGGAAGAGCATCCGCGGCGTGAACCCCTCGTGCCGGAAGCCGAGCCGGCGGGCCAGCGCGATCGAGCGCTCGTTCTCCGGCTGCACGTTGATCTCCAGCCGGTGCAGACCCAGGCCCCCGGCGGTCTGGTCCGCGAAGCAGGAGTCCAGCACCTGCCGCATGCCCTCGCTCATCCGCCCGGTGCCGGCGTAGGGCAGGTAGCTGTCGTAGCCGAGCGCGGCGTTGCAGTACCGGCCCATCACGATGTTGGAAACGTTGCACTTGCCGACCAGGCCGCTCTCGGCCGTGTCCACGATCAGATAGCTGCGCAGCCCGGGACCCTGACGCTGCAGCAGGTCCGGCAGCCCGTCCGGCTCCACCGGATTCCAGCGCCCGATGTGCTCGGCGGAGCGGCGCACCGACGCGGCGTACAGCACGGCGTCGGAGGGCCTGGGGGCGCGAATCGTCACACGGCTCATCCGGACATCATCGGGCATCGGGCCAACGGCGTCGGCCCGCCACCCCCCAGCGGGGTGACGGGCCGACAGGCGGTTCCGGGGCACCGGCAGGGCGCACCGGACTACAGCAGGTCCTTGAACTCCTTGGGCAGCTCGAAGTCGCTCGGCCCCTTGCCCGCGCCGATCCCGAAGGCACCGCCCTGGGTCGGCTCCTGCTGGCCGGCGGCCGGGCCCAGCGCGCGGCGCTCGGCAGCCGCGGCCTCCTCCTGGGCCCGCTTGAGCGGGTTGCCGCTCTTGCGCTTGCCCTTGGCGGCCGGCGCCTTCTTGGCCGACTTCTTGCCGCCACCGCCCATGCCGGGGATCCCCGGCATGCCCGGGATGCCCTTGCCGGAGGCCATCGCGGTCATCATCTTGCGGGCGTCGAAGAAGCGCTCGACCAGGTTGCTGACCTCACCGACGCCGACGCCCGAACCCTTGGCGATGCGCAGCCGGCGCGAGCCGTTGATGAGCTTCGGGTCGGTCCGCTCGGCCGGGGTCATCGACTTGATGATCGCGCCGACGCGGTTGACGTCCTTGTCGTCGATGTTGTTGATCTGCTCGCGGATCTGGCCCATGCCCGGGAGCATGCCGAGCAGCTTGGAGATCGAGCCCATCTTCTGGACCTGCTCCAGCTGCGACAGGAAGTCGTCGAGCGTGAAGTCCTTGCCGCCGCCCTGCAGCTTGGCGGCCATCTTCTCGGCCTCGGCCTGCGAGAAGGTCTGCTCGGCCTTCTCGATCAGCGAGAGCATGTCGCCCATGCCGAGGATGCGCGAGGCCATCCGGTCGGGGTGGAAGGCGTCGAACTCGTCGACCTTCTCGCCGTTGGAGGCGAACATGATCTGCCGGCCGGTGACGTGCGCCACCGAGAGGGCCGCGCCGCCGCGGGCGTCGCCGTCCAGCTTGGAGAGCACCACACCGGTGAAGTCGACGCCCTCGAGGAAGGCCTGAGCGGTGGTCACCGCGTCCTGGCCGATCATCGCGTCGACGACGAAGAGCACCTCGTCGGGGTCGACCGCGGCGCGGATGTCGGCGGCCTGCCGCATCAGCTCGGCGTCGATGCCCAGGCGGCCGGCGGTGTCGACGATGACGACGTCGTGCTGCTTCTGCTTGGCGTACTCGATCGCGTCGCGGGCGACCTTGACCGGGTCGCCGACGCCGTTGCCCGGCTCGGGGCCGAAGAAGGCCACGCCGGCCCGGTCGGCCACCACGTTGAGCTGGGTCACCGCGTTGGGGCGCTGCAGGTCGCAGGCGACCAGCAGCGGGGTGTGCTTCTGCTGCTTCAGCCAGAATCCGAGCTTCCCGGCCAGCGTGGTCTTGCCGGCACCCTGCAGACCGGCCAGCATGATCACGGTCGGGCCGGTCTTGGCGTACCGCAGGCGACGGGTCTCGCCACCGAGGATGTTGATGAGCTCCTCGTTGACGATCTTGACGATCTGCTGCGCCGGGTTCAGCGCGCCGGAGACCTCGGAGCCCAGCGCGCGCTCCTTGACCTGCTTGATGAAGGCCCGCACCACCGGCAGCGCGACATCCGCCTCCAGCAGGGCGATCCGGATCTCCCGGGCGGTGGCATCGATGTCCGCCTCACTGAGGCGGCCCTTGCCCCGGAGGTTCTTGAACGTCGCTGCGAGGCGGTCGGAAAGAGTGTCGAACACGTCGGTCGCGGGTCCCTTGCGGCATCGGTATGAGTACGGTCGTCGCCCACCAGGGTATCCGCAGACCCCGGGGTCGGGCCCCACCCGGTCAGCGCAGTGCCCGGCGAAGCCGCTCCGCGACCGCCAGGGCCTCCTCCCGGGCGAGCGGCGCGCCGCCCGCGTCGGTCAGGTAGAAGGCGTCCACCACGTCCGCGCCCAGCGTGCTGACGTGGGCGGTGCGTACCCGCACACCCGCCTCGTCCAGGGCGCGGCCGATCCGGTGCAGCAGGCCGGGGACGTCGTGCGCGCGCACCTCCAGCACGGTGGCGCTGGCCGAGGCGCCGCCCGGCAGCACCGTCACCACCGGCGGCGGGGTGCTGATGCCGGGCCGGCGCGGCACCGCCGCGTCCCGTTCGGCCAGCCGCCGCCCGGGGTCCAGCGAGCCGTCCAGCGCCCGGCGCAGATCGGCGCGCAGCCGGGCCGCCTCCGGCAGCTCGCCGAACTCCGCGGCCACCCGCCAGGAGAGCAGCAGCACCGGTCCGGCCCCGATCGGGTCCAGTTCGCGCAGGGTGAGCGAGCGGACGGTGAGCCGGTTGAGCGCCAACACCCCGGCGACGGTGCCGAGCAACCCGGGGCGGTCGGGGATGGCCAGCGCCAGCTCGACGCCCATCGGCTCGTGCGCGAGGGTGTCGGGCGCCAACGCCTCGTGCCCCGCCTCCGCCCGCATCGCCAGCGCCGGCTCCATGGTCCTGGCCGCCTCCACCGCGAGCCGCTCGTCCGCCGCCGAGGCCGCCGAAGCCGCCACCGGCCGCGGCGCGGGCCCCTCCCCCGCCAGCACCACCGCCGCGCGCTCCACCAGCCCGGCCACCAGGGCGGCCCGCCAGGCGCTCCAGGCGGCCGGCCCGGTGGCGAGCGCGTCCGCCTCGGTCAGCGCGTGCAGCAGCTCCAGGTGCTGGGCGGTGCCCACCGCCTTGGCGATCACCTCGACGGTGGCCGGGTCGTCCGGGTCGCGGCGGGTCGCGGTGTCGACCAGCGTCAGGTGGTGGCGCACCAGCAGGGCCAGCGTCTCCGTGTCGTCCTGGTCGAAGCCCATCCGGGCGGCCACGTCGCGCACGATCACCTCGCCGGCCTGCGAGTGGTCCCCCGGCCAGCCCTTGCCCAGGTCGTGCAGCAGGGCGGCGACCAGCAGCAGGTCGGGGCGGGCCACCCGGCGGGTCAGCGCGGCGGCCCGCACCGCGGTCTGCACCAGGTGCCGGTCCACCGTCCAGGTGTGCACGGCGTTGCGCTGCGGCCGGCAGCGCACCCGCTCCCAGTCCGGCAGCAGCCGGGTGACCAGTCCCTCGGCCTCCAGCGCCTCCCAGACCGGCAGGCAGGCCTCGCCCGCGCCCAGCAGGGTGATCAGCTGCTCGCGCGCCTCGGTGGGCCAGGGCACCGGCAGCGGCCCGGTCTCGGCGGCCAGTCGGCGCACCGTGGCATGGGCGACCACCAGGCCCGCCTGGGCGGCGGCCGCCGCCGCGCGCAGCGGCAGCACCGGGTCGGCGGCCGGGCGGGCGCCCTGGGCGAGGATCGCCTCGCCGTCCTGCTCCACCACGCCCTCGGCCAGCGGCCGGCGCACGGCCTGACCGCGAGCGGCGGGCGGCGCCGCGCGGCCGGCGCCGCCCAGGCCGAAGCGGAACGGGCGGCGGCCTCTGGACCGCTGGGCCGCCAGCAGCCGGTCGACGGCGCGCCAGGTCACGTCACTGGCGTACGAGACGGTGCGGGCGGCCTGGTAGACCTGGCGCAGCAGGGTGTCCGCGTCCAGCACGCCGAGCGCGGCGGCCACCTGGTCCTGCTCCTGCAGGGCGAGCCGCTCGGTGGCCCGCCCGGTGGCCAGGTGCAGCGCGTCGCGCACGTCGCCGAGGCGGCAGCGGGCGGCGTCCAGGCCCTCGCGCGGGGCGTCGGCCAGCCAGGAGGCCGCGACCGCGTCGAGCGCGACCAGGTCGCGCAGGCCGCCCCTGGCCTCCTTGAGGTCGGGCTCCAGCAGGAAGGCCAGTTCGCCGTGGCGCTCGGCCCGTTCGCGCCCCAGCTCGCGCAGCTCCGGCAGCCGCTCGGCGGCCCTGGCCCGCCAGTCGGACAGCACCGCCGAGCGCAGGCCCGCGGTCAGCTCGGCGTCGCCGGCCAGGTGCCGGGCGTCCAGCAGGCCCAGCTGCGCCTTGAGGTCGGTGGCGGCCACCGCGCGCGCCTCGCCGGGCTTGCGGACCGCGTGGTCCAGGCTCACCCCGCTGTCCCAGACCGGGTACCAGAGCCGGTCGGCGAGCTCGCCGACCGGGGCGCCGTCATGCAGCAGCAACACGTCCAGGTCGCTGCGCGGGGAGAGCTCGCCGCGGCCGTAACCGCCCACGGCGACCAGCGCGACGCCGGGCCGGTCGCCGCCCGCCGCGACGAGCAGTCCGGTCAGCCAACGGTCCGTCAGTTCGGCGAGCGCGCGGCGGCGTTCGCGTCCGGCGAGGTCGGGGCGGGCGAAGAGTTCGGCCCGGGCCGACTGGTGGTCAAGCATCACGGCGACTCCGGCGAAAGCGGTCAGCGGACCCGCGACGGCTGGTCGCGGATCCGCTTGCGTGGGGTGGATCAGAGCGCGTCGGGCCCGCGCTCGCCGGTCCGCACCCGGACCACGGTGTCCACCGGGACACTCCAGACCTTGCCGTCCCCGATCCGCCCGGTGCGGGCGGCCTTGACCAGGAGCTCGATCACGGCCTCGGCGTCGGCGTCCTCGACCAGCACCTCTATCCGGATCTTCGGCACCAGGTCGACGGTGTACTCGGCACCCCGGTAGACCTCGGTGTGACCGCGCTGGCGGCCGTAGCCGCTGGCCTCGGTGACGGTCAGGCCCTGGACGCCGTGGGCCTGCAGCGCCTCCTTGACCTGCTCCAGCTGGTGCGGCTTGACGACGGCGGTGATCAGCTTCATCAGGCGTCGACCTCGGTCTTCTCGGCAGCCTGCGCGGCGGCCTTCTCGATGACGGCCTGCTCGGCCGGCGGGGTGGTGGGGGTGCTCAGCGCGCGGGCCAGGCTCGCGCCCACCGCGCTGTGGTCGTAGGCGGTCTCGGCGTGCTCGACCTGGTCGATGCCGGCCACCTCGACCTCCTCGGTGACCCGGAACCCGATCGTCTTCTGGATCCCCTGGCCGAGCAGCCAGGAGAGCACGAAGGAGTAGCCGGCGACCACGACCACGCCGAGCGCCTGCTTGCCGAGCTGCTCGAACCCGCCGCCGTAGAAGAGGCCCTTCGCGCTCTGGCCCACGTGCCCGGTGGCGAAGAGGCCGATCAGCACCGAGCCGATCGCCCCGCCGACCGCGTGCACACCCACCACGTCCAGCGAGTCGTCGAAGCCGAGCTTGTACTTGAGGCTGATCGCGGCGGCGCAGACGGCACCGGCGATCAGGCCGATCGCGAGTGCGCCGAGCATCGAGACCGAACCGCAGGCCGGGGTGATGGCGACCAGGCCGGCCACCGCGCCGGAGGCGGCGCCCAGCGAGGTGAAGGCCCCGTGCCTGAGCTTCTCGAAGGCCAGCCAGCCGAGCATCGCGGCGGCGGTGGCCACCTGGGTGTTCATGAAGGCCATCCCGGCCAGGCCGTTGGCGGCCAGCGCCGAGCCGGCGTTGAAGCCGAACCAGCCGAACCAGAGCAACCCGGAGCCGAGCATCACCAGCGGCAGGCTGTGCGGGCGCATCGGGTCCTTCTTGAAGCCCACCCGCTTGCCGAGCACCAGGCAGAGCGCCAGGCCCGCGACCCCGGCGTTGATGTGCACGGCGGTGCCGCCGGCGAAGTCGATCACACCGAGGCGGTCGCCCAGCCAGCCGCCGTGGCCGCCGTCGAAGAAGAAGACCCAGTGCGCGACCGGGAAGTAGACGATGGTCACCCAGAGCGCCACGAAGAGCGACCAGGCGGCGAACTTCGCCCGGTCCGCGATCGCGCCGCTGATCAGCGCCGGGGTGATCACCGCGAACATCAGCTGGAAGGCGGCGAAGGCGGTGACCGGGATCGAGCCGCTCAGGTCGTTCATCCCGATGCCGCGCATGCCGAAGTGATCGAGGTTGCCGATCAGGCCGGCACCGGCGTCCTTGCCGAAGCTGAGGGTGTAGCCGTAGAGCACCCAGAGCACGCTGACGATCGCCAGCGAGATGAAGCTCATGACCAGCATGTTGAGGGTGCTCTTCACCCTGACCATGCCGCCGTAGAAGAAGGCCAGGCCCGGGGTCATCAACATGACCAGGGCCGCACTGATCAGAACGAAAGCGGTATCGCCCGCGCTGAAGCCGTCCGGCATCGGCGTCTCCTCCAGGTGTCTGCCGCGCCACCCTCGGGATCCCTGTCCCGTGCCACCCGGGGTGTCGGCGTTGAAGAGGAGAGTGCCGAAGACGGGTTTCGGCCGGTGCGGCTCGGTGTTTCGCCGTCGTGACGCGGTCGACGCACCGGTTACGGGTACGTGAACTACGGCCGTGCCATGACAGGCCGTGAGGTACCGTACCGCCGCACACCACCCGGGGTGCCCATCCGATCACCCCGGGTCCACCGAACGGGCTAAGACCGAACGGGCCGAGACCGGGCGGGCCAAGACCAGACGGGCCGAGACCGGGCGGGCCAAGGTCGACCGGGCCAGGACCGACCGGCTGAGCCGCCCCGCCCTAGACCGCCTCGTACTCCG
Organism: Kitasatospora sp. NBC_01287; assembly: GCF_026340565.1. Lineage (NCBI taxonomy): Bacteria > Bacillati > Actinomycetota > Actinomycetes > Kitasatosporales > Streptomycetaceae > Kitasatospora > Kitasatospora sp. NBC_01287. The sequence continues at coordinate 3,304,468 of NZ_JAPEPB010000001.1, forward strand.
GGATCTGGTCCACCACCAGCTCGGCCAGCCGGTTGACGGCCGGAACCGAGCGGTAGTCCCGGTTGGCCGCCACCGAGGTCTTGCGCAGCCGGGTGTTGAGCCGCTCGGAGCGCACCTTGCCGGCGATCTCCACCGCCTCCTCGGCCACCGTCGCGGCCTGCTCCGGCTCGCCGCGCAGCAGGTGCACGCTGGCCATGCCGACCAGGTTGAAGGCGTAGGAGCGGGTGTGGTTCTCCTTGTCGGCGCGGAAGAGGTCCACCGCGGTGGCCATCACCGGCTCGGCCATCGAGGCGTACCGCGGGCTGCGCGAGGAGTGGTAGGCGAGGTCACGGAAGGAGTGCGCGTTCTCCGCGTAGAGCTCGGCCTTGGAGAAGAACCGCAGCCAACTCGGGTCCGACTCGACCGGCCCGGCGTCGGTGAAGGTGTCCTCGGCCAGCCGGACCGCGCGGGCGCAGCGGTTGACCTCGCCGATGTTGGAGTACGCGCGGGCCTCCATCGCGTAGAGCAGCGCCTGCTGGCGGGGGGAGGCGGTGTCCCGGCTGCCGTACTGGGCCAGGTGGATCAGCTCCAGCGCGTCCTCGCCGCGGTTCAGGTGGATCATCTGGCGGCTCATGTCGGTCAGGATCAGCGCGCCGAACGGGCGGTCGCCTGCCTCCTTGGCCGCGTGCAGCGCCAGCACGTAGTACTTCTGCGCGCTCGGGTGCATGCCCACGTCGTAGGACATCCACCCGGCCAGGTGGGCGAGTTCGGCGGTGAGCCGGAAGAGCCGCTGGGTCACCTGGGGCGGGTAGGTCTCCTGCAGCAGGTCGGTGACCTCGTGCAACTGGCCGACCACCGCCTTGCGGCGCAGGCCGCCGCCGTTCTGCGCGTCCCACTGCCGGAACATCACGGTGGTCTGCTCCAGCAGCTGCAGCTCGGGCTCGGAGAGCCGGCCGGTGTAGGGCTCACCGCCGTTGGCCGCGGCCAGGATCGGGGTGGGCGAGCCGCCGGGCCCGGGGGTGAGCCAGCGCTGCATCGGCTCGATCAGCGCGGCGCCGGCCGTCAGGGCCAGCGAGGTACCGAGGAAGCCGCGCCGGTTGAGCATCAGGTCGCTGCGCGAGTACTCGCTGATCAGCTGCACCGTCTGCGGCCCGCTCCAGGGCAGGTCGACCCCGCCGCCGGCCACCGTGGAGACCGGGACGACGGCCCGCAGGCCCAGGTCCTCGACCGAGACCACCGAGCCGAAGCGCTCGGAGAAGAGGTCGGCCATGATCTTGGGGATCGGCTCGCGCGGCTGCTCCCCGTCCAGCCAGCGGCGCACTCGTGAGGTGTCGGTGCTGACGTGGTGCGCGCCCAGGGTTCTGGCCTGCCGGTTGACCTGCCTGGCGAACTCGCCCTTCGACCAGCCGCTGCGGGCGAACCACGCCGTCAGTTTCTCGTTGGGCTGCTTCTCTGCCATTGAGGGTCCACCCCTGTCCCGCGCGGCCCCGCTGAAGGGGCCTGCTCGTCGTCCCGCCCACGCACCCACTGCCCCGGTCCGTGTGCTGAACGTAACCTGCCATGACCCGTCCGGGGGATGCTTCGCCGGGAAACGCCACCATTCGCCACCCCCCGCGGTGGAGCCCGGTGCCCGCCACCGGCGCTTCACTGGTAGCCGGCCCCGCCCGGCCGCGTCCCAGCCGGTGAAAGCACAGGACGGCGCGTGCTGCCCACCGCGCGCCGCCAAGCAAGAACACACGCCGGGGGCGAGAATTTGACGGTGCGTCACAATCCCGTAACCGCCGGCAACCGAATTCTGTTGGGGGAGGCATGGACAACCTGTTCGGCGATCTGAGGTTCGGCTCGCGCCGCCGCACCCGCGCCACCGCGTACCAGGCCGCGGCCGAGTACGCCGGGCGCTGGGGCTGGACGGTCGCCCTCGGCAGCGCGCCGGCCCGGACCGGGCCGACCACCGGGCTGCGCCCCGGCGACCTGTGCTCCTGCGGCCGCCCGCGCTGCGCCGCGCCCGGTCTGCACCCGCCGCACGGCACCGCCGCGCGCGAACTGCCCCCGGGCGCCGCCCCGCACGAGGCGCGCGCCCTGTGGGACGGCGATCCGCAGGCCAGCGTGCTGCTGCCGACCGGGCGCGGCTTCGACGTGCTCGACGTACCCGAGGCGGCCGGGCTGCGCGCCCTGGTCCGGCTGGAGCGGATGGGCACCCAGGTCGGCCCGGTGCTCGCCTCGCCGGCCGGCCGGCTGCTCTTCTTCGTGGCCCGCGGCACCGCCGAGAAGCTGCCCGACCTGCTCTACCGGATGGGCTGGGACGACGCCGCACTCGATCTCGGCTGCCACGGCGAGGGCGCCTACCTGGCCGCGCCGCCCACCGTGCTGCCGGGCCTGGGCCCGATGCGCTGGCTGCGCCACCCCTGCCGGGAGAGCGCGAGCCGCCCGCCCGAGGCCCGGCTGCTGCTGGGCACCATCGCCTACGCCTGCCACCGCGGGCGGGAGCGGGCGGTGGCGGCCGAGCCGGCCTGGCTGGCCTCCTAGGCCTCCTAGGCCCCCTAGGCCCCCTAGGAACGGATCCTCGTGAGAACGAGTGGGGGCGCCCTCCCGTGATCGGAAGGACGCCCCGCAGTGGAACCGGTCGGGTGACGGCCCGTCAGTCGCCGATCAGCGCGTCGACGAACGCGCCCGGCTCGAACGGGGCCAGGTCGTCGGCGCCCTCGCCCAGGCCGATCAGCTTCACCGGCACGCCCAGCTCGCGCTGGACCGCGACCACGATGCCGCCCTTGGCGGTGCCGTCCAGCTTGGTCAGCACGATGCCGGTGATGTCCACCACCTCGGCGAAGACCCGCGCCTGCACCAGGCCGTTCTGACCGGTGGTGGCGTCCAGCACCAGCAGCACCTCGTCGACCGGGCCGTGCTTCTCCACCACCCGCTTGACCTTGCCCAGCTCGTCCATCAGACCGGTCTTGGTGTGCAGCCGGCCCGCGGTGTCGATCAGCACGGTGTCGGCGCCCTCGGCGATGGCCTCCTTGACCGCGTCGAACGCGACCGAGGCCGGGTCGCCGCCCTCGGGCCCGCGCACGGTGCGCGCGCCGACCCGCTCGCCCCAGGTCTGCAGCTGGTCGGCGGCCGCGGCCCGGAAGGTGTCGGCCGCGCCGAGCACCACCGTGCGGCCGTCGGCCACCAGCACCCGGCCGAGCTTGCCGGAGGTGGTGGTCTTGCCGACGCCGTTGACGCCGACCACCAGGACCACGGCCGGGCGGCCGTCCTCGTGCTTGGCGGTCTTCAGCGAGCGGTCGGCCTCGGTGCCGATCAGCGCGACCAACTCCTCGTGCAGCAGCCCGCGCAGCTCCGCCGGGGTACGGGTGCCGAGCACCTTCACCCGGGTGCGCAGCCGCTCGACCAGCTCCTGCGTCGGGGTCACGCCGACGTCGGCGGTGAGCAGGGTCTCCTCGATCTCCTCCCAGGTGTCCTCGTCCAGCCGGTCCCGGGAGAGCAGCGCCAGCAGGCCCTTGCCGAGCGAGTTCTGCGAGCGCGAGAGCCGCGAGCGCAGCCGGATCAGCCGGCCGGCGGTCGGCTCGGGCACCTCGACGGCGGGCGCCTCGGCGGCCTGCTCGGGCGCGACCTCGCCGGCCTCGGGCGCCGCCGGGGCCTGCTCGACCTGCTCGGGGAGGTCGACCTCCTGGACGGTCTGCACCGGCGCCGCGCGCGGCGGCGCGGCCTCGTCGCCGACCTGCGGCTCGCTCGGGGTCTTCGGCTCGATGGTGGTCGGCCGCTGGACCGGGGGCAGTTCCTTACGTCGTCTGCCGCTGACGACGAGGCCGGCGACCGCTCCGATGGCGACCACGGCGATGACTACGGCAAGGATCACGTATTCCATAACCAGGCCAGTATCCGTGACGCGGGGCCCCAGCGGTGGTAACCGTGCTCAGACCGTTGCTTCCCGTGCTTCCCGCGGTTTAGGCGCGCGGCGCTCCCGGTGCTCCTCCCGCAGCCGCTGGCTGATCACCTGGGAGATGCCGTCCCCCTTCATCGTCACGCCGTAGAGCGCGTCGGCGCACTCCATGGTCAGCTTCTGATGGGTGATCACGATCAGCTGGGAGCTGTCCCGCAGCTCCTCCATGATCGCGATCAACCGGCGCAGGTTGGTCTCGTCCAGCGCCGCCTCCACCTCGTCCATCACGTAGAACGGGCTGGGGCGGGCCTTGAAGATGGCGACCAGCATGGCCACCGCGGTCAGCGAGCGCTCGCCGCCGGAGAGCAGCGAGAGCCGCTTGACCTTCTTGCCGGGTGGGCGGGCCTCCACCTCGACCCCGGTGGTGAGCATGTTCTCCGGGTCGGTCAGCACCAGTCGGCCCTCGCCGCCGGGGAAGAGCCGGGAGAAGACGCCCTCGAACTGGGCCGCCGTGTCGTGGAAGGCGGCGGTGAAGAGCTGCTCGACCCGCTGGTCCACGTCCCGGATGATCTCCATCAGGTCGCGCCGGCTCCGCTTCAGGTCGTCCAGTTGCTCACCGAGGAACTGGTGGCGCTCCTCCAGCGCGGCGAACTCCTCCAGCGCCAGTGGGTTCACCCGCCCCAGCTGCTGGTAGGCCTTCTCGGCCGCGTGCAGCCGCTTCTCCTGCTCGGCCCGGACGTACGGGCGGCTCTCCCCCGGCTCCTGCCCCTCCTCCGGGGTGGGCGGCGGCACCGGCCGATCAGGCCCGTAGCCGGCCAGCAGCTCCTCCCCCGCGATGCCGAACTCCTCCAGCGCGCGGGACTCCAACTGCTCGATCCGCAGCCGCTTCTCGGCCCGCAGCACCTCGTCCCGGTGCCCGGCGTCGACCAGCTTGTCCAGCTCGTCCTTCAGCTCGCGGCCCCGCTCGCGCACCTCGCGCAGCGCGCTCTCCCGCTCGGTCCTGGCCTGCTCGACCGCCGCGCGCCCGGCATCGGCCCGGGCGAGCGAGACCTCCAGGCAGCCGAGCAACTGCCGGGCGCCGGCCGCGACCGCACCGGCCACCCGGGCGTCGTCGGCCGCCCGGCGACGGCGCTCGGCCGCCCGCTCCCTGGCCTCCTGCTCGGCGCGGGCGGCGCGGTCCAGGCCGTCGGCCCGCCCGGCGAGCGAGCGGACCCGCTCCTCGTGGGTGCGCACCGAGAGCCGGGCCTCCAGTTCGGCCTGGCGGGCGGCGGTCCCGGCCTCGGCCAGCCGGTCGCGCTCGGCGGCGTCGGGCTCGGCCGGCTCCTCCTCGGCCAGCTCCTCGGCGGCGGCCAGCCGGGCGGCCAGTTCCCCGGCGGCGGCGGCCGCGGCGGCGAGGCCCTCCTCGGCGCGCCGCACGGCGGCGGCGGTGCGCTCGGCCTCGCCGGCCGCCCCCCTGGCCTGGCCACCCAAGCGGCCGAGCGTGCCGGCCACCTCGGCGCGCCGCTTCTCGCCCCGGCGGCGCTCGGCGGCCAGCCGTTCCAACTCCTCGGCCCCGGCGCGGCGGTGCTCCTTGGCCAGGGCCAGGCGCTCGGCCAGCTCGGCGCAGCGCCCGGTCAGCTCCTCGATCGCCCGGGCCGCCGCGTCCACGGCGGCCTGGGTCTCCAGCTGGCTCGGCGGGCCGGCCGAGCCGCCCTGGGCCAGCCGGGCGCCGAGCAGGTCGCCCTCGGCGGTGACGGCCCTCAGTCCGGGGCGGGCGGCGAGCAGCTGCCGGGCGGCGGCCAGGTCGGCGACGACGGCGGTGCCGGCCAGCAGCGCCCGGACGGCCACCAGCAGCTCGGCGGGGCCGTCCACCAGCTCGGCCGCCCAGCGCGCGCCGCCCGGCGGCAGCTCAGGCAGCGCCGGCAGTTCAGGCAGCTCAGGCAGCGCCGGCAGTTCAGGCGCCCCGGACGGCAGCGACGCCGACCCGTGCGCGCCCGCGACCAGCAGCGCCGCCCGGCCCGCGTCCTGCTCGCGCAGCAGCCGCAGCGCGGCCGTCGCGGTGTCCAGGTCGGCCACCGCGACGGCGTCCGCCGCCGCACCCAGCGCGGCGGCCAGCGCCACCTCGTGACCGGGGGTGACGGTGAGCAGCTCGGCGGCCGGCCCGAGCAGCCCGCCCAGCAGCTCGGCCGACGCCAGCAGCGCGCCGGTGCCGTCCTTGCGGCGCAGGCCCAGCGAGAGCGCCTCGTGCCGGGCCGTCAGCGCGGCGCGCTCGCGCTCGGCGGCACCCGCCGCCTCCCGGACCGCGCTGAGCTCCCGCTCGGCGCCGGCCAGCGCCTCGCGCGCCCGCTCGTGCGCCGCCTCCAGCTCCTCGTCCCCCGACTCCAGGCCCGCGACCTGCTCCTGGAGCAGCTCCAGCTCGGCCTGGGCGGCCTCGGCGCGCAGCGCGGCCTCCTCTCCCGCGGTGGCCAGCCGCTCGATCTCGGCCTGCGCGCCGGCCGCCCGGGAGGCCGCGGCGGCGGCCTGCCCCTGCAGCCGGGCCAGCCCCTCGCGCCGGTCGGCCACGGCCCGGGCGGCGGCCTTGAGCCGCTGCTCCTCCTCGGTCAGCGCGCGTTCGGCGGCGGCCCTGGTCTCCACCGCCTCGGCCAGCGCGTACCGGGCCTCCTCCAACGCCTCGGCCAGCGCCGCCTCCTCGGCCCGCACCCGTTCGGCCTCGGCGGCCAGCTCCTGCGGGTCCCGGCCGCGCCGCTCCTCGCCCTGGCCCTCGCTGCCCGCGCGGCGGATCCGGGCCTCGGCCAGGCCGATCGTGCCCCTGGTCCGCTCCAGCAGCGCCGAGAGCCGGTACCAGGCCTGCCGGGTGGCCTCCAACCGCGGCCCGAGCTGCTCGACCTGGGCCTCCAGCACCGCCTCGCGCTGCCTGGCCCGCTGCAGTTCCTGCTCCACGGTGGTGCGGCGCAGTCGCAGCGCCAGTTCGTCGGCCACCTCGGCCTGCACCGCGTGGCGCAGCGCCAGCAGGTCGTCGGCGAGCAGCCGCAGCCGGGCGTCGCGCAGTTCGGCCTGGATCCCGGCGGCCCGGCGGGCGATCCTGGCCTGCCGGCCGAGCGGGCCGAGCTGGCGGCGCAGCTCGGCCACCAGGTCCTGCACCCGGTTGAGGTTGGCGGCCATCGCGTCCAGCTTGCGCAGCGCCTTCTCCTTGCGCTTGCGGTGCTTGAGCACCCCGGCGGCCTCCTCGATGAAGGCTCGGCGGCCCATCGGGTCGGCGTGCAGCACCGAGTCGAGCCGGCCCTGACCGACGATCACGTGCATCTCGCGGCCGATGCCGGAGTCGGAGAGGAGTTCCTGGATGTCGAGCAGCCGGCAGCTGTCGCCGTTCAGCGCGTACTCGCTGCCGCCGTTGCGGAACATGGTCCGGGTGATGGTCACCTCGGCGTAGTCGATCGGCAGGGCGCCGTCGCTGTTGTCGATGGTGAGGCTGACCTCGGCCCGGCCCAGCGGGGCGCGCCCGCTGGTCCCGGCGAAGATGACGTCCTCCATCTTGCCGCCGCGCAGCGTCTTGGCCCCCTGCTCGCCCATCACCCAGGAGAGCCCGTCGACCACGTTCGACTTGCCGGAGCCGTTGGGGCCGACCACGCAGGTGATGCCCGGCTCGAAGCGCAGGGTGGTGGCCGAGGCGAAGGACTTGAAGCCGCGCAGCGTCAGACTCTTGAGGTGCACAGCGCCCGACTGTATCCGTCCGGTGCCCCGGTTTCGGGAGGGCGGGCCGTGGGCAGCATCGGACAAACGGAGTGTGAGCAGGGGGGAACACGGCGGAGAAGACGACGAAGGGACGCCGGTGAAGGCGTCCCCGATGATCGCGTCCCGCGTTCAGGATGGCTGTCCCCAGCAGGGCAGGCGGCCCGGGACGGGGCCGAGAACATCCGCGCGCGGCGAAGCCGGCCGGTCCAGGGGCCGGTCGACGTCAGTTGTGCTTCAGGTGAGTGCGGGCTCCCGCTGTCCGAGGCCGATGCTGTCGAGCAGGGAGTGCTCGTCGGCGACAGCGACGAGCGCGTCGTTCTCGGCCTGCATCCGAACGAGTTCGGCCTCCAGGTCCTGGACGCGCAGCTGAAGCCGCCGCATCTCGGAGAGCATTCGCGGGTCGGGGCCGCCGACGTAACCGAGAAGCGCCTTTGCCATGATAAATGGTCCTCCACGCTGAGTGACCGAACCGGTACGGTACAGGTCGAGGGAAGGGGTGACGCGCGCGCTTGCGCATGCCGAGCAGTCGGCTACGGCCGACCAGGTCAGACACTGTGGACGTGCGGCCACAAGGCATGACCCTGCCCGAAATCACGGTCGCGTGCGCGGGCTTCCAGCGTCTCACCAAAGACCGTACGGGTCAACACGATCACCGCGTGCTACAGCCCCGCTGTCACCTGCATGGCGGTGGACTCACGCCATGGGCAGCGGGTGACGCCACCGGTCGGACCTGGTGGATCACTGCACGTGCGGAGTTAACCACGAGTAGCGCGTTATGGCAACCACTGTGATCCCCGCTCCACCCGGCCGCGCACCCCGCCCGCCGTCTGCGCGATCCGGCCCGGTGGCCCCGGCGGGCGGTCACGGCGGCCCGCTCAGCGGATGGCGAAGCCGTCGTAGCCCGCGCCGGTGGCACTCCAGATCTCGGTCACCCCGCTGACCCGACCGGGGGTGCCCGGGCCGCGGAGCAGGCCGAGCAGTTGCTCGCAGGCCGCGCGCGGACCCTCGGCGACCACCTGGACCCGGCCGTCCCCGAGGTTGCCGGTGTAGCCGGTCAGGCCGATCTCCAACGCGCGGGCCCTGGTCCACCACCGGAAGCCCACCTGCTGGACGCTGCCGCGCACCCAAGCGGTGACCCGGACGTCTTCGTCGTGCATCCCCCGACCCTAGTGCCGCGTCAGGCAACTTTTGCGCGACGGGGCGAAGGTTGCCTGACGCGGCACCGGTACGGGCGGCCGACCCGGTCAGGCCGGGGCTCAGGCCACCGGTCCCCTGCGGTCCCAGCCCGGGCTGTGGATGTCCAGGCTCAGCCCGGGGCCCCCGGACACCTCGGAATCGCCGGCGCCGCCGGACCCGCCGGACTCCTGACCGCAGGTGCGGCAGACCCAGACGGGGTCGAGGTGGTGCTCCGGGTGACCGGCGGCATGGTGCAGCAGGGTGACCGGCGGCTCCTCGACCGCCCAGCGGTCGCCCCAGACCAGCAGCGCCTGGGTGACCGGGGCCAGTTCCCGGCCGGCCTGCGTCAGGTGGTACTCATAGCGCGCGGGCCGCTCCTGGTAGAGCCGCCGCTCGATCACCCCGGCCTCCTCCAGCGCGCGCAGCCGGGCGGTGAGGCGGTCCCGCGGGGCACCGGTGTTGCGCACGATCCGGTCGAAGCGGTGGTTGCCGTAGAAGAGCTCGCGCACCGCCAGCAGCGCCCACTTCTCACCCAGGATCTGCAGGGCGGCGGCGATGGAGCAGGGGCGGCCGGTCGGCTTGCCCGGGCCGGGCCCGGCGGTGGCACTGGTGGTGGTCACAGGGCCAGCGTCCCACAGGGAGTTCCGTTCCCAAACCGTGCAGGCCGGGCCCGCTCCCGAAGGAGGCGGACCCGGCCCGGGTCCGGCGGGGACGGACTACCAGTCGCCGCCACCGAAGTCGCCACCGCCGAAGTCCCCGCCACCGGAGTCCCCGCCACCGAAGTCGCCGCCACCGAAGTCGCCGCCGTTGAAGCCCCCGAAGTCCGCCGGGTTGAAGTCGCCGCCGGAGACGTCGCCCCCCTGGTACTGCTCGCCGCCGCCGTCGTAGCCGCCCTGGTAGCCGTCGGCCGCCCAGGCGCCGGGGCCGGAGAAGACCGAGCCGAGCATGGTGCCGACCAGCAGGCCTGGCAGCAGCCCCGATCCGTAGCCGCCGAAGTAGCCGCCCGCCCAGGGCCCGTAGGCCGGGCCGGCGTCCCAGTAGGGCTGCGGGCCGCGCTCGGTCTGCACGGTGCGGATCGCCGGGTCGAGGCCGGCGGCCAGGCGCTGGGCGTCGGCCGCGCAGACCGGCACGGCGCGGGCGGTCCCGCCGGCCGGCGCCCAGTCGGCGTCCTGCGCCGAGGGGCCGTGGCGCGGGTCGAAGAAGCACGGCGGGCGGCGGTCCGGCAGCGGGTGGCCCGCGCGCCGGGCGGCCAGGGTGGCCAGTGAGAAGCGGCCGTCCTCCAGTGCCTCGGTGACCGCCTTGACGTCCTCGGGGCGCCGGGCCTCGTCCATGGTGCGCTTGGCCCGCTCGTAGGCGTCCAGCGCGTGGGTGTAGTCGGCGCGCTGGGCGTCGTCCGCGCCGGGGGCGCCCGGTGTGAAGTCCAGGCGCTCCAGCTCCTCACCGAACGCGGTGATGTCCTCGTCGACCACGGTGCGCAGCGCGCGCAGCTCGGCCGCCAGCTGCTCGGCCTTGCGCTTGCGGGAGCGGCGGACCAGCAGGAACCCGCCCACGCCGACCAGCGCGAGGATCACCAGCGGGACCACGATCAGCGCGGCGCCGACCCCGGAGGAGTCGGCGCCGGGCGCGTGGCCCTTCACCTTCGGCGCGGCATTGGTGACGAAATCGGTCAACGTCGCGTTGATATCACCATGATGGGAGTCGAACGCGGCCTGGGCGTAGTTGCGAGCGGTCAGCTCGCTCATCGCGGCACTGTCCGTGCGGACGGCGAACTGGTTGCCGAACCAGACCGCGTAGACCCCGGTGATGCCCGCCTTGGTGCGCAGGTCCTGGAAGATCGTCTTCGGCTGGTACTGGCCGTTGGCCGGCAGCACCGCGACCATGATCGGCTTGTCGGCGTCCTTGATCCGCTTGGTCAGGGCGTCGGCCTGCGCCTGGGAGAACTGGCCGGCCATCGCCGGGTCGACGTAGACCTTGCCCTGCTTGAGCGCCGCGGACGCGTCGTCGAGCCCGCCCGCGGCGGTGGCGGTACCGGGGACCAGCAGCAGGAGCAGCCCGAGCAGCACCGCCAGGACGGCGCCCTGCCCGACCGCCCGGGAGCGGCGAAGAACGATTCTCATGGCCCCGACGCTACCGGTCCGCTCATCGGACCAAGGGGGAGCCGAGGGCCGGGCGCCCTCCGGCAGATCACCCTGCGAGCCGCCAACTGTCCCAGCGGCCATGGTGGTTACCATGTCAACCAAGGGAGATCCAAAGTCACATCAAAACTTATTCCCTTACGCACGCGTTACCTTCCGGGATCCGGGGACCCGTCGGGAGCCCCGCATCCGCCCCAACGCTTGCTAGATTGCGCAACTGTCACACGCCGGCGGCCGTCGGCTCGACCGCCGGCGACACCGGCCGACCGGACGAGGTAGGGACATGGCAGGCCAACGGGCGAGCACGCCCACCGGCGACGTGCCTGAGCAGGCGCAGCCGCGGACCCGGGCCCGCGCCGCGCGGTTGCCGGCCCCCCGGCGCGGCGCGGACGCGGCGCCGCCGACGCGGGCGCGGGCGCGGGCGGCCGCCGGGCGGGCGGCCGGCCGGTCCAGGAGCGGCAGCCGCACGCGCCGGCCCAATCCGGGCGCGACCGCGCTGGCCGCGCTCGGCCTGCCGGTGGTCGGCGCGTTCAGCGACGAGCTGCTCGGCTCGGCGCCGGGCGGCGTCTTCACCGCGCTGACCGTGCTCGGCACCGCCGCGGCCGCCTGGCTGGCCACCCGGGCCGGCTGGTGGTGGGTGCTCACCGGGGTCGCCCCGGTGGTGCTCGCCAGCATTGCCGGCGCCGAACTGCTCGCCGACCGCGGCGGCTACGGCAACGCCAAGGCGCTGGCGACCGGCGCCGCCAAGTGGGCCGTGCGGGGCTTCCCGGTGATGGCCGCGGCGCTCGCGGCCGCGCTGCTGGTGATCGTCCTGCGGATCGTCCTGGAGCAGAAGCAGAAGAGGAGCCGCCGTGGCTGACCGGCCCAGCCCCGACCGCCGGGCCGCGGGCCCCAGGAGCGGCAGCACCAGGAACGGCAGCACCAGGGCGGGCGGTCCGACCGGGGCCCGGCGCCGCTCACCGCTGCTGGTCGCCGGGCGCACGATGGCCTGCGTCACCTCGCTCGCGGTGCTCGGCACCTGCGGGTTCACCTGGTACGCGGTCCACGCCCTGTCCAGCGACCTGACCACCTCCAGCGCGCTGGACGACATCAGGAAGGGCGCCCCGCCGCGCCTGGACAACTCGGTGAACCTGCTGCTGATCGGCCTGGACAGCCGCAAGGACATGGACGGCAACGACCTGCCGGGCGAGTTCGTCCAGGACGAGCTGCACGCGGGCGCCAGCAGCGAGGTGGGCGGCTACAACACCAACACCCTGATGCTGATGCACATCCCGGCCAACGGCGGCCAGGTCACCGCGCTCTCCATCCCGCGCGACGACTACGTGCAGACGGTGGGCGCCGACGGGAAGATGCACAAGATCAAGGAGGCCTACGGGATCGCCAAGGCGGCCGCCGAGGCCAGACTGGCGAGCAAGGGCCTGGGCAAGGCCGATCTGGAGCGGCAGAGCCGCGAGGCCGGGCGCAAGGCGACGCTGGCCACCGTGCAGAGCTTCCTCGGGGTGCCGATCGACCACTTCGCCGAGGTCAACCTGGTCGGCTTCTACGACATCGCCAAGGCGGTGCAGCCGATCACGGTCTGCCTCAACCACGACACCAAGGACCCGGCGATGGCCGGCCAGGGCTCCGGTGCCGACTTCCGCGCCGGACTCAACACGCTGAACGCCTCGCAGGCGCTCTCCTTCGTCCGCCAGCGGCACAACCTGGCCGGCGGCGACTTCGACCGCACCCACCGCCAGCAGGCCTTCATCTCCTCGGTGGTGAAGAAGCTCAAGGACCAGGGCGTGGTCGGCGACCTGGGAAAGATGCAGCAGCTGCTCAACGTGGTCAAGAGGGACGTGGTGACCGACGACCGCTGGAACGTGCTGGACTTCGCGCAACAGGCGCCCAACCTCTCGGGCGGCCACGTGGAGGCCAACACCCTGCCGATCGCCGGCTTCGCGACCATCAACGGGCAGGACGTCAACAAGGTCGACCCGGTGCAGATCAAGCGGATCGTCCAGCAGCTGATCGGGCACGACCCGGTGCCCGCCGGCAGCACGGTGGACAGCGGCCAAGCCCCGGCTGCCGCCCCGTCCGGTGCCCCGTCCGCGCCGAGCACCGCACCGCCCGACGCGCCCGCCGCACCGAACCCGGACCCCGACCAGGGCGCCCGGCCCGGCGGGACCGTCGACGTGGTCAACACCTCCACGATCCCGCACGCCGCCGACACCGAGGCCAAGGCGCTGGCCGCGCTCGGCTTCACCGAGGGCCGCACCGGCCAGGGCCCGCGGCAGACCAGGACCACGGTGGCCTACGGCACCGGGGCCAAGGACGCCGCCGACGAAGTGGCCGCCCGCTACGGGGTCACGGCCGCCCCGGGCCCGGGCATCAAGGCCGGACACGTCCAGCTGACGCTGGGCACCGGCTTCACCCCGCCCGGCCCGGTGCCCTCCGCCGCCCCGGCATCCGCCGCGGCGACGTCCACGTCCGCCGCCCCCGCCCCGGGCGACCTGGCGGCCGGGCTGCCGATGCAGGGGCCCGCGGTGAGGATGGGCGGCATCCCCTGCGTGGACTGACCAGGGCCGATGAGCGGGACGGGGTTTCACGACGCCTCGTCCCGCAGGGCATAGTGGGACCCCTCCCGCCATTCGCGCCCGGCGCGACCCGATCGGAGTACCTGTGATCATCGGCCTGGTGACCGCCGTCGCCGCCTCCACCTGCTACGGCGTCGGCTCGGTGCTGCAAGCCGTCGGCTCGCGCCGCTCGGCCCGCGAGGAGAGGTCGGCCGAGGCCGCGGGCGCGGCGAGCACCCAGGTCACCGAGCACGGCGGCCCGAGCCTCAGCTCCACCGCCAAGGCCGTGGTCACCTGGGAGTTCATCCTCGGCACGGTGCTCGACTTCGTCGGCTTCCTGCTCGGCGCGCTCGCCGCCCGGCTGCTGCCGCTCTTCCTCTCCCAGACGGTGATCAGCGCCAACCTGGTGATCACCGCGCTGTGCAGCATCAAGCTGCTCGGCATCAGGCTGCGGCGCCCGGAGTGGACGGCGATCGGCGTGGTCTGCGGCGGCCTGGTACTGCTCGCCGTCGCCGCCGGGCACGAGGGCACCGGCACCGAGCCGGCCGCCGCCCACTGGTGGCTGCTGGTGATCTCGATCGCGGTGATCGGCGGCGGTTCGCTGCTGGTGCGGCGGCTCGGCGCGGGCGGGGCCATCATGGCCGGCCTGCTCTCCGGCCTCGGCTTCGGCGCGCTCGGCATCGGGGTGCGGATCCTGAACGGGGTGAACCCCTTCGACGTCGGCCAGCTGATCGCGGACCCGGCGCTCTACGCGATCCTGGTCGGCGGTCTGGGCGGGATGTACCTGCACACCGTCGCCCTTCAGGTCGGCTCGGTGAACGGCGCCACCGCCGCGCTGGTGGTGGGCGAGACGGTCGTCCCCGGCATCGTCGGGGTGGTCTGGCTGGGCGACGCGGCCCGGCCGGGGCTGGCCTGGCTCGGCCTGGTCGGCTTCGTGCTCGCGGTGGTCGGCGCGGTGGCGGTGGCGCGCTACGGCGAGGGCGAGGGGGCCCTTCAGGTCCAGGCGCAGGAGCCGACGGGCGCCGCCCGCTGAGGTGACCGGCCGTGCGCTCGGCCGGCGGTGCGGGCGGCCCGGAGCGCCGTCAGCCGGCGGCGCGCGGGCGCGGCAGGCGCTGGCAGCGCGGGCAGAAGTAGCTTGAGCGGTTCATCCAGGCAGCCCGCCGGATCGGGGTGCCGCAGCGGTAGCAGGGCTCGCCCTCCCGCCCGTAGGCGTCCAGCGAGCGGGAGAAGTAGCCGCTCTCGCCGTTGACGTTCACGTAGAGGCTGTCGAAGCTGGTGCCGCCGACCGCGAGCGCGGCACTCATCACCCCGCGGGCGTTGGCCAGCAGGGTCCGGGCGAGCGGGCGGGTGAGGGTCTCGGTGGGGCGGTCGTAGTGCAGCTTCGACCGCCAGAGCGCCTCGTCCGCGTAGATGTTGCCGACCCCGCTGATCAGGCTCTGGTCGAGCAGTGCCCGCTTGACCGTGGTGCGCTTGGCCCGCAGCGCCGTGCAGAAGGCGGCGTCGTCGAAGCGCGGGTCGAGCGGGTCGCGGGCGATGTGCCCGAGCGAGAGCGGCAGTCCGGCCGCGTCCAGCTCCTCGACCGCGAGGTGGCCGAAGGTGCGCTGGTCGACGAAGCGCAGCTCACGCCCGCCGTCGGTGAAGCGCAGCCGGACCCGCAGGTGGGTCTCGTCAGGGGTCGCCGGGTCCTGCACCAGCAGCTGGCCGCTCATCCCGAGGTGTCCGAGCAGTGCGAAGCCGTGCTCCTCCCCTGGCGAGGCGGCGCCGGGAGACGCGGCGCTGGGAGAGGCGGCGCCGGGAGACGTGGCGCTGGGAGAGGCTGCACCGGGAGACGTGGCGAAGGGCAGCCAGAGGTACTTGCCGCGGCGCTCGGCCACTCCGAGGGTGACACCGGAGAGCCGGGCGGCGAAGTCGGCGCCGCCGGCCGGCTGCCGCCGCACCGCACGCGGATGCAGCACCTCGGCTGCCGCGACGGTGCGACCGCTGACCCAGTTGGCCAGGCCGCGCCGGACCACCTCGACTTCGGGGAGTTCTGGCACGGCCGGCCCCCTCAGGCCGCCGGAGCGGCCGGGCTGTCGCCGTACTTGGCCTTGATCGCCCGCCAGGCGCTCTCCGCCGCCTTCTGCTCGGCCTCCTTCTTCGAGCGGCCGGTGCCGCTGCCGAAGGCCTCGCCGGCCACCCTGGCGGCCGCGTTGAAGGTCTTCTCGTGATCCGGACCGGACTCCTCGACCACGTACTCGGGCACGCCGATGCCCACCGAGGCGGTCAGCTCCTGCAGGCTGGTCTTCCAGTCGAGACCGGCGCCCAGCTGCGAGGACTCCGCGATCAGCGGGTCGAAGAGGCGGTGCACGAACTCGGTCGCCGCCTCCAGGCCCTGGTCGAGGTAGACGGCGCCGATCACGGCTTCGACGGTGTCCGCGAGGATCGAGGACTTGTCCCGGCCGCCGGTGCCTTCCTCGCCCTTGCCGAGCCTGATGAAGGTGCCCAGTTCGAGACCGCGACCGACCTCGGCGAGCGCACGGGAGTTGACCACCGCGGCCCGCAGCTTGGCGAGCGTGCCCTCCGGGACATCCGGGTGGATGCGGTAGAGGGTGTCGGTCACCACCAGACCCAGCACCGAGTCGCCGAGGAACTCCAGGCGCTCGTTGGTGGGCAGGCCGCCGTTCTCGTAGGCGAACGAGCGGTGCGTCAGGGCACGCACCAGAAGGGCGCGCTCGAGTACGTACCCGAGGCGCCCTTCCAGGACGTCGTATGCGGTCGAGGCCGGCCCGCCGCCCGGTTCACCCCCGCTCTTACGGGGACCCGACTTGCGGGAGGAGTGAGCGTCCGACATCGATCCGTCCACCCCGCCGATCAGACCGAGAGGACCTGGCGACGGTTGTACGTGCCGCAGGTCGGGCACGCGATGTGACCGAGCTTCGGCTCGTGGCAGCGGTCGCACGCCACGAGGGCCGGGACAACGGCCTTCCAGTTGCTACGGCGGTGGCGCGTGTTGCTGCGCGACATCTTCCGCTTCGGAACAGCCACGGCTACTTCTCCTGGTTCTCGGCGAGACCCTCACGGGTGTCGCTGTTCTCGGTTCCGCTCCGCCGATCAGCGGCTCGGCCGCGGGCCTCGTCGCCGGGGGTGGCGGAGAGTCCCTGCAGAGCCGCCCACCGGGGGTCGACGGCATCGTGGTGGTGGTCCGGGTCGTCGCTGAGTCGCGCTCCGCACTCGGAGCACAGACCCAGGCAGTCTTCCTGGCACACCGGCTGCAGCGGCAGTGCGAGCACCACCGCGTCACGCAGCACCGGTTCGAGGTCGAAGAAGTCGCCCTCCAACCGGTAAGTCTCTTCCTCGTCCTCCTCGGACGCCTCGTCCTCGGAGGAGGGCTTCCGGGACCGACCGCGTTCGTCGGTCTCCGGGTAGTAGAACAGCTCCTGGAACTCGACATCGAGGTCGTCCTCGACGGGCTCCAGGCAGCGCACGCACTCGCCGGTGACCTGGGCCTCGGCGGTGCCGGTGACGAGGACTCCCTCGACCACCGACTCCAGGCGCAGCTCCAGGGCCATCTCGCTGCCGACCGGGACGCCGATCACGTCCACGATGCCCAGGCCCTCGGGCGCCTGGAGAGTCCGCTCCACCGTGCGCATCGAGCCCGGGCGACGGCCGAGCTCATGCGTGTCGAACACGAGCGGGTCGCGGTGGTCGAGGCGGTTCACGGTTCCTGGCTTCCTGGCGGCGGGCGCATCACTGCGCGGCGCGGGTGGTTTGTTTGTTTGCTCTGGGTTCCGGCCCGCTCCGCGGAAGGCGGGCAGCCGAACGATCCGGCGGCAGAGAGCCGGAGTGGTCAGCGTACCCGACCATGCGCCCAGGCCCAACTTTCGCTCCCGGGTGCCCCGCTCAGCGGCCGCCGAGCTCCCGCAGCCTGGTCATGTCGATCATGCTGGTGTCGAAGAAGCTGGTCTCGTCCAGCGACGCGGGCTGGATCGGCTGCACCTGCTGCTGCACCGGCTGCTGCTGGTAGTAGCCGGTGTCGTAGCCGGGCTGCGCGGGCGGGTAACCGCCGGGCTGCTCCTGCTGGTAGTAGCCGGCCGCGTACGGATCGCCCTGCTGCTGGCCCTGGTAGTACTGCCCCGCGTACGGGTCGCCCTGGCCGGCCCCCGGATCGTAGCCGCCGCCGTAGCCGTCCTGGTAGCCGCCCTGCTGCGCGGCGGCGGCGTACTGGACGTTCGGCTCCGCGTACTCCTGGCCCGGGTAGGCCGGCGCACCGGTGAAGCCGCCGCCCTCACCGGGCACTGGCTGCCAGCCGGCGTCCGCCGGCGGGCCGGAGTGCGCGGGCTCCTGCGGCCAGCTCTGCGGCGCCGGGGTCTCCTCCCGGTACCAGGGGCGCTCCTCGTCCACCTCGCCGAAGCCCTCGGCCGCGAACCCGGCCGCCACCGCCTCGGCCCGGTCCTTCTGCTGCTGCGCCTGGTCGGCGGCGGCCAGGTAGGCGCCCAGTTCGTCGATCGGGGCCTTGCCGATCAGCTTGTCGCGGCCCCGGCCGACCGCCTCCAGGGTGCCGCCGAGCACCGCCTGGAGAGTGGCGAGCTTGGCGTCGACGTACTCGTCGACCTCGGGGCTGGGGCTGACGGCGGGCTGGAACTCCTCGCCGTCCTCGGGCTCGTAGCCGCCCTCGCCGCGCAGCTTGTCACGGCCGCGGCCGACCGCGCCGAGCGTCTTGGTCAGCACCACCTCGAAGTTGGCCAGCTTGCTGTCGACGTAGTCGTCCGCCTCCTGGCGCTTGAGGGTGACCTCCTCGCGCGCCTCGGCGAGGATCCGGTCCGCCTGCGCCTGCGCGCGCCGGACCACCTCGGTGTCTGAGATCAGCGAGCCCCGCTCGGCGTGCGCGCCCTGGATGATCCGGTCGGCCTCGCCGTGCGCGTCGGCCACCACCTGCTGGTGGTCGGCCATCACCGACTGGGCCTGGGCGAGTTCGGCGGGAAGCTCCTCGCGCAGCCCCTGCAGCAGCGCCACCAACTCGGCCCGGTTCACCACACAGGAGGCCGACATGGGCATCGCGCGGGCGTTCTCGACCACGGCGATGATCTCGTCGACTCTGTTCTGCACGTCCACGGGCTTCTGTCTTTCCGTGAGTACCGCGGGGCGGGACTACAGACTGTACGTCAGAATCCGCGGCGCCCAGCGCGCTCCTCGCGCTACCGGGCGGCCCGTTCGGCGATGCGGTCCACCAGCCGGCGGTGCACCGCGGCGGGGATCAGGTGCGAGACGTCGCCCCCGTAGGAGGCGACCTCCTTGACCAGGGTCGAGGAGAGGAAGCTGTAGGTCGGCGAGGTGGGCACGAAGAGCGTCTCCACGCCGGTCAGGCCGCGGTTCATCTGGGCCATCTGCAGCTCGTAGTCGAAGTCGCTGACCGCGCGCAGGCCCTTGACGATGGCCGGGATGCCGCGGTCCCGGCAGAAGTCCACCAGCAGGCCGTGGTGCGACTCGACCTGGACGTTGCCGTACCGGGCGCAGGTCTCCTCGATCAGCGCGATCCGCTCCTCGACGGTGAACAGGCCCTGCTTGTTCTTGTTGATCAGCACCGCGACGTGAACCACGTCGTAGAGCTGGGAGGCCCGCTCGATGATGTCGAGATGCCCGTTGGTGATCGGGTCGAAGGAACCCGGACAGACGGCGCGGCGCATTGCGGTGTGCTTCCCTCTCGGTAGTGGTCCCCGGCCGGTGCGGCCGCGGTCAGACGGCTTGCCCGTACCAGAGCGTGCCCTCGCCGTAGCGGCGGGAGCGCAACGCTTCGAAGCCCCCGGGCCAGCGGAACTCGCCGCCCCGGGTGCTGCGTTCCACGGTGACGAGTGCGTCGTCCGTGATCCAGCCCCCGGCCCGGAGTGTGATCAGCGTCTCGCGCAGCTCCTCGTCGGTGACCGCGTAGGGCGGGTCCAGGAAGACGAGGTCGTAGGGCTCGGCGGGCGGGCCGCCCGCCACCACCCGCTCGGCCCGCTCGGCCCGCACCTCGGCACCCGGCAGTGCCACGGTCTTGGCGTTGGCCCGGACCACCCGGGCCGCGGCGGCGTCCGCCTCGACCAGCAGGACGTGCGCCGCGCCCCGGGAGAGCGCCTCCAGGCCCACCGCGCCGGAGCCCGCGAAGAGATCGAGCAGGCGGGCCCCGACGAGGGTGCCGCGCAGCGCCTCCAGGGTGGAGAACATCGCCTCACGGGCCTTGTCTGAGGTCGGGCGGGTGCCCCGACCGGGCGGTACGGCCAGTCGGCGGCCGCCGGCCGCCCCGGCGATGACGCGGGTCATGGTGTCCTCTCAGCTGTGCGGTGACCACGCTATACGGGGCGGGCGGCGCTCGGTGCTCAGGACCCGGCGGACCGGGCGGCGCTACTCCTTGGGAGCCGCCGCGCCGAGCAGGGCCGGCGAGGCGTAGCGGGACCAGGAGAGGCAGCCGTCGGGCGGGCAGTACTCGGGGCGGCGCGGGTCGTGGCCCAGCTCGCGCAGCTTGCTGCGGACGGAGTCGGGCGTGCGGCCGAAGCGGGCGGCGATCCGGGCGATGGTCTCGCTGTCGTGGAAGCGCCGGACCAGCTCCTCCTCGTGCTGCGGCACCCAGGGGGCGCCGTGGCCGGGGTAGAGCTCGCGCAGCACGTCGCGGTCGGGGATGGGCTCGGCGACGTCGGCGACGATCGCCAGGGCGCGCAGCGCGCGGTTGAGCGCGATCCGCAGGCTGGCGACGTCCTCCACCGGGAGGCGGAGCTTGCCGGCGGCGATCTGGTCGGCGGCCGCGCCCTCGCGCCAGCCGGTCAGGGTGAGGGTGACCTCTCGGTCGTCGTCGCTGGCGAGTTCGACCCGGAAGACCTTGTCGCCCAGCGGGAGTTCGTTGAGATGACGGAATGCCATGGCATGACCCCCAGTTGTCGTGCCAGGAACGAAGCTTGACGCTCCGTCCTGAACACCTCCATTGTCGCGCGGGGCACTGACAATCGAGGGGCCGTGCGTATCCGCCCGACAGCCGCCCTCAGCCCTTGTCGAGGTAGGCGGCGCGGTCCTCGTCGAGCAGGCCGGCCAGGGCCGCCCGCAGGTCCTGGTGGTCCGCCAGCTCGGGGTCGACGGCGACCAGGGCGGCGGCCTCGGCGCGGGCCTCGGCGATGACGTCCTCGTCCTCCAGCACCGAGAGCACCTTGAGCGAGGACTTCACGCCGGACTGCGCCTGGCCGAGCACATCGCCCTCGCGGCGCTGCTCCAGGTCGATCCGGGAGAGCGCGAAGCCGTCCAGGGTGGCGGCCACCGCCTCCAGGCGGGCCCGGGCGGCGCTGCCGGCCGGCATCTCGCTGACCAGCAGGCAGAGCCCGGGCGCGCTGCCGCGGCCCACCCGGCCGCGCAGCTGGTGCAGCTGGGAGACGCCGAACCGGTCCGCGTCCATGATCACCATGGCGGTCGCGTTGGGCACGTTCACCCCGACCTCGATCACCGTGGTGGCGACCAGCACGTCCACCTGACCGGCCGAGAAGCGCCGCATCACGTCGTCCTTCGCCTCGGGCGCGAGCCGCCCGTGCAGGATCTCCACCCGCAGGCCGGCCAGCGGCCCCTGGGCGAGCAGTTCCGCCGTCCCCACCACGCTCAGCGGCGGGCGGCGCTCCTCGCTGTCCGCGCCGAGGTCCACGGGCTCCTCGGCGGCGGCCTTGCGCTTCTTCTGGCCGCCCTTGTTCTGGCCGCCCTTGCCCTGCCCGCCCTCGCTCTGCCCGCCCTTGGCCTCTTCGGGCTCGTCGCCGATCCGCGGGCAGACCACGTAGGCCTGGTGCCCCTTGCCGACCTCCTCGCGGATCCGCTCCCAGGCGCGGGCGAGGAAGTTGGGCTTCTCCAGCGCGGGCACCACATGGCTGGAGATCGGTGAGCGCCCGGCCGGCAGCTGGTCGAGCACCGAGGTCTCCAGGTCGCCGAAGACCGTCATGGCGACGGTGCGCGGGATCGGGGTGGCGGTCATCACCAGCAGGTGCGGCGGCCGGCCGCCCTTGGCGCGCAGCGCGTCGCGCTGCTCGACGCCGAACCGGTGCTGCTCGTCGACCACCACCAGGCCGAGGTCCTGGAACTGCACCTTGTCCTCGATCAGCGCGTGGGTGCCGATCGCGATCCCGGCGTCCCCGCAGGCCATGTCGAGCAGGTTCTGCCGCCGGCCCGCCGCGCCCATCGAGCCGGTGAGCAGCGCCACCTTGGTGCCGTGCTCCGCGCCGCCGAGCATGCCGCCCTGCGCCAAGGCGCCCATCATCTCGACGATCGAGCGGTGGTGCTGCTGGGCCAGCACCTCGGTCGGCGCGAGCAGCACGGCCTGCCCGCCGGTGTCCACCACCGCGAGCATCGCGCGCAGCGCGACGAGCGTCTTGCCGGAGCCGACCTCGCCCTGCAGCAGGCGGTGCATCGGGTGCTCGGTGGCCAGGTCGGCGAAGATCTCGGCGCCGACCGCCTGCTGGCCGGCGGTCAGGGTGAACGGCAGCTCGGCGTCGAAGGCGTCCAGCAGCCCGCCCGGACGGACCGGGCGCGGCACGGCGGGCAGCGCGTGGGCGGCGGCCCGGCGCTGGGCGAGGGCGACCTGCAGGACGAAGGCCTCGTCCCAGCGCAGCCGGTCCCTGGCCCGCTCCAGCTCGGCCTGGTCGCGCGGCCGGTGGATCAGTTCGAGCGCCTCGGGCAGCGGGAGCAGGCCGCGCTCGGCGCGCAGCGCCTCGGGCAGCGGCTCGCCGACCGCGCCGAGGTGGGTGGTGAGCGCCATCTCGACCGCCAGCGAGAGCTTCCAGCTGGGCATCTGGCTGCTGGCCGGGTAGACCGGGATCATCCGGCCGGCGAACTGCCGGGCGGTGTCGTCGGCCCCGGTCGGGTCGCCGGCACTCTCGTCGAGCAACTGGTAGTCGGGGGAAGCCAGTTGGCGGCTGCGGTTGAAGACGCCGACCTTGCCCGCGAAGAGGCCCTGCAGGCCGGGCTTCAGCTCCTTCTGACGCCAGCCCTGGTTGAAGAAGACCAGCGAGAGCCGCCCGCGCCCGTCGGTGACCACCACCTCCAGGCGGTCGCCCTTGCGGCCGCGGAAGGGGATCAGCGTGACCTTCTCGATCCGGGCCAGCACGGTGACGTGCTCGTCGGCCTCCAGCTCGTCCAGGCTGGTCAACTGCCCGCGCTCGGCGTACCGGCGCGGGTAGTGGTGCAGCAGGTCGCCGACCGTGCGCAGCTTGAGGCTGTCGGCGAGCACCTTCGCGGTGCGGTCGCCGACCAGCTTGGTCAGGGGTTCGTCCAGGGCAGCCATCAGACCCTATGGAACACCACGGCGCGGACAGCCGGGCGCTACTCGACCCCGATGAGCAGCGGCGCGCTCTCCTGGCCGCCCGCGAAGACCATGGTGTCCACCTCGGGGCGCTGCCGCCGGGCGTGCGCCACCAGGTGCTCGGCCAGATCCTCGGGCGCGCCGTCGCCGAGCACCAGGGTGACCAGCTCGCCGCCGGCCGCCAGCATCCGGGAGAGCACCTCGGCGCCGGTCTCGGCGATGCCCGGACCGATCACCGCCACGTCCCCGTCGATCAGGCCGAGCACGTCGCCGGCCTGGCAGACCCCGGCCATGGTCCAGGACTCCCCCTCGGCGACCGCCAGTTCGGCGTACCGGGTGGCGCCGGCGGCGGAGGTCATGGCGACCACGTCCTCGTCGAAGCGGCGGCCCGCCTCGTGCACCGCGAGCGCGGCCAGGCCCTGCACCGGGGAGCGGGTGGGCAGCACCGCGATCCGCACCCCCTCGTCGCGCAGTTGCTCGGCCGCGGCCCCCGCGCCGGCCCGCAGCTCGGGGTCGTTGAGCAGCACGATCACCTCGCGGGCGCCGCACCGGCGGACCGCGGCGGCGAGTTCGGCGCTGGACGGCGGCGCGTCCGGGTCGGCGGCCAGCACGGCGGCGCCGGCCGTGCGGCACAGCTCGGCCAGGCCCGCTCCGGTCACCACGCTGAGCACCGCGCGCTCGGTGGGCCCGCTCCCCGCGCCGGGCCCGGCCCCGGCGCGGGTGGCGGCCTCGGCGAAGTGGGTGATCCGGATCCGGTGCGGGCGACCGGCCGCCAGGCCCGCCTCGACGGCCGCGCCCGCGTCGTCGACGTGCACGTGCACGTTCCACAGGCCGTCGCCGCCGCCGACCACCAGCGAGTCGCCGAGGGCGGCCAGGTCGGCGCGCAACCGGGGCAGCGCCGCGTCCGGGGCGTCCAGCAGGTAGATCACCTCGAAGGCGGGGTGGCCGGGCAGCCGCTCCGCCTCGTCCGCGCAGGTGTGCCCGCCGTGCCCGCCGTGCCCCGGGGCTCCGGTCGGCAGGTCCTCGCCGCGCGCGACCGGACCCATCGGCTGCCGGCCCGCCACCGCGTCGGCCAGCGCGCCTAGCACGGCCACCAGGCCTCGCCCGCCGGCGTCCACCACCCCGGCCTGGGCGAGCACCGCGAGCTGGCCCGGGGTGCGCAGCAGGGCGACGCGGGCGGCCTGGTAGGCGGTGGCGGCCACCTCGGTCAGCGGACCGGCGGACCGGTCGGCGGCCTCGGCGGCGCTCCTGGCCACCGTCAGCAGGGTGCCCTCGACCGGGTCGGCCACCGCCTGGTAGGCGGCGGCGGCACCGCGGGCCAGCGCCTGGCGCAGCGGCTGCGGGCCGCCGCCCTGCGCGGCCAGCACCTCGGCCATCCCGCGCAGCAACTGGGCCAGGATCACCCCCGAGTTGCCGCGGGCACCAAGGAGCGCGCCCTTGGCCATCGCCTTGACGGCGGTGGCCAGCGCGGGGGGCGCCTCCGGCGCCGCGGCCTGCCCGGCGGCCCGCGGCGCGGCCTGGAGCGCGGTCTGCTCGAAGCACTGCTCGACGGCGGCGGTGGCGGACTCCACGGTGAGGAAGAGGTTGGTCCCGGTGTCCCCGTCCGGCACCGGGTACACGTTGAGCGCGTCGATCTCCTCGCGGGCCTGGCCGAGGGCGGACAACGCGAGGCGGCACCAGGTGCGGACGGCGGGGGCGTCGAGCGTCTCCAGCACCGGGTCTCCTCCAGGTGAACACGACGGCAACGGGATGTTGCTGCGGGGTGGGGCTGCCAGCAGGTTATCGGGGCGTCCGGGGGCGGGTCCCGACCGAGCGGCCGAGCGGCCGACGAGGAGGGGTCGAGGGATCGAACATGGTAGTTTCGTGGAGCGGGAGCAGTCGATGTATGCTGCTCCGGTTGCCTGGAACAATCCGGGCTTCCCCCTTGAACCGAATCGGACCACGTGAGTGGCCAGGATGGTTCAGCCGGGGTTTTCGAACGTAAATGATCTGAAGTCTTGGAGTGACTCCTGTGGCTGCCAACTGCGACGTCTGCGGCAAGGGGCCGGGCTTCGGCAACAACATCTCCCACTCGCACCGCCGTACCCGCCGTCGTTGGAACCCCAACATTCAGACGGTGCGCGCTGTGATCGGGCGGACGCCGAAGCGGCTCAACGTGTGCACCTCGTGCATCAAGGCCGGTAAGGTCTCGCGCTGACGCGCAGACCGGTACGCCGGTCCTCCGGAATGCCGATCCATCCTCGGATGGATCGGCATTCTGCTTTTCCCTGCCGCCCGGGCCGCCCGGCCCGGTGAGCCGGGCGGGCGGCGCGGGAGCGCTCAGCCGCGCAGCCGCCAGGCGTGGTCGACCGGACCGATGCCCGCGCCCAGCGCGAAGCCGGCCCGGATCGCGCCGGTGACGTACTCCTTCGCCGCGGCCACCGCCGCCGGCACCTCCTGGCCCTTGGCCAGCTCCGAGGCGATCGCGCTGGCCAGCGTGCAGCCGGTGCCGTGGGTGTGCCGGTTGTCGTGGCGCGGGGCGCGGAACCAGTGCTCCTCACCGTCCGCCCCGGCCAGCAGGTCGGCGGCCTCGCCCGGCAGGTGTCCGCCCTTGACCAGCACCCAGCGCGGGCCGAGCGCGAGCAGCGCGTCGGCGGCCGGGCGCATCTCACCCTCCTCCAGCACGGTGATCCCGGTGAGCTGGGCCACCTCGTGCAGGTTCGGGGTGGCCAGCGTGGCCAGCGGCAGCAGCCGGTCCCGGAGGGTGGCGACCGCCTCGGCGGCGAGCAGCGCGTCGCCGTGCTTGGAGACCCCGACCGGGTCCACCACGATCGGCGCCCCGACATCGGCGAGCAGCTCGGCGACGGTCTCCACGAGCTCGATCGAGGCCAGCATGCCGGTCTTCACGGCCTGCACCCCGATGTCGTCCACCACACTGCGCAGCTGGGCCCGGACGGCGGCGGCAGGCAGCTCCCAGTAGCCCTGGACGCCGAGCGAGTTCTGCGCGGTGACGGCGGTGATCACGCTCATCCCGTGCACGCCGAGGGCGAGCATGGTCTTCAGGTCGGCCTGGATGCCGGCCCCGCCGCCGGAGTCGGAGCCGGCGATGGTCAGGACCCGCGGGGGGGCTTGCGCTGCACGGGGTGCTTCAACGGACATGGGCCCAACCTACCGGGCGAGCCCGAAGCGGCGGCGGACGGTGGGCGACGGCGGACGGTGGGCGAGGACGGTGGGCGACGTCAGAGCACGGCCTCCGACTCCACCCAGCGGTCCTGCGGCACGGTCTTCAGCCGGGTGACCGCCTCGGCCACCGGGACCAGCTCGATCTCGGTGCCGCGCAGCGCGGTGAAGTGCCCGAAGGCGCCCTGGTGGACGGCCTCCACGGCGTGCCACCCGAACCGGGTGGCGAGCACCCGGTCCCGCGCGGTGGGGGTGCCGCCGCGCTGGGTGTGGCCCAGGATCACCGGGCGGGACTCCTTGCCGAGCAGGTCCTCCAGCTCGTGGGCGAGCCGGGTGCCGATGCCGCCGAAGGTCTGGTGGCCGAACTGGTCCACGCCGCCGTGGTCGAAGCGCAGCGTGCCGGGCATCGGCTGGGCGCCCTCGGCCACCGCGATGATGGCGAACTTCTTGCCGCGGGCGAAGCGCTCCTCGATCATCCGGGCCACCGCCTCGGTGTCGAAGGGCTTCTCCGGGATCAGGATCCCGTGCGCCCCGGCGGCCATGCCCGCGGTGAGGGTGATCCAGCCGGTGTGCCGGCCCATCAACTCCACCACCATGACCCGCTGGTGCGACTCGGCGGTGGTCTTCAGCCGGTCGATCGCCTCGGTGGCCACGTGCACGGCGGTGTCGAAGCCGAAGGTGACGTCGGTGGCGTCGATGTCGTTGTCGATCGTCTTGGGCACCCCGACGACCGGCAGCCCGGCGTCGCTGAACATCTTGGCGGCGGTCAGCGTGCCCTCGCCGCCGATCGCGATCAGCGCGTCGATGCCGAGGTCGCCGGCCAGTCGGCGAGCGTTGGCGACGGCCCACTCGATCTTGTCCCGGTGCACCCGGGCCGAGCCGAGCACGGTGCCGCCCAGGGTGAGCAGGCCGGTCACGTCGTCATGGCTGATCAGCCGGGCGCGGCCCTCGATCAGGCCGAGGAAGCCGTCCTCGATGCCGAGGATCTCGTCGCCGTGCACGTCCAGCCCCCGGTGCACCACCGAGCGGATCACCGCGTTGAGCCCGGGACAGTCGCCGCCACTGGTGAGCACACCGATACGCATGGGGCGAAGCCTACGCGGTGGCCGACGCCCGGCCCGGCGGCCGACACCTGGACCGACCGGCAAATGGCGGGCGGCTCACTCCTCGGCGAAGTGGTCCCAGCCGGCCGAGCGGTCCCAGGGCGCGCCGTCCACCGTGACCCGGCCGGTGCGACCGGTCCTGGCCGGTCCCGCGACCTGCCCGACCACCCGCCAGCGGGCCGGCAACTGGACGCCGGCCGGGAAGGTGGCCACGATCGCGTGGTCCTCGCCGCCGGAGAGCACCCAGACCAGCGGGTCCACCCCGACCGCCTGCCCGATGTCGGCCATCTGGGCCGGGACGTCGAAGTCGGCGGCGCGCAGGTCGATGTCGACCGCGCTGGCGGCGGCGACGTGGCCGAGGTCGGCGACCAGCCCGTCGCTCACGTCGATCATCGCGGTGGCGCCCAGCTCGGCCGCCGCGGGGCCGGCGTGGTAGGGCGGCTCGGGGCGTCGGTGCGCCTCGACGAAGGCGCGCGGCGAGCGGAAACCGCGGGAGAGCACGGTCAACCCGGCGGCCGACCAGCCCAGCCAGCCGGTCACCGCGACCACGTCACCCACCTGCGCCCCGGAGCGCTTGACCGGCTCACGGCCCTGCAGGTCGCCGAGCGCGGTGATGGCCAGCGTGATGGTCTCGCCGCGCACCACGTCGCCGCCGACCACGCCGGCCCCGGCCACCTGGCACTCGTCGCGCAGACCGTCCATCAGTTCGGTGGCCCAGGTGGTCGGCAGGTCCGCCGGCACCACCAGGCCCAGCAGTATCGCGGTGGGCACCGCACCCATCGCGGCGATGTCGGCGAGGTTCTGGGCGGCGGACTTGCGGCCGACGTCGTAGGCGGTGGACCAGTCGCGGCGGAAGTGCCGGCCCTCGATCA
Source organism: Kitasatospora sp. NBC_01287 (assembly GCF_026340565.1). NCBI lineage: Bacteria > Bacillati > Actinomycetota > Actinomycetes > Kitasatosporales > Streptomycetaceae > Kitasatospora > Kitasatospora sp. NBC_01287. Next base: position 3,332,312 of record NZ_JAPEPB010000001.1, read on the forward strand.
GCACGTCGGTGGTGGCCACCACCCGGCTGTCCGGGGCCTTGACCACCGCGGCGTCGTCACCCGGGCCGAGCTCCACCGCGGCAGTGAGCGGCAACCGGGCGGTGAGCTCCCTGATGAGTCCGAACTCGCCGAGCTCGCCCACGGTCCCCTGCATCTGCCGTCCTCTCCGAGTCAGCTTCCGGGCACGAGACGCGCGCCCCGCGCGAAGCGTAACGCCCACCGGCCCGCCGCAGGTCTCCCCTCCTGGGCCCGGCGCGCGGTAGCGTGGTGATCCAGTCCATCGCGGCGTGCCCGCTCCCACCGACCCGCGCGGGCCGCGCCGTCGTCGTCGCTCCGCCACCCCCAGCCGCCGGGAGGTCCTCCGTGGTACAGGCATACATCCTGATCCAGACCGAAGTGGGCAAGGCCAGTGCCGTGGCCGAGGCCATCAGCAAGATCGAGGGGGTCATCCAGGCCGAGGACGTCACCGGTCCCTACGACGTGATCGTGCGGGCCCAGGCCAGCACGGTCGACGACCTCGGGCGCCTGGTGGTCGCCCAGATCCAGCAGGTCGACGGGATCACCCGGACACTGACCTGCCCGGTGGTCCACCTGTAGACGCGGGTCCATCCGCGGTCAGCCGGCCGGGGCCGCACCGGGCAACCGGTGCGGCCCCGGCCGCGCGTGCCTCAGCGCAGGCCGGTGGAGCGGCGCAGCGCCGCCTGCAGCAGCCGGTCGATCAGCTCGGGGTAGGGCACCCCGGTGGCCTCCCACATCTTCGGGTAGGCCGAGATGGGGGTGAAGCCGGGCAGCGTGTTGATCTCGTTGACCACGAAGCGCCCGTCGGTGAGCAGGAAGAAGTCGACCCGGGCCAGGCCCTCGCAGCCCAGCGCCTCGAAGGCGGCCAGCGAGAGCCGGCGGATCTCCGCGGTCTCCTCCTCGGTCAGCTTCGCCGGGATCTGCACCTCGGAGGAGTCGATGTACTTGGCCTCGAAGTCGTAGAACTCGTAGCCCTCGCCGACCAGCACCTCGGACGGCACGCTGGCGCGCGGCCCGTCCTCGTACTCCAGCACCGCGCACTCCAGCTCGCGGCCCTCCAACATCGCCTCGACGATCACCTTCGGGTCGTGCCGGCGGGCCTCCTCGACCGCCGCGTCCAACTCGGCCAGGTCCTTGACCTTGGTGATGCCGATGCTGGAACCGGCCCGGCAGGGCTTGACGAAGACCGGCAGACCAAGCGCCGCGACCCGCTCGCGGGCGGCGGCGCGGCCCGCCTCGCTCTCCCAGTCACGCGGGCGCAGCACGGTGTACGGGCCGATGCCGAGCCCGAAGGACTCCAGCACCCGCTTGGTGTACTCCTTGTCCATGCCGACCGAGCTGGCCAGCACGCCGGAGCCGACGTACGGCACGCCGGAGAGCTCCAGCAGACCCTGCAGCGTGCCGTCCTCGCCCCACGGGCCGTGCAGCAGCGGCAGCACCACGTCGACCTCGCCGAGCAGCTTGGGCGCGGCGCCGGGCTCGCTCCAGACCACCTCGCGCGAGACGGGGCTGGCGGGCAGCACGAGCTGGCCCTCGACGGACTCGGCGATCTGGTCCACGTCGGGCATCCGCCCGCCGGTGATGGCCATCCGGTCCGGCTCGTCGGCGACCAGCGCCCAGCGGCCCTCCTGGGTGATGCCGACCGGCAGCACCTCGTACTTGCTCCGGTCGATCGCCCGCAGCACGCTGGCGGCGGTGACCACCGAGACACCGTGTTCGGAGGAGCGCCCGCCGAAGACGATCGCGACGCGCGGCTTGGCCGCCTGGTTCGGGGAGGTCGATTCGATGCTCATATCGAATCTGAGACTACCGTGCGGACCTTCCGGTTCCAGGTCGGCGCCACGGCACCGGCGATCGCCGCGGTGACCGCCGTGACCACGACCAATGCCTCGGGCCCGGCCTCGGCGCCCGGCCTCAGCGCTCGGACTTCGCCGACCGGCTCATCAGGTCCTTCAGCACCTGCTGGGTGGGCCGCCCGTTGTGCACCACGTCGACCACCGCCGCGACGATCGGCATGTCGACGCCGTTGCGCCGGGCCAGGTCGAGCACCGACTCGCAGGACTTGACGCCCTCGGCCGTCTGCTTGGTGGCCGCGATCACCTGCTCCAGGGTCATGCCCTTGCCCAGGTTCACGCCGAAGGTGTGGTTGCGGGAGAGCGGAGAGGAGCAGGTGGCCACCAGGTCGCCCATCCCGGCCAGGCCGGCGAAGGTGTGCGGGTCGGCGCCGAGCCGCTCGCCGAGCCGGGTGATCTCGGCCAGCCCGCGGGTCATCAGGGTGGCCTTGGTGTTGTCGCCCAGACCCATCCCGTCGGCCATCCCGACCGCCAGGCCGATCACGTTCTTCACCGCGCCGCCCAGCTCGCAGCCGATCACGTCGGTGTTGGTGTACGGGCGGAAGTACGGGGTGTGGCAGGCCTGCTGGAAGCGCTTGGCGACCGCCTCGTCCTCGCAGGCGACCACGCTGGCGGCCGGCTGGCGCTTGGCGATCTCCGGGGCAAGGTTGGGCCCGGAGACCACCGCGACCCGCTCCGGGCCGACGCCGGCGACCTCGCGGATCACCTCGGTCATCCGCTTGACGGTGCCCAGTTCGATGCCCTTCATCAGGCTGACCAGCACGGTCCGCGGCCCGATCAGCGGCTTCCAGGCGGCGAGGTTCTCGCGCAGCGTCTGGGAGGGCACCGCGAGCACCGCGAAGTCGGCGCCGGCCAGCGCGGCGGCGGCGTCGGTGGTGGGGCGCACCGCGTCGGGCAGCACCAGCCCTGGCAGGTACTCGGGGTTGGTGCGGGTGGCGGCGATGCGCTCGACCAGTTCCCTGCGGCGTCCCCAGAGCGCGACCTCGCAGCCGGCGTCCGCCAGGATCATCGCGAACGGGGTGCCCCAGGAGCCGGTCCCGAAGACGGCGCAGCGGGTCATCGGTCGGCCTCCGTGCTGTTGTTCTCAGTGCTGTCGTTCTCAGTGCTGTCGTTCTCGGCACTGTCGTTCTCTGTGCTGTCGTTCTCGGCGCCGCGGTTCCTTGCGCTGCGGTTCTTCGCGATCCGGGCCCGGCGCAGGTCGAAGCGCTCGGCGGGCGGCTGTTCGCCGCGGATCTGCGCGAGCACCTCGGTGATCGCGTCCATGATGTCCTCGGTGGCCTCGCGCAGCACCTGGCTGGTCAGTTCCTTGCCCTGATAGCGGCTCAGGTCGACCGGCGGCCCGGCCGCCACCACCACCTTCTTGCGCGGGAAGAGGCTCACCTTGGCCGGTCGGCCGCCCAGCCCCTTGCCGTACGGCGGGACGATCTCGTGCGCCCCCCAGTGCGCCACCGGGATCACCGGCGCACCGGTCATCAGCGCCACCCGGGCGGCGCCGCTCTTGCCGGTCATCGGCCACAGCTGCGGATCGCGGGTGATGGTCCCCTCCGGGTAGAACTGCACCACCTGGCCGTTGTCGATGGCCTCGATCGCGGCCCGGAAGGCGTGCGCGGCGTCGGTCGAGTCGCGGTAGACCGGGATCTGCCCGGTCTTGCGCAGCATGAAGCCGATGAAGGGCACCTTGAAGAGCGAGGACTTGCCCAGGATCCGCGGCGGCCGACCGCTGTTGTACTGGAAGTGGGCGTAGACCACCGGGTCGATCACCGAGTTGTGGTTCACCACCGTCAGGAAGCCCCCCTTTTCGGGGAAGTTCTCCCAACCGTGCCACTCGGGCTTCACCAGTGCGGTCGTCACCGGCTTCACCAGGACCGCGGCGAAGCGGTACCAGATTCCGTAGTCGGCGTTGCCGAAACTGGCGTACGAGCGGCGGGCCACCCCAGGTCCTCCATCGTGTCGCGCGGCACACGGGGTGCCGCAGCCGAAGTCCATCGCATGATCGCATCCTGGTCCGCCCGACGTGGCGGGTCCGGGAAACCCTGGTCATCCTCGCCGGGCGGAGAGGCCGTGTCGAGCAGGGCCGGGTGCGGGTCGGCGCCGAGTGACCAATCGCACGCCACCGTCCGGGGGTGCTCTGGCGGAGCCTGACGGACCGACGCGAGAATGGCGTGGATGACCCAGCACACCGTACGCCCCCTTTCCCCCGCCGCGCGGGGTCGGTCGGCCGCCTGGAGCCTGGTGCTGCCGCTCAAGCAGCTGGCGCGGGCCAAGAGCCGGCTCCACCCGTACGCCGGGGCGCGCCGGCCCGAACTGGCACTGGCCTTCGCCCTGGACACGGTGACCGCGGCACTGGAATGCCCGGTGGTGGCGCAGGTGCTGGTGGTCTCCCGGGACCCGCTGGCCGGGGCCCGACTGGCGGCGCTCGGCGCGGTGCTGGTCGACGACGAGCCCGAGGGGCCCGACCCGGCCGAGCGGATCGACCCGGCCCGGCGGGCCGGGCAGCCCACCGCCGACGGCCTCAACCCCGCGCTGGCGCACGGCGCGGCGCACGCGCGGCGGCTGCGCCCCGGCGCGCCCCTGGCCGCGCTCTCTGCCGACCTGCCGGCGCTGCGCCCGGCCGAACTCGCCCGGGTGCTGGCGGCGGTGCCCGACGGGGCGCGCGCCTTCCTGGCGGACACCCCGGGGATCGGCACCACCCTGCTGGCCTGCGCCGCCGGACAGCCGCTGCGCCCGGCCTTCGGCGGCGCCTCGCGGCAGCGGCACGCGGCCGGCGGCGCGCTCGAACTCGCGCTGACCGACGTGCCCTCGGTGCGCCGGGACGTGGACACCGCCGCCGACCTGGCCCAGGCGCTGGCGCTCGGGGTGGGCCCGCACACCAGGGCGGTGGCGGCCGCACTGGTCTGAGAGGGCCGCGCCGGCCCGAGCGGGTCGCGCTGCGCCGAGACGGTCGCCGGCCGGCGACCGGGCCGCTCTATGCTGCTGGCATGCAGGCCACCGCGTTCACCTTCGACCCCGCCACCCGGGCCGGCTCCGTGCTGCTCGACGACGGCACCCCGGTGCCCTTCGACGCGGCCGCCTTCGATGCCGGCGGGTTGCTCCTGCTGCGCCCCGGGCAGCGGGTGCGGATCCGCACCGAGGGCAGCGGCGAGCAGCGGCGGGTGGTCTTCGTGACCCTCCAGACCTTTCCCGACCCGGGGAACTGAGCCCGCGTCAGCGCACGCGCCGACAACGAAGCCGCGGCGGCCCGCCCCCGGAAAAGGGGCGGGCCGCCGCGGCTGTGCGCGGTCCTGACGGACCGCCAGATGACCCTGGATGCGGGCCGGACGCTGTCCGGGCCGCGCCGACGCGACTACTTCGCGGCGGTCTTGCGGGCCGTGGTCTTGCGGGTGGCGGTCTTCTTCGCCGGAGCGGTCTTCTTCGCAGCCGTGGTCTTGGCGGCGGCCGCCTTGGCCGTGGTGGTCTTCTTCGCCGCGGTGGTCTTGGCGGGCGCCGCCTTCTTGGCAGCCGCGGTGGTCTTCTTCACCGCGGCCGCCTTGGTGGCGGTGGTCGCCTTCTTCGCGGCCGCCCTGGTGGTGGTGGCGGTCGCCTTCTTCGCGGCGGTCTTCTTGACCGGAGCAGCCTCGGCGGCAGCGGCGGAGCGCTTGCTGGCCGCGCGCTTGACGGCGGCGGTGGTGCCGCTCTTGCCCGGGGTCAGCGAGCCCTTGGGGGCCTTCTTGACCGAGGGGCCGTCCTTCGGCAGCTTCTTGCTGCCGCTGACCAGGTCCTTGAAGCCCTGACCGGGACGGAAGCGGGGAACCGAGGTCTTCTTGACCTTGACCCGCTCACCGGTCTGGGGGTTGCGGGCGAAGCGCGCGGAGCGCTCCACCTTCTCGAAGGTGCCGAAACCGGTGACCGACACCCGGTCACCGGCCACAACGGCACGCACCATGGTGTCGAGCACTGCGTCGACAGCCTCTGCGGCAGCCTTGCGACCACCCAGCTGCTCGGCCACCGCTTCGACAAGCTGAGCCTTGTTCACGTCTTCCCCTTCAGAAACGGGCGCCGGATGATTCCATCCGTTCAATTCGCACGTTAGGCATGTATTTGCGGACTTTCAATTACCAAACGCGCGAATCACCCTAGTGTCGCAATGGATTTGCGCGTCTGCGACCTCAGCCGAGGGGTGGGCGCCCCTCGTCGAGGTCCTGCACAAAGCGACTCAACCGCCGTGCCGCCGCCGGGAGATCGCGCTTGGCGGTCTCGGTGACGATCAACAGCTGCCGGGTCAGAGCGGTCTTTGCCTCAGCGGACACGTGCAGCGCGTGGACGCGCGCGTGAGCCTGCTTCAACCGCTCTGCGACAAGGGCGTAGAGCGCCGCGACTTCCGGGTCGTCCGGTCCCTCAGCTGCTGAGGTCTCGACGTCCGGCCGATCGTCAATTCGACTCTCGGCATCCCGGGCCACGAACTCCGTCGACGCGGGATCGCAGCCCGCGTACGGAGGTTCATGGTGCCGGTGCATGCCTTGATTGTGCCATCCGTTCGGAGTTGCGACGCGTCGGCCCCGTCTTCCGGCAAATCCGGGGCCGGTATCTCGCCGTGTCTCACGCGCTGTCAGGACGGAACTCCCCCCCGCGACGAACCCCCGACGAACGATGGCCCACCCCCCGGCAAGGGGGCGGGCCATCGTTCGCGGGCAGGTATCGGGCAGGTATTGAGAGGGGTCAGGCGACCGGCTGGGTGCGCGGCTTGAAGGCCGGCCGGCCGGCCTCGAAGGCGGTGATGTCATCAGCGTTCCGCAGAGTGATGCTGATGTCGTCCAGGCCGTTGAGCAGCCGCCAACGCACGTTCTCGTCCAGCTCGAACGCGGCGGTGACGCCCTCGGCGCGCACCTCGCGGGCCTGCAGGTCGACGGTGATCTCGGCCTTCGGATCGGCCTCGGTCAGCGCCCAGAGCCGCTCCACCGTCTGCTGCGGCAGAACCACCGTGAGCAGCCCGTTCTTCAGCGAGTTCCCACGGAAGATATCGGCGAAGCGGGAGGAGATCACGGCCTGGAAGCCGTAGTTCTGCAAGGCCCAGACCGCGTGCTCGCGCGACGATCCGGTACCGAACTCGGGACCGGCCACCAGGACCGAGGCCCCCTGCCGCTCGGGCTGGTTGAGGATGAACGACTCGTCCTTGCGCCAGGCTTCGAAGAGTCCGCCCTCGAAACCCGAGCGAGTGACCTTCTTGAGCCAATGGGCGGGGATGATCTGGTCGGTGTCGACGTTGCTGCGGCGCAGCGGGACGGCCCGGCCGGTGTGGGTGGTGAACTTCTCCATCGGACTCAGACCTCCGCGGGGACGTTGGACGACGACAGGTCCGCCGGGGCGGCCAGGCGGCCCAGGACGGCGGTGGCGGCGGCCACCTGCGGGGAGACCAGGTGGGTGCGGCCGCCCTTGCCCTGGCGGCCCTCGAAGTTGCGGTTCGAGGTCGAGGCGCAGCGCTCGCCGGGGGCCAGCTGGTCCGGGTTCATGCCCAGGCACATCGAGCAGCCCGCGTGCCGCCACTCGGCGCCGGCGGCGGTGAAGACCTTGTCCAGGCCCTCCTCGACGGCCTGCAGCGCGACCCGCACCGAACCGGGGACCACCAGCATCCGTACGCCGTCGGCGACCTGGCGGCCGTCCAGCACGGCGGCGGCGGCCCGCAGGTCCTCGATCCGGCCGTTGGTGCAGGAGCCGACGAAGACCGCGTCGACCGTCACCTCGCGCAGCGGGGTGCCGGCGGTCAGGCCCATGTACGTCAGCGCGTTCTCGGCGGCCGCGCGCTCCTGCTCGTCGGCGAACGAGGCAGGGTCCGGCACCGACGCGCCCAGCGGCGCGCCCTGGCCCGGGTTGGTGCCCCAGGTGACGAACGGAGTCAGCTCGTTCGCGTCGATGACCACCTCGGCGTCGAAGACCGCGTCCTCGTCGGTGGCCAGGGTCTCCCAGTACGCGACGGCGGCGTCCCAGTCCTCGCCCTGCGGGGCGTGCGGACGGCCCTGCAGGTAGTCGAAGGTGGTCCGGTCCGGGGCGATCATGCCGGCCCGGGCGCCCGCCTCGATCGACATGTTGCAGATGGTCATCCGGGCTTCCATCGACAGCCCGCGGATCGCCGAACCGCGGTACTCCAGGACGTAGCCCTGGCCGCCGCCGGTGCCGATCCTGGTGATGATCGCCAGGATCAGGTCCTTGGCGGTCACGCCCTCGGGCAGCTCGCCCTCGACGGTGATCGCCATGGTCCGGAACGGGGCCAGCGGCAGCGTCTGGGTGGCCAGCACGTGCTCGACCTGACTGGTGCCGATGCCGAACGCCAGCGCGCCGAAGGCGCCGTGGGTGGAGGTGTGGGAGTCACCGCAGACCACGGTCATGCCCGGCTGGGTCAGTCCCAGCTGGGGGCCCACCACGTGGACGACGCCCTGCTCGACGTCGCCCAGCGAGTGGATCCGGACCCCGAACTCGGCGGCGTTGCGACGCAGGGTCTCCAACTGCACCTTGGAGACCGGGTCGGCGATCGGCTTGTCGATGTCCAGCGTCGGGGTGTTGTGGTCCTCGGTGGCGATCGTGAGATCGGTCCGCCGGACCGGGCGCCCGGCCAGTCGCAGACCGTCGAAGGCCTGCGGGCTGGTGACCTCGTGGAGCAGGTGCAGATCGATGTAGAGCAGGTCGGGCTCGCCCTCCGCGCGCCGCACCACGTGGTCGTTCCAGACCTTCTCCGCCAGTGTCCGTCCCATCGCGTTCCCTCCAGCCGGCCGCTCTGCCGGCCTGATCGTGTCGTTGGGGTGCCCGCTCCCGGAGTGTCGATCCGGGCTGCTCCACCCAGGGTGGCGCTTTTCTCGGCGGATTGAACTTGCGTCTCGCCCACTGAGACTGCAGTATCGACGTATGGACAACACTAGCGGCGTCGGCGTTCTCGACAAGGCCGCTCTGGTGCTCAGCGCACTGGAGTCGGGCCCCGCCACGTTGGCGGGGCTGGTCGCCGCCACCGGCTTGGCGCGGCCCACGGCCCACCGACTCGCCGTCGCACTCGAACACCACCGCCTGGTCACCAGGGACATGCAGGGCCGTTTCATCCTCGGCCCCCGACTTGCCGAACTCTCCGCCGCGGCGGGCGAGGACCGGCTGCTCGCCACCGCGGGCCCGGTCCTGACCCACCTGCGCGACGTCACCGGCGAGAGCGCACAGCTCTACCGCCGGCAGGGCGAGATGCGGATCTGCGTCGCCGCCGCCGAGCGGCTCTCCGGCCTGCGGGACACCGTCCCGGTCGGCAGCACCCTGCCGATGAAGGCCGGCTCGGCCGCCCAGGTCCTGCTCGCCTGGGAGGAGCCCGAACGGCTCCACCGGGGCCTGCAGGGCGCCCGCTTCACCGCCACCGCGCTGAGCGGCGTCCGGCGGCGCGGTTGGGCCCAGTCGATCGGCGAGCGGGAGCCGGGCGTCGCGTCCGTCTCCGCGCCGGTCCGCGGGCCCTCCAACCGCGTGGTGGCCGCGGTCTCCGTCTCCGGCCCCATCGAGCGGCTCACCCGCCACCCCGGGCGACTGCACGCCCAGGCCATCATCGAGGCCGCCAACCGGCTCACCGACGCGCTGCGCCGGGGCTGACCCCCCGCCCGGAGAAGCCGCCGACCCGAAGGGCCGCGCACCAGGATCTGGTGCGCGGCCCGTTTGCCGTCGCCTCTTCGTCGGCACCGGCGGGAAAACGAAAAAGCCCCCGGATCACCGGGGGCCCACCTGTCGTGCAAACCTGCTACTGGCTGGGGTACCAGGACTCGAACCTAGACTAAATGAACCAGAATCACTCGTGCTGCCAATTACACCATACCCCAACAGCGGTCAAGCCGATGGCTGGTAGACCATCGGCCGAACTGCCTGGTACCCCCGACCGGATTCGAACCGGCGCTACTGCCGTGAGAGGGCAGCGTGCTAGGCCGCTACACAACGGGGGCAAACTGGCGATCCAGCTTCGCCGCCTCCGGGCAATGGAGCATCCGGATGGTGGCTGGTGAAGGATCTGGTACCCCCGACCGGATTCGAACCGGCGCTACTGCCGTGAGAGGGCAGCGTGCTAGGCCGCTACACAACGGGGGCTCCTGCTATGCGTTTATCCGCACTGCGTACCCCCGACCGGATTCGAACCGGCGCTACTGCCGTGAGAGGGCAGCGTGCTAGGCCGCTACACAACGGGGGCTTGTCCTGCAGGTACTGCTCGTACCGCTACTACTCGTACTGCGCTGGGGTACCAGGACTCGAACCTAGACTAAATGAACCAGAATCACTCGTGCTGCCAATTACACCATACCCCATCAGAACGCAACCCCTTGAGAGAGGTCTTGCTCGATGATCGCGCCGGGCCGATCGGTGGTTCTCGGTGAGGCTTCTGGTCCCTCGCCGGTGCCCTCCCGGGCGGCGCAGAAAGAACATTACCCGACGCCTGGCCCCGCTCCAAAATCGATAACCGCAGGCCCGGCGTCGGGCCTGGTCACAGCGGCTCGCCGTGACCAGGCCCGACGGGCTGTCAGGCGCTCGGCAGCCCGTCCAGCGCGGCACCGAGGCGGCGCAGCGTCTCGGCACGGCCGAGCAGCTCCATCGACTCGAAGAGCGGCGGGGAGATCCGGCGGCCGGTGACGGCCACCCGCAGCGGCGTGAAGGCGAACTTGGGCTTGATGCCCAGGCCCTCCACCAGCGCCTCGCGCAGCGCGGCCTGGATCGGCTCGGGGGTGAAGTCGCCCAGCTCCGTCAGCGCCTTGACGCTGGCCTCGAGCACCCGGCGGGCGTCGGCGGTCAGCACCTTGGCCGCATCCTCGGCATTGACCGCGAAGTCGGCGGGGGCCACGAAGAGGAAGCCGAGCATGTCGACCGCCTCGGAGAGGACGACCATCCGCTCCTGGGTGAGCGGCGCCGCCTGGGCCAGCAACTCCAGCTGCTCCGCCGTCGGCTCGGCCGGCAGCAGGCTGGCCCCCTGCAAGTAGGGCACCAGCCGACCGGCGAAGTCCTCGGGCGCCAGCAGCCGCAGGTGGTCGGCGTTGATCGACTCGCACTTCTTCAGGTCGAAGCGGGCCGGGTTGGCGTTGACCTTGCTGATGTCGAAGGCCTCGACCAGCTCCGCCATGGAGAACCGGTCCCGGTCCTCGGCCAGCGACCAGCCCAGCAGCGCCAGGTAGTTGAGCAGGCCCTCGGGCAGGAAGCCGCGCTCGCGGTACAGGTTGAGGTTGGCCTGCGGGTCGCGCTTGGAGAGCTTCTTGTTGCCCTCGCCCATGACGTAGGGCAGGTGGCCGAAGCGCGGGGTGGCGCCGCTGCCCACGCCGATCTCCGCCAGCGCCGCGTAGAGCGCGATCTGACGCGGCGTGGAGGAGAGCAGGTCCTCGCCACGCAGCACGTGGGTGATCCCCATCAGGGCGTCGTCCACCGGGTTGACCAGGGTGTAGAGCGGGGCGCCGTTGGCCCGCACCAGGCCGTAGTCCGGCACGTCCTTGGGCTCGAAGCTGAGGGTGCCGCGGACCAGGTCCTCGAAGACGATGGTGTTCTCGGGCATCTTGAACCGCAGGATCGGCTGCCGGCCCTCGGCCCGGAAGATCGCCTTCTGCTCCTCGGTCAGCGTCCGGCACAGGCCGTCGTAGCCGGAGGGCAGGCCGGCCGCCCGGGCGGCCTCGCGGCGGGCGTCCAGCTCCTCGGTGCTGCAGAAGCACTCGTAGGCGTGCCCGGCCTCGTGCAGCCGGCGGGCCACGTCGGCGTAGATGTCCATCCGCTGGGACTGCCGGTAGGGCGCGTGCGGGCCGCCGACCTCGGGGCCCTCGTCCCAGTCGAAGCCGAGCCAGCGCATCGCGTCGAGCAGCTGGTCGTAGGAGTCCTCGGAGTCGCGGGCCGCGTCGGTGTCCTCGATCCGGAACACCATGGTGCCGCCGTGGTGGCGCGCGAAGGCCCAGTTGAACAGGGCGGTGCGGACCAGGCCGACGTGCGGGTTGCCGGTCGGGGAGGGACAGAAACGGACCCGGACGGTCGGGTCGGTGGTAACCACGCTTACAGCCTCAATTTCGCTTGATGACCTTGTTGGCGAGAGTGCCGATGCCCTCGATGGAGACGGCGACCTCGTCGCCGACGTTCAGGGGCCCGACACCCGCCGGGGTGCCGGTGAGGATGACGTCGCCCGGGAGCAGCGTCATGGCCTCGGAGATGTGCGCGACCAGCTCGGCGACCCCGCGGACCTGCTGCGAGGTCCGCCCGCTCTGCCGGAGCTCGCCGTTGACCGTGCAGGTGATGGCCAGGTCCGCCGGGTCCAGCTCGGTCTCGATCCACGGGCCGAGCGGGCACGAGGTGTCGAAACCCTTGGCCCGGGCCCACTGGCCCTCGCGCTGCTGGACGTCGCGGGCCGTCACGTCGTTGGCGCAGGTGTAGCCGAAGACCACCTCGGGCACCCGGGCCGGCGGCACCTCGCGGCACATCCGGCCGATCACGACGGCCAGCTCGGCCTCGTGCTGCAGGTCGCTGGAGAACGGCGGGTAGGCGATCGACTCGGTGGGGCCGATCACCGCCGTGGAGGGCTTGAAGAAGGTCAGCGGGACCTCGGGCACCTGGTTGCCCAGTTCCGCGGCGTGCGCGGCGTAGTTGCGGCCGACCGCGACGATCTTGCTGGGCAGCATCGGGGTGAGCAGGCGGACCTGGTCGAGCCGGTAACTCTCGCCGGTCAGCTGGGGGGTGCCGAAGGGGTGGCCGGCCATGGCGTGCACCACCAGCGACTCCGGCTGGGCGGCGTCGCCCTCGACCACACCGAAGGAGACGCCGGCGGCGGCCGCTCCCCCTTCTCGGACAGAGAACCTGGCAATTCGCACGGCTGGGCAACCTCTCGGGGCGCGGTGTCGATTCGGCTCCAGGCTATCGCCCGGCCTACGGGCGAGGGCGCCGCCACCAGTGGTGACGGCGCCCTCGGGGTACCTGCCGGGTGGGCGGCCGCGCTCAGCCCTGCTGCTGCCCGGGGAGCGTCATCAGCACGGTGCGGCGCGGGTTGGCGGTGCTCGTCGGCAGCTCGGCCGGGTACTCGATCGGCTCCAGCGTGGCGCGGGCGCCGGGGAGCTGGCTGAAGTCCTCCAGGGACGCCAGCGTCGTCCGGCGCGGGTTCGCCGTCGAACGGGCGACGAGCGTCGACTTGGTGGCCGACTTGGCCGGGCTCTGGGACATCGGTTCTGCACCTTCTATTCAGGGTGGGCCGGTGGCGGGGACTCGCTGGCCCAGCGTAGGGATCTCATTCCACAGACGCCGTGACCAAAGCTACACATTAGCCTGTGAGTTTGCTCACAATTTCCTGCCGAACGCTCGCAAATTGGATATTTCACCCAAGAAGTAAATTCCGACAAAACCGATGTACTACGCATATCAGGAACCTGCCGGGGCGGCGCGTTCCGGCCGTTGGACCGCCAACTGTCCGAAAAGGGCCGTATTCACGGCCCGCGCCGCACCGTCCGTGAGACCCCGCGCGCACTCGGTAGCCCCACCCCGGTCGCCACCCCGCCCCTTGTTGGAGTTCCCGGGCTGTGCTGGAATGCCACGAACCGCCGGAGGTGACCCTCCTTGACCCTGCGCGCGGCGCGAACCGCGGTCCTTCGACCGCCCCTCGGGCCCGGCGCAGTCCTCAGGAGAGCTACCCACGGCGGCACACGTGCATTCCCGGATCAGCCGGGTCTGCCGAAATCGAAACTCGACACCGCCCGTCCTCGGCAACGCGGAGGGGCGCCCGGTCCAGAGGTTGCGACGCCAGTGCAGGGACGTTTCAAAAGGGGTAGCGGCGCCGCGGCAGGCAAGCCGGATTCACCGGAGCCCCTGGGTGCCCCCCAGCAGTCGGACCCGGACGCCGTGCCGGGCGACCGGCTGACCAACGGCGACAGTGAGGTCGAGCCGGACCTCGACGACGAGGACGGCGAGGGCCGCGGCAACGGACGGGCCCGGCTGCGCGTCTCGCTGACCCGCCGCCGCAACGCGACCGGTTTCGGCCGACTGCGGATGCGCAACTGGCGCATCCGCACCCGCCTGATCGCCCTGCTGCTGCTCCCCGTGGTGGTCGCGCTGGTCCTCGGTGGCCTGCGCATCTCCAGCTCGGCGCAGAGCTCGCAGCAGCTCGCCCAGATGACCAACCTGAGCGACCTCGCGGTCAAGGCCACCGCGCTCGCGGACGCGCTGCAGACCGAGCGCGACGTCAGCGCCGGCCCGCTGACCGAGGACAAGTCCAAGCAGTACGCGCAGGTCGACCAGGCGCAGAAGGCGACCGACGCGGCCAACAAGGCGTACAACGCGCGGGCCGACAGCTTCGACGGCACCGACCTGTCCGGCGGCAACTCGCTGCTGATGCAGGTCCGTACCGACATGGAGCTGCTCTCCACCACGCGCACCAACGCGTACGGCGACAAGGACAACATCGAGGCGACGGTCACCAGCTACGACACGATCATCAAGGATCTGCTGTCGATCAGCCAGGACATCGCGCTCGGCTCCTCCAACCCCGACCTGGTCAAGGCCACCCGCGCGCTGGAGCAGTTCTCCGAGGAGAAGGAGAGCAGCTCCGAGCAGCGCGCCCTGATCAGCGCCGCGCTGGCCCGCCCCGGCGGCGCCGACCTGTCCAACTCGGACCAGAGCTTCGGCCTGCGCCTGCGCACCGCGTACTCCAACGCGATCACCAACTTCAACTCGATCTACGGCACCACCGCCGCGCTGAAGCTGCGCGCCCGCCAGTCGTACAACACCAACATCAGCCTCGCCGACCGCTACGCCAGCCAGGTGCTCACCCTGAACGGCATCAAGCAGGCCGACCCGCGCACCTACGAGGACTGGTACGAGCAGTCGAGCGTCCGGATCGACGCGGACCGCGCGATCGAGGGCCTGCTGCTGGACAACCTCAAGAACGAGGCCCAGACGCTGCAGTCGCAGGCCGACAACGACGTGATCCTCAACGGCGTGGTCGTCGCGCTGGTGCTGCTGGTCGCCGTGATCGGCGCCGCCCTGGTGGCCCGCTCGATGGTGCGCTCGCTGACCAAGCTGCAGACCGCGGCCGAGGACGTCGCCGAGCGGCGGCTGCCGGAGCTGGTCAAGACGCTCTCCGAGAGCGACCCGCACGACGTGGACGTCACGGTGGAACCGGTCGGTATCGACTCGTCCGACGAGATCGGCCACGTGGCGCACGCCTTCGACATGGTGCACAGCGAGGCGGTCCGCCTGGCGGCCGAGCAGGCCCTGCTCCGCGGCAACATCAACTCGATGTTCACCAACCTCTCGCGCCGCAGCCAGGGCCTGATCCAGCGCCAGCTCTCGCTGATCTCCGAACTGGAGAGCCGCGAGGCCGACCCCGATCAGCTGGCCAGCCTCTTCAAGCTGGACCACCTCGCA
Source organism: Kitasatospora sp. NBC_01287 (assembly GCF_026340565.1). Classification (NCBI taxonomy): domain Bacteria; kingdom Bacillati; phylum Actinomycetota; class Actinomycetes; order Kitasatosporales; family Streptomycetaceae; genus Kitasatospora; species Kitasatospora sp. NBC_01287. The sequence goes on from NZ_JAPEPB010000001.1 coordinate 3,347,536, forward strand.
ACCCGCATGCGCCGCAACGGTGAGAACCTGCTCGTCCTCGCCGGCGAGGACCCGGGCCGCCGCTGGACCAGGCCCGTCCCGCTGGTCGACGTGCTGCGCGCCGCCGCCTCCGAGGTGGAGCAGTACGAGCGCATCGAACTCGCCACCGTCCCGTCCGCCGAGGTGGCGGGCCGCGTGGTCAACGACCTCGTCCACCTGCTCGCCGAGCTGCTGGAGAACGCCACCTCCTTCTCCAGCCCGCAGACCCGGGTCCGGGTCACCGGCCACTCGCTGCCGGACGGCCGGGTGCTGGTCGAGATCCACGACACCGGCATCGGCCTCTCCCCCGACGACCTGGCCGAGATCAACGAGCGCCTGGCCAACCCGCCGACGGTGGACGTCTCGGTCTCGCGCCGGATGGGCCTCTTCGTGGTCGGCCGCCTCTCGCTGCGCCACGGCATCCGGATCCAGCTGCGCCCCAGCGACTCCGGCGGCACCACCGCGCTGGTCATGCTCCCGGTGGACGTCACCAACTCGGCCGACCGGCGCGCTCCGCGCCCCGGCCAGGGCCAGGGCGGCCTGCCCGGCAAGGGCCAGCGCGGGGTCGCTCCGACGCCGCGTCAGCAGCGCACGCTGCCCGGTGCCCCGGCTCCGGCGCTCGGCCAGGGCGGCGGCCCGCCCGCCGCGCCGTGGGGCTCCCCCCGGCCGGAGGGTGGCGGAAGCCGCCCGCAGCTCGGCCAGGGTCCGCAGGGCCCGGGCCAGGGCGGTGCCCCGGCCGCGCCGACGGCACCCGCCGGCGGCCTGCCGACCCGCGCGGTCGGGCAGTCGCTCCGGGAGACTCCGCCGCCCGGACGCCCGCAGCAGGGCGCTCGCCGTCCCGGCGCGCCCGCGGGCGGCCCCGGCCTGCCCCGGCGCGGTGCCCCGGCCCCGGCCCCGCAGCAGGGCCAGCAGGCCCCGCAGGGTCAGCAGATGCCGCAGGACCCGACCGGCGAGCAGCCGCAGCACGGCCGGGCGGACGGCCGCGGCCAGGGTCCCGGGGTGCGTGGCGACGTCGGCCCGAACGGGCGTCCCGGCGGACTGCCGCAGCGCCGCCCCGGCCAGCAGGGCCCGGGTCAGCAGGGCCCGGGTCAGCAGGGCCCGGGTCAGCAGCAGGCTCCCGGCCGGCCGGGTCAGGGCCGGCAGGCTCCCGGTCAGCAGGGCCAGGGTCCGCAGGGTCCCGTTCAGCAGGGTCAGGGCCAGGGCCGGCCGCAAGGCCAGCAGGGCCCCGGCCAGCCGCTGCCGGGTCGCCCCGGACGGCCGGCCGTCCGGCCCGGCCAGCAGCAGCCCGGCCAGCAGCCGGCCCAGCGGCCGCAGGCGCCGGTCGGCGACCCGCAGGGTCCGCCCACCGTTCAGCAGCCGGTGATCGCCCAGGGCGCGCCCGCGCCGACCCCGGTCGAGAGCACCGTGCCGTTCGCCAGGCCCGCCTTCGAGGCCAGCCAGATCGACCCGCGCGACCCGCTGGGCCTGGGTCTCGTCGAGCCGGTGCTGCCGAGCGTGGCCAACCCCGCGCCGCGACCGGTCGCGCAGCAGCAGCCGCAGTTCCAGCAGCAGGCCCCGCAGCAGGTCGCCCCGCAGCAGCCGCAGCAGCCGATGGCGCTGCCGCCGCGCCGCGCCACCGAGCGCGGGACGGCACCCGCCGGCCCACGCGAGGAGGAGCAGCCGGGCGTCCGCACCGGTGGCGCGAACCGGATGGCCTCGGTGCAGGTGAACCAGCAGCAGGCCGAGCGCCAGCAGGCGCAGCAGCAGGAGCGGTCGCAGCCGTACCAGCCGCAGCGCCCGGGCACCACGGCACCCGGTTTCACCGAGCCGCAGCCCCCGCAGGGACCGGGCCAGGGCCAGCAAGCGCCGGGCCAGCAGGCACCGGGGCAGGGCCGGGCGCCGTTCGGCGGACCCGGCCAGGGCCCTGGCGACGCGCCGTGGCGGCCGTCCGCGAACGACGAGCGCTGGCGGCGCGCCGAGCAGGTGCGCGAGCCCTCCTCGGACGGGGTCACGCTCTCCGGGCTGCCCCGCCGCACCCCCCAGGCCAACCTGGTCTCCGGCACCGCCGAGGCGGCGCCGCTGACCGGTCCGCAGGTCTCCCGGGCTCCCGAGGAGGTGCGCGGCCGGCTGACCAACCTGCGCCGCGGCATCCAGCAGGGCCGCCGGGCGGGCGCCGAGGCGACCCAGGGCATCCCGGTGCAGGGAATGCCGGACCAGGGACAGCAGTTCGACGGTTTCGGGCGCCCCGCCGGTACCGACCCAGCACAGGGCGACTACCGTTCTGCCGCGCCGGACCCCTTCGGGGACGGCGGCCGTGGCGGCTACGGCTACGGCACTGAGAACCAGGAGCGTTGAGTTGAGTCAGATGAGCCAGGCCGCACAGAACCTGAACTGGCTGATCACCAACTTCGTGGACAACACCCCCGGGGTGTCCCACACAGTGGTGGTCTCCGCCGACGGGCTCCTGCTCGCCATGTCCGAGGGCTTCCCGCGCGACCGCGCCGACCAACTCGCCGCCGTCGCCTCCGGCCTCACCTCCCTCACCTCCGGCGCCAGCCGGATCTTCGAAGGCGGCGACGTCAACCAGACCGTCGTCGAAATGGAACGAGGCTTCCTCTTCCTGATGGCCGTCAGCGACGGCTCCTCCCTCGCCGTCCTCGCCTCCCCCGACTCCGACATCGGCCTGGTCGGCTACGAGATGGCCCTCCTGGTCGACCGCGCCGGCGCCGTCCTCACCCCCGCCCTGCGCGCCGAACTCCAGGGCAGCCTCCTGCACTGACAACGACGCACGTCACCCTCCGCCGGGCCCGGTACCACCGGGCCCGGCGACCTACCCCACAGCTGACGCAGTTTTCAGCCGCAGTGCAAGGAGGATCGCGCATGACCCCGCCCCCGACACCGGCCGGCTCGTACGGCAACGGGTACGGCTCCGGCTACGGCGACCAGAACAACGGCGGCTACGAGCAGCAGCCGCTGGTGCGCCCGTACGCGATGACCGGTGGTCGTACCCGGCCCCGCTACCAGCTGGCCATCGAGGCCCTGATCTCCACCACCGGCAACGCGGCCCGCTCCACCGGCCTGCTGCCCGAGCACCAGCGGATCGTCCAGCTGTGCCAGGAGGTCAAGTCGGTGGCCGAGATCTCGGCCCTGGCCCAGGTGCCGCTCGGGGTGGCCCGGATCCTCGTGGCCGACCTGGCAGAAGCCGGCCTGGTCGCCATCCACCAACCCGCCGCCGCCGGCGACTCGGGCGGAACTCCGGACGTCACGCTGCTCGAAAGGGTCCTCAGTGGACTTCGCAAGCTCTAGCCCCGCGGCGGCCACCCGGGCCACCACCTCCGCGAAGATCGTTGTCGCGGGTGGCTTCGGCGTCGGCAAGACCACCCTCGTCGGCGCGGTCTCCGAGATCAACCCGCTGCGCACCGAGGCCGTCATGACCTCCGCCTCGGCGGGCATCGACGACATCAGCAAGGTGTCCGGCAAGACCACCACCACGGTGGCGATGGACTTCGGCCGCATCACGCTGGACGAGGACCTCATCCTCTACCTGTTCGGCACCCCCGGACAGGACCGCTTCTGGTTCATGTGGGACGACCTGGTCCGCGGCGCCATCGGCGCCGTCGTCCTGGTCGACACCCGCCGCCTGGCCGACTGCTTCCCCGCCCTCGACTACTTCGAGAACAGCGGCCTGCCCTTCGTCGTCGCCCTCAACGGCTTCGACGGCTACCAGCCGCACACCCCGGACGAGGTCCGCGAGGCGCTCCAACTCGGCCCCGACACACCGATCATCGCGTTGGACGCCAGGCGCCGGGACAGCGCCAAGAGCGCCCTGATCACCCTGGTCGAACACGCGCTGCTCGCCCGGCTGCGCTGACCCGGACGGGGGCCCCGAACCACCGGGGTCCCCGTTCTGTACGTCACATAACAGGTTCTGTGGATCGCATAACGGTTCGGTAGGCATTTCGGACCTTTTCGTGACACACCGTAGTCACTCAGGTTCACTCGGATTACAGCATCCACTGGTTTCGCCGCTCCTGTCAGCGATTGTCCGAATTGTTCCTCGGTGGGCCTGCGACCAGACCTGTTTGTCCCGTTCTCCCGCACGTGCTGAAATTCCAGCTACCCCGAATTGACCCACGGCAGTTCCACCCAGCAGCGGGCTGCGGCCAGGGGTAGCCGCTGGATAGATCCATGGCCGCCAAGCGGCCGAGAGGTTGTTGTCGAGTGAGGCGTAAGCAGCCAGTCACCCCGCAGCGGCGCTCCGAGCCCCGCGAGACGGACCGCAGCGGCCAGAGCACTGCCGGGTTCTCCCCCTTCGCGGCGAACACCGAGCGTCCGCCGCTGGCCAACTCCGGTGCCCCCGGCCGGCCGGCCGGCTCCGGGCCCGAGGTGATCAGCGCGGGCGGTGATGACCGTCCAACGGGGACCAGCCGGTACGAGTTCCTCGCCTTCCGCAACTGGCGGGTGCCGGTCCGGCTGGTCGCGATCATGCTGATCCCGGTCACCATCGCGCTGGTCTTCGGCGGCATGCGCGTCAACACCTCGTTCGACGACTACGTCAAGGCCAGCAGGGCCGAGCAGACCGCGAAGCTGGCCCAGGCGGCGACCAACCTGGCCGACGCGCTGGAGAACGAGCGCGACCTCACCCTCGCCCCGCTGCTCACCGGCCAGGACCCGAACGGCACCGTCGCCCAGCTGCGCTCCGCCACCGACCAGAAGCTGGCCGCCTACCGGACCGCCTACGCCAAGGTCAGCGGCGACCCCGAGATCGCGCAGGACGACTACGCCTTCGAGAACAACGTCGCCTCGCTGGCGAGCCTGCGGACCAACGCCTACAGCGTGCACCTCTTCGCCAGCGCGACGGGCAACGCCTACTCGACGCTGATCGACCCGCTGCTCTCGATCGACAGCTCGGTCGGCGCAGGCAGCGCCGCCGGGGTGAACCGCGGCCGCGCCATCTACAACATGTCGCAGACCAAGGCCTACGCCTCGGCCCAGCGCGCCCAGATGCTGATGCTGCTGGTCGGCATCGCCGCCGAGCGGACCACCAAGTACGAGAACACCCAGCTGATCCAGGACCTGCTGGTCGCCTCGAGCATCGAGCAGAACTCGCTGAGCGCCTTCCAGAACGGCGCCTCGGCCGACGACAGCCACGTGTACGCCAACGCCCTGGTCACCCAGGCGACCGCCGACACCCACCTGCCGCTGCGGATGCCCGACAAGACGTCGCTGCCGACCATGAACGGGCTGATGAACATCGGCCTGGCCTACCAGGCCGCCGCCCAGGCCGGCATGTCCGACGGCCAGGACGTGGCCGCCGCGGCCGCCGCGGACGCCAAGGCGGCCGGCCTGACGCCGGAGAACTGGGTGCAGGCCACCGCCAGCGAGATCGGCCCGCTGCGCGCCACCGAGACCCAGCTGCTCGGCAGCGTCGTCGGCGACGCGGTCACCGCCAAGGACGGCGCGCAGACCGACGCCATCCTCAACGCCTCGATCGTGATCGCCTCGCTGGTACTGGCCGGCCTGCTCACCGGCTTCATCGCCCGCTCGATGATCCTGGGCATGCGCGTGCTCAACACCAGCGCGCTGGAGATCGCCAACACCCGGCTGCCCGACCTGGTCGAGAAGCTCTCCAAGACCGACCCGGACCGGGTGGACACCAACGTCGAGGCGATCGCCCTGTGGGGCCGGGACGAGATCGGCGAGGTCGCCCGCGCCTTCGACCAGGTCCACCGGCAGGCGGTCGCGCTCGCCGCCGAGCAGGCCCTGCTCCGCGGCAACCTGAACGCGATCTTCTCCAACCTCTCGCGCCGCAGCCAGGGCCTGATCCAGCGCCAGCTGGCGCTGATCACCGACCTGGAGAACAACGAGGCCGACCCGGACCAGCTGGAGAACCTCTTCAAGCTGGACCACCTCGCCACCCGCATGCGCCGCAACGGTGAGAACCTGCTGGTCCTCGCCGGCGAGGAGCCGGGCCGCCGCTGGAACACCCCGGTCCCGCTGGTCGACGTGCTGCGCGCCGCCGCCTCCGAGGTGGAGCAGTACGAGCGCATCGAGCTCTCCGGCATCCCCGAGGCCGAGGTGATCGGCGCCGCCGTGACCGACCTCGTCCACCTGCTCGCCGAGTTGCTGGAGAACGCCACCTCCTTCTCCAGCCCGCAGACCCGGGTCAACGTCAACGCGACCCGGCTGCCGGACGGCCGCGTGCTGGTCGAGATCCACGACAAGGGCATCGGCCTGACCGCCGAGGACTTCGCCGAGATCAACGAGAAGCTCGCCGAGCCGCCCACGGTCGACGCCTCGATCTCGCGCCGGATGGGCCTGTTCGTGGTCGGCCGGCTCTCCGACCGGCACGACATCCGGGTCCAGCTGCGCCCCTCGGGCGAGTCGGCCGGCACCACCTCCCTCGTCATGCTCCCGGCCGCGCTCACCCAGATGCGCGCGATGCCGGAGCCGGAGGAGGAGTTCACCGTCTCGCGGATCTTCGCCGAGCAGGAGCCGCAGCCGAGCTGGGGGCAGGAGGCGTTCGCCGCTCCGCGCAGCGCCGCCGAGCTGGGCTTCGACGACAACCTGGCGCTCGGCGGCGGGGCCGGCGGGTTCAGCCCCGCGCTGGACTCGATGCAGCGCTCGCTGCGGCTGGACGAGCGCCGCCGCGCGGCGCTGGAGGCCGGCCCGGACGAGCACGGCGAGCTGTCGGGCGAGTCGCCGTTCGGCCAACAGGATTTCAACGCGCAGGAGTTCAACGCGCAGGAGTTCGGCCAGCAGGACTTCAACGCACCGGAGTTCGCCGAGGCCGGCCCCGGGGCCGGCGACCCGGACTACGTCGAGGCCGAGTTCGTCGAGGCCGAGACCGAGTACGAGCAGCCGGCGACCTACGCCCAGCAGGGCTACCCGGCCCAGAACCACGAGCAGGGCGGCTACCAGGGCTACTACGGCGACCAGCAGTACGCCGAGCCCGGCTACCAGCAGCCCTACGAGGACTACGGGCAGCAGGGCTACGAGCAGGGCGGCTACTACACCGACCAGAACGCCCAGCAGCCCTACGAGTACCAGGACGGCGGCTACCAGGACGGTGGCTACCAGGGCAACGGCTACCAGCAGCCCGCCGCCTACCAGCCCGCCCCGACCGGCTTCGACGGCTTCGCTCCGCGCGACCAGCGCGGTCAGGAGACGGCCGCCGGCCACCCGTACGAGGCACCGGCGCTGCCGGCCGCCGCTCCGGCCCCCTCGCTGGACTCGGGGCTGCCGCTGCGCCGCCCCGGCCAGCAGCTGGCCGGCGGGCTCGGCGCCCGCTCGATCGGCGACCTCGACTCCGGGGAGCAGCCGAACTGGTTCACCGGCGCCAAGGACACCTCGGGCACCGAGGAGGTCGACGCGCGCGGCCACCAGGTGTCCGGGCTCGGCAGCTCCGGCCCGACCGGTCCGACCGGTCCGACCGGCCAGGCCGCCTGGCAGTCGGCGAACGACGGCGCCTGGCAGCGGGCCGAGCAGGTCCGCGAGCCGGCCGCCGGCGGGGTGACCGGCTCCGGTCTGCCGCGCCGCGTGCCGCGGCAGAACCTGGTCCCCGGCAACGCCAAGCCCGCCGCCTCGGAAGGCCCGCAGGTCTCCCGCAGCCCCGAGGAGGTGCGCGGCCGGCTGACCAACCTGCGCCGCGGCGTGGAGCAGGGCCGCAACGCCGGCGCCGACGGTCAGACCGGTAGCTTCCGGATCGACCACCAGGACATGTCCCAGCCGGACCGCCCCGGACGCGGACAGCAGAACGACAGCACCGATCTCTTCGGCGGCTCGAACCACCAGGAGCGTTGAGTTGACCCAGATGAGCCAGGCCGCACAGAACCTGAACTGGCTGATCACCAACTTCGTGGACAACACCCCCGGGGTGTCCCACACAGTGGTGGTCTCCGCCGACGGGCTCCTGCTCGCCATGTCCGAAGGCTTCCCGCGCGACCGCGCCGACCAACTCGCCGCCGTCGCCTCCGGCCTCACCTCCCTCACCTCCGGCGCCAGCCGGATCTTCGAAGGCGGCGACGTCAACCAGACCGTCGTCGAAATGGAACGAGGCTTCCTCTTCCTGATGGCCGTCAGCGACGGCTCCTCCCTCGCCGTCCTCGCCTCCCCCGACTCCGACATCGGCCTGGTCGGCTACGAGATGGCCCTCCTGGTCGACCGCGCCGGCGCCGTCCTCACCCCCGCCCTGCGCGCCGAACTCCAGGGCAGCCTCCTGCACTGAGACTGCCCTGCTGACCGGCCGTCAGTATGCTGACGGCCGGTCAGCAGGTTTTCGGAGGAGGTCTTCTGACGGACCACCGTATGCTCCTGACGGTCCGTCGGGCACCCCGGTGAAGGCATGCCGTCACCGTCGTAGTACTTGTAGTATCCAGCCGCCCCCTTTTCGATCCCGTGGCGACGGGCTCGGCTTCAGGCTCTGTACCGGCACCTCGCACCACCGGCCTCGGTCCCACCCGAGGCCGCGTCCGCACCTTGCACCGCACCGCCGCATCTTGTGAGGAGAGGAACCGTGACATCGCCCGACGATCGGCAGGGCCAGTACGGAGTCCCGTACCCCGGCACCGGCCACGACGCGTTCGGGACGCCCGGCGCAGGCCACGGCCAGAGTTACGGCCGAGCGCAGTACGGCCAGTACGGCGCCTCGTACGGCCGTCCCCTCCCGCAGCAGGATCCGCAGGCCGCGCGGGCCCACCAGGGGCCGCAGGCGCCCGAGGACGAGATGGACAGCGGCCCGCTGATCCGGCCGTTCGCGATGACCGGCGGCCGGACCAGACCGCGCTACGAACTGGCCCTGGAGGCCCTGGTCTCGGCCAGTGTCGACCAGGCCCGGCTGGCCACCCTGCTGCCCGAGCACCAGCGGATCTGCACGCTCTGCGCCACCGAGGTGAAGTCGGTGGCCGAGGTCTCCGCGCTGCTCTCGCTGCCGCTCGGGGTGGCCCGGATCCTCGTGGCCGACCTGGCAGAAGCCGGCCTGGTCGCCATCCACCAGCCCGCCGCCGGGGGCGAATCCGGCAACCAGCCCGACGTCACGCTGCTCGAAAGGGTCCTCAGTGGACTTCGCAAGCTCTAGCCCCGCGGCCGCCGCCCGTGCCACCACCTCCGCGAAGATCGTTGTCGCGGGTGGCTTCGGCGTCGGCAAGACCACCCTCGTCGGCGCGGTCTCCGAGATCAACCCGCTGCGCACCGAGGCCGTCATGACCTCCGCCTCGGCGGGCATCGACGATCTGACCCACACCGCGGGCAAGACCACCACCACGGTGGCGATGGACTTCGGCCGCATCACGCTGGACGAGGACCTCATCCTCTACCTGTTCGGCACCCCCGGACAGGACCGCTTCTGGTTCATGTGGGACGACCTCGTGCGCGGCGCCATCGGCGCCGTCGTCCTGGTCGACACCCGCCGCCTGGCCGACTGCTTCCCCGCCCTCGACTACTTCGAGAACAGCGGCCTGCCCTTCGTCGTCGCCCTCAACGGCTTCGACGGGCACCAGGCGCACACCCCGGACGAGGTCCGCGAGGCGCTCCAACTCGGCCCCGACACACCGATCATCACCCTGGACGCCAGGCGCCGGGACAGCGCCAAGAGCGCCCTGATCACCCTGGTCGAACACGCGCTACTCGCCCGGCTGCGCTGACCGGGCCGCGCTGACCCGGTGGCCGGGATCCCGTGGGCTCGGGGTCCCGGCCACCAGGTCAGGCGCCGGGTCAGGCGCCGGGTCAGGCCTCCGGCGTCAGGCCGGCCTTGAGCAGGGTGTAGGTGTAGGCGTCCTCCAGCGCGAGCCAGGAGGCCGCGATCACGTTGTCCGCGACGCCGACCGTGGACCAGGTGGCGCTGCCGTCCGTGGACTCGACCAGCACCCGGGTGCGCGAGGCCGTGCCGTGCTCGCCCTCCAGGATCCGCACCTTGTAGTCGACCAGCTCCAGCTTCGCCAGCTGCGGGTAGATCCGCTCCAGGGCGGCCCGCAGCGCCTTGTCCAGGGCGTCGACCGGGCCGTTGCCCTCACCGGTGGCGATCATCCGCTCGCCCTTGGCCCAGAGCTTCACGGTCGCCTCGTCGCCCGCCCGCCCACCCGCCAGCTGCTCGCTGATGGTCCGCCAGGACTCCAGGGTGAAGAAGCGGTCCCGGTTGCCGTTCACCTCGTCACGGAGCAGCAGTTCGAAGGACGCGTCGGCCGCCTCGTAGGTGAAGCCGAGGTTCTCCTGCGCCTTGACCCTGGCGACCACCCGGCCGACCAGGTCGCGGTCGGCGGACAGGTCGTAGCCCAGTTCCCTGCCCTTGAGCTCGACCGAGGCCCGCCCGGCCATGTCGGAGACCAGCATCCGCATGGTGTTGCCGACCAGCTCGGGGTCGATGTGCTGGTAGAGGTCCGGGTCGACCTTGATCGCGGAGGCGTGCAGGCCGGCCTTGTGCGCGAAGGCCGAGACCCCGACGTAGGGCTGGTGGGTGGACGGGGTCAGGTTCACCACCTCGGCGATGGCGTGCGAGATCCGGGTCATCTCGGCCAGCTTGCCCAGCGGCAGCACCCGCCGTCCGTACTTGATCTCCAGCGCGCCCACCACCGGGAAGAGGTTGGCGTTGCCGACCCGCTCGCCGTAGCCGTTCGCGGTGCACTGCACGTGGGTGGCGCCGGCGTCCACGGCGGCCAACGTGTTGGCCACCGCGCAGCCGGTGTCGTCCTGGGCGTGGATGCCGAGCCGGGCGCCGGCCGAATAGGTCCGGCACTGCGCGAGGACGTCGGCGACGATCTCGCGCACCCCGCCGGGCAGCATCCCGCCGTTGGTGTCGCAGAGCACCACCACGTCCGCGCCGGCCTGGTGGGCGGTGCGGACCACGGCGAGGGCGTACTCGCGGTTGGCCCGGTAGCCGTCGAAGAAGTGCTCGCAGTCGACGAAGACCCGGCGGTCGCGGGAGCGCAGGTAGGCCACGCTGTCCCGGACCATCTCCAGGTTCTCCTCCAGCGTGGTGCGCAGCGCCAGCTCCACGTGCCGGTCGTGGGACTTGGCGACCAGGGTGATCACCGGGGCGCCCGAGTCGACCAGCGCCGCGAGCTGCGGATCCTCGGCCGCGTTGCCGCCGGCCCGCCGGGTGGCCCCGAAGGCGACCAGCCGCGCGTGCTTGAGGTCCAGCTCGGCGGCCGCCCGGGCGAAGAACTCGGTGTCCCGGGGGTTGGCGCCGGGCCAGCCGCCCTCGATGAACCCGACCCCGAAATCGTCCAGGTGCCGTGCGATGGTCAGCTTGTCGGCCACCGTGAGGTTGATGCCCTCGCGCTGCGCGCCGTCGCGCAGGGTGGTGTCGAAGACGTGGAAGCTGTCGTCGGGGTGACGCGTACTGCCGTCGGTCATGGCCCTGGTTTCTCCGTTCGGGGAGAGTCTGCTGCTGCTTGCTGCTGCCGGAGTCGGTCCTCCCGGCTCCACTGTCCACTGTCCCGCGCGCCACCGGGAATCCGTGCCCGCCTGGTGGGCGGCGCCGGTGGTCCTGGTCCTGCCCGGTCGGCGTGGGGTGGGCTCGACGGGGCAAAACAAAAGACCCCTCGCGGGTGCGAGAGGTCTGCGCGCGGGTCGTGTGACGCTGTGCTCGTCCCGCGGGGTTCACTGCGGAACGGTCACTGCGGACCGGCGCGCCTGCTGCTAATAATGAGCGCGAGCGAGGACACGTTCGCAGTCTGGCACAGGTTCCGCGGGGTGGGCGGGACGTCTCGCGATCCGGGACGGGGTGTCAGAAGCGGAACACTTCGGGGTTACCCACCCCCGGGCGCCCCGCCCCCGCAGGGCGCCCGGGAGGAACGGTCCAACGGCTCAGGCGATGGGGTGCAGCCAGCCGTGGGTGTCGGCCACGGTGCCGCCCTGGATGCCGAGCAGGGTCTCGCGCAGGCGCATGGTGACCGGGCCGGGCTCGCCCTTGCCCACGGTCCAGTCGGCGCGGGCGGACTTGACCGAGCCGACCGGGGTGATCACGGCGGCGGTCCCGCAGGCGAAGACCTCGGTGAGGGTGCCGTCGGCGTTGGCCTGCTTCCACTCGTCGGTGGAGATCTTGCGCTCCTCGGTGGCGTAGCCGAGGTCGGCGGCCATGGTGAGCAGCGAGTCGCGGGTGATGCCGGGCAGCAGGGCGCCGGAGAGCGCGGGGGTGACGATCTTCGCGTCCTCGCCCTCGCCGAAGACGAAGTAGAGGTTCATCCCCCCCATCTCCTCGATCCACTTGTGCTCCGCGGCGTCCAGCCAGACCACCTGGTCGCAGCCCTGGGCGGCGGCCTGCGCCTGGGCCACCAGGGAGGCGGCGTAGTTGCCCGCGCACTTGGCGGCGCCGGTGCCGCCGGGGGCGGCGCGCACGTACTCCTCGGAGAGCCAGACCGAGACCGGCTTGACGCCACCGGGGAAGTAGGCGCCGGCCGGGGAGGCGATCACCACGAAGAGGTACTCGTTGGCCGGGCGGACCCCGAGGCCGATCTCGGTGGCGAACATGAAGGGCCGCAGGTAGAGGCTCTGCTCGGCCTCGGTGGGCACCCACCCGCGGTCCTGCTGGACCAGCAGCTCGACGGCCTTGACGAAGGCCTCGGTGGGCAGCTCGGGCATCGCCAGGCGGCGGGCCGAGGCCTGGAAGCGGGTGGCGTTGGACTCGGGGCGGAAGGTGGCGACGGAGCCGTCGGGCTGGTGGTAGGCCTTGAGGCCCTCGAAGATCGCCTGCCCGTAGTGCAGGGTCATGTTCGCCGGGTCCATCTCCAGCGGCGCGTACGGGGTGAGCTGGGCGTCGTGCCAGCCGCGGCCCTCGGTCCAGCGGATGGTGACCATGTGGTCGGTGAAGATCCGGCCGAAACCGGGGTTCGCCAGCCGCGCCTCGCGCTCCGCCGCCGACAGCGGGTGCGCGGAGGGCTTGAGCTCGAACGTGATGGGCGCCTGGGTGGGCGTGGTCATGGCTTCTGTCCTTCACCGTGGGGTTGGTCAGGGCCGTTGACCGCCATCCGGCGGCGGGTCGGGGGACCCCCGGGTACGCCGAAGGCACGGCCCACTGTTGATACTCGCATCTAAGGGGCCGTGCCGAACAGCTGTGGGGTTGTCACGCCTCGAAGGGCGCCTCGTTCCGCCTCCCGGCCCGGCCCGTCAGCCGGCTACTCGGGCGGCGAGCGCGTCGCCGACCTCGGTGGTGGTGCGGGTGCCGGTGCGCTCGGCCAGGTCGGCGGCGACCGCCGCCTCGACCGCGGCCGCCTCGGTGGTGAAGCCGAGGTGGTCCAGCAGCAGGGCGACCGACAGCACGGTGGCGGTCGGGTCGGCCTTGCCCTGGCCCGCGATGTCCGGGGCGGAGCCGTGCACCGGCTCGAACATCGAGGGGAACTCATCGGAGGGGTTGATGTTGCCGCTCGCGGCCAGGCCGATGCCACCGGTCACGGCGGCGGCCAGGTCGGTCAGGATGTCGCCGAAGAGGTTGTCGGTGACGATCACGTCGAACCGCTCGGGCTGGGTGACGAAGAAGATGGTCGCCGCGTCCACGTGCAGGTAGTCGGTGGTGACCTCGGGGAAGTCCTGGCCGACCTGCTGGAAGATCCGGGTCCACAGGTGGCCGGCGTGCACCAGCACGTTGTTCTTGTGGACCAGGGTCAGCTTCTTGCGCGGGCGGGCGGCGGCGCGGCGGTAGGCGTCGCGGACCACGCGCTCGATGCCGAAGGCGGTGTTGAGGCTGACCTCGGTGGCCACCTCCTGCGGCGTGCCGGTGCGCAGCGAGCCGCCGTTGCCCACGTAGGGGCCCTCGGTGCCCTCGCGGACCACCACGAAGTCGATCTCGGGGTCGCCGGCCAGCGGCGACGGCACGTTCGGGAAGAGCTTGCCCGGGCGCAGGTTGATGTGGTGGTCGAAGGCGAAGCGCAGCTTCAGCAGCAGCCCCCGCTCCAGCACCCCGGACGGGACCGACGGGTCCCCGATGGCGCCGAGCAGGATCGCGTCGTGCGACTTCAGCTCCGCCAGCACGGTGTCGGGCAGGGTCTCCCCGGTCGCGTGGTACCGGCGGGCGCCGAGGTCGTACTCGGTGGTCTCCAGCTTCACGTCGCCGGGGAGCGCGGCGGTGAGCACCTTGAGGCCTTCGGCGACGACTTCCTGGCCGATGCCGTCACCGGGGATCACTGCGAGACGAAGGGTGCGAGACATGCCGGGAACGCTACTCCTGCGTCCCAGGGGATGACATCTTCCGTCCACTATCCGGACGGATGGTCAGCGGGACGTCGAGCGGGAAGGGGTGCTCCACGGTCAGGCGGTCGTGGAAGATGCCGGTGGGGACGTAGCTCGGGCTCGGGCCGGTTCCGCTCGTCGAGCTTCACGGTCATCTCCCGCCAGACCTCCCAGCCCGCGGGAGCGGCACGCTCCAGCGCGCACGCTCAAGCACCCGGATCATCAGCGAGTGAGACGTGGTCTGCGGGCTCACGAAGATCAGGCTCCCGTCGATCAGCTCCGTGTGCGGAGGCAGGTCCGGGAGCCGGTCCAGGTCATCGGCCGTCCAGCCGCCGACGGGCGGCCGGAGCCAGTCCGGGAACGGTTCGACGCTCATCATTGCTCCCGTGCGAGAGATTCTGGCGATCCAGTTCAGGCTACCCGGCGGGTCCTGAGGCGGGATCACCCGAACGTGTCCCGGATGATGTCGCTATGCGGGAGAGGCGGGCGCCCCTGGGGGCGGCGGGGCTGGCGATGGGGGCGTACGCGCTGGCGCTCGGAGCGCGGGGGGCGTATCCGTTCGGGCACGGGCCCCGGCCCGGCACGGTGCTGGCGGAGCAGGTGGTGCCGCTGCACACGCACCTCTGGGACCTGCTGCACGGGCAGGGCGGCGGCGACCTGCTGCTCAACTGGAACAGCGGGTACGGCGTGCCGTTCCTGCCCGACCTGATGAGCGGGCTGCTGAACCCCTTCTCGCTGCTGGTGCTGCTCTTCCCGCGCGATCAGGTGGGCCTGGCCGTCTTCCTCGGCACCCTGCTGAGCATCGGGCTGGCCACCGCGCTGATGACCGTCTTCCTCGGGCGGCTGCACCCGGGCCCGGGGTGGCTGCGGGCGCTGCTCGCCACCGGCTACGGGCTCTGCGCCTGGGTGCTGGTGGACGGGGTGGAGCAGCCGGCCTGGCTCTGGGGGCTGGTCTCGCTGCCGATGCTCTGCCTGGCCGCCGACCGCTGCCTGCGGCGCACCGGCTGGCCGCTGGGCGCGGCGGCCGTCGCGCTGGCCTGGGTCGGCGACTTCTACACCGCCGCGACCGCCTCGCTCGGAGCCGGCCTGGTGCTGGTGCTGCGGCTGCTGCTGGACCGGCGGCCGGTCCGGGAGCGGCTGCGCGTGCTGGGGCGGGCGCTGGCGATGGCGGCGGTCGGGATCGCGGCGGCCACGCCGGTGCTCTGGGTGACCTTCGAGGCCGGCCGCGCCGCGGTACCCGCCGCCGTGCTGCGCCCCGCTCCCCCGGGCCTCGGCGACTACCTGGCCCAACTGCTGCCCGGCGGCCTCACCGCCCGGGCGCTGCCGCAGGTCTTCACCGGCGTGCTGGGCCTGCTGCTGGTGGCGGCGCTGCCGTTCAACCGCGGGGTGCGCGCGGCCGAGCGGCTGGCCTGGACAGGCGCGCTGGTGCTGGGCGCGGCTTCCTTCGCGTGGCGCCCCGCCCTGCTGCTCTGGCACCTGTCGAACGCGCCGGAGGGCGACCCGTACCGGTCGACCTTCGTGCTGAGCGGGCTGCTGACCATGGCGGCCTGGACCTGCCTGGCGCACCGGCCCACCCCGCTCGCGCTGGGCGGCGGGGTGGCGCTGCTCGCGCTGCCGGCCGCGCTGACCCACGGGCGGGGCGGCGGCGGGGCGGCGGCCTGGCTGCTGCTGGGTCTCGGGGTGCCGGTGGCGGTGGCGGCGCTGTGGGGCCTGGGGAGATCACCCCGGCTGGCGACGGCCGTGCTGGGCTGCGCCGTGCTGGCCGGGTCGGGCGGGGCCGCGTACACCCTGCTGGGGCCGACCGATCGGCAGCGCGACCGACCGGCGACCGGGCCCGAGGCGGCGGAACTGCGGCAGGCCCGGCAGCTGGTGCGGGCGGCCGACAGCTGGCCGGCCGGGCGCAGCGACCCCGGGCCGCACGTCTTCACCGGCAACGACCCGATGCTGCTGGGCGGCGAGGGCGGCGGCTACCGCAGCGACTACCTGCCGCAGGCCACCGCGCAGGCGCTGCACGGGCTGGGCGCCGGCCGGCTGCGGCAGGGGCGGCAGACGCTCAGCTTCGCCGATCCGGTCGGGCAGGCGCTCTTCGGGATCACCGCCTCGCTGCAGCCCGATCTGACGCAACTCCGCGGCCCCGCCGCACCGCTGGTGACGGTGCCCCCCGCCGCACCGGCGGGCGGCCTCTCACTCTGGGCGCGGCGGGAGCGGCTGCTCGGCGCGACGGTGTACCAGGTCCCGGCACTGGTGCCGGGCGGCGGCCCGGCGGCGCCCACCGACCACGGGCGCAGCGGCTGGTCGCTGCCCACCACCCCGCCCGGCAGCGACGGCACGGTGCTCACCGCGCGCTGCGACCCGGGACGGGCGGCCTACCTCTACGCGCCCTACCTCGCCGGCCGGCTGACCTGGCCGGGCGGCTCGCTGGACGCGCACGGGGAGCAGGACGCGACGGCGCTGCCGGTCATCGCGCTCGGCCCGGTGCCGGCCGACGGGGTGGTGCGGGTGACGGTCCGGGTCGAGCCGGCCACCCAGGTGCCGGCCGAGCCCTTCGCCTGCCTGGACGAGGCGGCACTGGCCGACGCCCTGCGGGAGCTGCGCGCGCACGGCGCCACGCGGGTGCGGGCGGGCGGCCACTCCCTGTCGGCCCGGCTGCCGCCCGGCAGCACCGGCACCGCCGTGCTCGCGGTGCCGGCCGTGCCGGGCTGGCGCTGCGCGGTGGACGGCGGGCCGGCCGTCGCGGCCGGGTCGGCCGAGGGGCTGCTCGCGGTGCCGCTGGGGAGCGGCGCCGGGAGCCTCGCCTGCTCCTACCGGCAGCCGGGGCTGGCGCCGGGCCTGCGGGTGGCGGCCGGCGCGCTCGGGGCCTGGGTGCTGGTGACCGGCTGGGCCTGGTGGCGGCGGCGCGGCGTCAGCCGGCCGGCAGGGTGATCAGCTGGGCCCGCCGCCCGTCCTCGTTGAGGTGGTGGACCAGCAGCAGCCGGGCCGGGCCCGGCGCCGCGCGGCGCACCTCCAGCAGGGTGCCTGGGAGCTCCGGTCGGAGCAGGGCGCTCGCTCCCCCCACCGAGAGGCGGATGTCCAGCGCGGGATGCAGCGGGTCGATCTCCAGCGCGGGGCGCCCCTGGCTCAGGCCGATCGAGGAGAGCGCGTGCGCCGGGTCGGGCGCCGCGCCGACCTGACCGGTCCAGATGGCGTAGTGGATCCGGCCGCCGGCGGCCGGCAGGCCGGGCAGTGCGGCGAGCCGGATCGGCAGGACGACGGTGTCGCTGTCCAGCAGATCGGTGTCGGTCTCTCCCCACCGGGCGTTCAGCGGCTGGACGTCGAGTTGGCGCCCGGTGCGGGCGTCCAGCAGCCGGGCCACCAGGACATCGCTGCCGGGCAGCCGGTCGGCCAGGACCAGGGCGTCGGGTCGGCCGTCCCCGTCGGTGTCGAGTGCGGCCCGGACGGCGACGGCGGCCACCGGGCCGGCCGAGGGGGCCCAGCTGGTGGCGGCCAGGTAGAGGGTGGCGTCGGCCGCGCCGACGGTCGGGGCGTCGCTGGCCGCGCCGACCGCGCGCAGGTCGGCGGCACGGTCCAGCGGCCGCTCGGCGCAGCGGGCCCGGGCGGGCCCGGCGGCGCTGCCGTGGCTGTCGCCGCTCGGGCCGCTCGGGCTGCCGGGCACGGGGCTGCTCGGGCTGCCGGGGTCGGGACCACCGGGACCACCGGGACCACCGGTGCCGGGGGTGCCGGGGGTGCCGGGGGTGCCGGCCGCGCAGTCGGGCCGGCGCTCGGCCTCGCCGCCCAGCGCGAAGGCGCTGACCAGGGAGGCCGTCCCGCCTCCGGTGCGGGCCGGGGTGCCGGTGATGGCGATCCTGGCCGGCTCGGCGCCCGGGCTGCCCAGGACCGTGGCGGTCAGCTCGGAGGCCGCCCGGGGCGCGGCGAAGAGCGGCACCCGCAGCACCGGCGGCCCGGCCGCCACGGGGGTGAGCAGCAGCTCGCCGGAGAGCTCGCCCCGGAACGACCTGGCCCGCCCGGCCTGGGTCAGCACCAGGCTCGGATCGGGGACCCGGTCCAGGGAGCCGGCGGCGCTCAGCACGACCCGGACGGTGCCGCTCTCCCCCGGTGCCACGGTCAGCTGATCAGGCGTCAGACGAAAGGCCGCGCCGGGTAGTTCGGTGGCGGCCTGGTAGCCCGTGCGGTAGGAGAGCGGCGCGGCGGAGAGGTTGCGCACCGTCACCTCCCTGGTCAGGGTGAGCGGACCGGTGACCGGCACCGGGCCGAAGGAGAGCCCGACCTGCCCGGCGTCCCCGGCCGCGTAGGCCACCGCGGGGGTGGCGACGGCCAGGTCGGCGCGGACCCGGCCGGCCCCGACCCGCTCGGGGCCGAGCGCCGGCGCGGCGCCGCCCGGGACGGCGCGCGCGTCGGTGGCGCGCACGTCGGTGGCGGTGTTCATCAGCGCGGCCTTGACCTCGGCCACGCTCCAGGTCGGATGCGCGGCACGCACCAGCGCCGCGATCCCGGCCACGTGCGGGGCCGCCATCGAGGTGCCGTCCTCGCGGGTGCCCTGGCTGCCGCTGCCGGCCTTGGCCGACCAGATGGTCTCGCCGGGCGCGGCCAGGTCGGGCTTGACCACCCCGGCCTGCCCGATGCCGCGCGAGCTGAACCGGGCCACGGTGTCGATCCGCTCGGGCTGGTCCTGGGCGACCGCGCCGTGCAGCGGGTTGCCGGGCGCGGCCAGCTCGACGCCGACCGCACCGCCGCCCAGCGCCGCGCGCAGCCGCTCGCCCTCGGCCCGGGCCAGGATCGCCTCGGGGATCCTCTCGTCGCCGCTGACCTCGCCGAGGTGGTCACCGTCGGCGGCGAGCAGCACGCCGAGCGCGCCGGCGGCCGCCGCGTGGTCGGCGCGCGGGGTGGAGCCGCAGCCCCGGTCGGCGTCCTCGACCGCCCAGTCGAGCAGCGCCACCTTGCCGCGCAGCCGGGCCGCGTCGGCCGCGTCGAAGGGGGCGCAGCCGTCCAGGTCGGCGGCGGGGCGGGCCAGCTCGCCGGCCACCTCGGCGGTGCTCCAGTCGCGGTAGCGGGCGCTCCAGTGCGCGGGCAGCAGGCCGGCCAGCGCGGGTGGGGCCAGCACCCGCACCCCGTCGGCGTCGCCGTGGCCGCCCACCGAGGCGGCCACCGCGATCGCCCGGGCGGCCACCCCGGGGCTGCCGCCGGCCCCGTGGACGTCGCCGTCGTTGCCGGCCGAGGCGACCACCACGGTGCCCGCCTCGGCGAGCTTGTCGGCGGCCAGCGCGTCGGCGTCGGCCGGGTCGCCGAAGTCGCTGCCGAGGGAGAGGTTGACCACGTCCAGGTGGTCGGTGAGGTCGCCGTCCTGGTTCGGGTCGGCGGCCAGGTCGAGGGCGTGCGCGAGCTGGTCGGTGGAGCCCTGGCAGCCGAAGACCTTGATCGCGTAGAGGGTGGCGCCCGGGGCGGCGCCGGGGCCGATCCGGAAGGCCGCCGGATCGAGGCCGGGGCGGTAGGGGCCGCGGTAGGTGCGGCCCTGGGCGTCGACGCCGTAGCCGGCCGCGGTGCCGGCCACGTGGGTGCCGTGGCCGTTGCGGTCGCAGTCCAGCGGATTGGGGTCGGGGTGCGGGACGGGCTGGTGGTCGGCGGCGGCCGGGTCCGGGTCGTAGTCGTCGCCGACCAGGTCCTGACCGCCGGTGACCTTGGCGTTCGGGAAGAGCGCGGCAGGCGCCGGCGCGGCGCTGTCCACCGAGCGGTAGGCGGCCTCGGTGCCGGGGCCGCCGAAGTCGGCGTGGGTGTAGTCGACACCGCTGTCGATGATGCCGATCCGCACCCCCGAGCCCGTGGTGCCCGTGCTGCCAGGTGGGCCGGCCCAGACTGTGGGGGCGCCGGTGAGCGGGACGGAGTGCGCGTTGGCGCGCTGCTTGAGGGCGATCGGATGGACCGCGCGCACCCCCGGCAGCCGGCGCAGCGCGGCCAGCCGGGCCGTGGGGGCGTTCACCGCCAGGCCGGTGAGCAGGGCCTGGGTGCGGTAGAGCACCTGGATGTCGGGGCCCATCGCGCGGGCCAGCCCGGTCAGCGCCGCGTCGGCCCGCTGCCGCGCGGCCCGGCCGGCCGCGGCGGCCGCCTGCCGCGTCTGCTCCGGGGTGCCGCGCCGACGCCGGACGCCCTCGGCGGCCCGCCGCCAGGCGGGGGCGGCGGACTCGGTGTCCAGCTCCAGCAGCACCGACTCCCGCTCGGCGGAAGTGCCGGGCGCGGCGGGCAGGGCGGCCACCGGGCCGGCCGCGAGCGGGCCGGGCGGCAGCGCGGTGAGCAGTGTCGGTCCGGCGAGCAGGCCCAGGGCCAGCAGGAGCCGGGCCGGCCCTCGAAGGACCGGTGGCCGAACTTCCGGTGGCCGGGCGGCTCGGCGACGGGGTGATCGGGGTGATCGAGGTGATCGGGGTGATCGGGGTGATCGGATACGCACTACCCCAGGATCGGGCCCTGACCGGGCCGCCCACCCGGATTCTGAGCAAGCGTCAGGCCAATGGCCCAACGCTTTACCGAAGGTCAGTGACCGGTGGCGCCGCCGTTGTCGCGCCGGTCGAGCGCGCGCTGCAGAGCGGCGGCGGCGTCGGCCGAGGTGGGCGAATCGCCGCGGCGGCGGCGCCGGCGCGCGGGGGCGACGGCGGTCGAGGTGTGGTCGCGGTGGCTGAGCAGGTCTGCGGTGGGGGGCATACCGGGCTCCTTGGTCCAGGGGACGCCGAACGGCGCCGGTGCGGGGAGGGAGGAGGGGGGTACGCCTGGCGGGGATCGCCCGCCACGCTGCGTACGGCACGCACGGGCCACCCGCCCGGGCCGGTTGGTGGGGCCCGTCGACGGTGGCTTTCTGGTGCGGCCATTTCAAGGTACGCCCGGGTCCGGCGGCTGTCTCTAGATTTAGTTGGATTTCCTAGTATCTGAGACAGGGCTCACCCGGACCGCTCAGCGGGCCGTGCGAACGGCGGGGCCCGGACCGTCGAAACGGTCCGGGCCCCGGTGGTCCTGCGCCTGCCGAGGGGGCGTCAGCCCAGGTCGACGCCGCGGGCGAACTTGGCCCCGATCTCGCTGGCGATCTCGGCCAGCACCTCCTGCGGGATCTCGGAGTCGACCGTGATCGAGGCCAGCGCGTCCTTGGTCTCGCGGTCCCGGGCCACCTGCATGCCGGCGATGTTGATGTCGGCGTCGCCGAGGATCCGGCCCAGGGTGCCGACCACGCCGGGGCGGTCCTCGTACTTGAAGAAGGCCATGTGGTCGGTGAGCGCGACGTCCACGTCGAAGCCGTCCACGCCGACGATCTTCTGCTGCTGCTTCGGGCCGGAGAGGGTGCCGGAGATCGCGATCTCGGCGCCGTCGGCCAGGGTGCCGCGCACGGTGATCACGTTGCGGTGCTCGGCGCTCTCGCTGCTGGTGGTCAGCCGCACCTCGACGCCGCGCTCCTGGGCGAACAGCGGGGCGTTGACGTAGGAGACGGTCTCGGCCACCACGTCCTCGAAGACGCCCTTGAGCGCGGAGAGTTCGAGCACCTTGACGTCGTGCTGGGTGATCTCGCCGCGCACCTCGACGTCGAGCCGCACCGCCACCTCGCCGGCCAGCGCGGTGAAGATCCGGCCCAGCTTCTCGGCCAGCGGCAGGCCGGGGCGCACGTCCTCGGCGATCACGCCGCCCTGCACGTTGACCGCGTCCGGGACCAGCTCGCCGGCCAGCGCCAGGCGCACCGACCTGGCCACCGCGATGCCGGCCTTCTCCTGCGCCTCGTCGGTGGAGGCGCCCAGGTGCGGGGTGGCCACCACGTTGTCGAAGGTGAAGAGCGGGGAGTCCGTGCACGGCTCCTTGGCGTAGACGTCCAGGCCCGCGCCGGCCACCCGGCCCTCCTTGAGGGCGCTGGCGAGCGCGGCCTCGTCCACGATGCCGCCGCGGGCGGCGTTGACGATCCGCACGCTCGGCTTGACCTTGTGCAGCGCGTCGTCGCCGATCAGGCCGATCGTCTCGGGGGTCTTGGGCAGGTGCACGGTGATGAAGTCGGAGACCTCCAGCAGCTCGTCCAGCGAGAGCAGCTTGACGCCCATCTGGGCCGCGCGGGCGGCCTGGATGTAGGGGTCGTAGGCGACGATCTTCATGCCGAAGGCGGACATCCGCTGGGCGACCAGCACGCCGATCCGGCCCAGGCCCACCACGCCGAGGGTCTTCTCGGAGAGCTCCACGCCGGTGTACTTGTTGCGCTTCCACTCACCGGCCTTGAGCGCGGAGTTGGCGGGCGCGATGTTGCGGGCCACCGAGATCAGCAGGCCGCAGGCGAGCTCGGCGGCGGTGACGATGTTGGAGGTCGGGGCGTTCACGACCATCACGCCGGCCTTGGTGGCGGCGGCCACGTCGACGTTGTCCAGGCCGACACCGGCCCGGGCGACCACCTTGAGCCGCGTGGCGACGGCCAGCGCCTCGGCGTCGATCCGGGTGGCCGAGCGGATCAGGATCGCGTCCACCTCCGCGATCGCGGTCAGCAGCTCGGTGCGGTCGGCGCCGTCGCAGTGGCGGATCTCGAAGTCCGGCCCCAGGGCGTCCACGGTGGCGGGCGACAGCTCTTCGGCGATCAGTACCACGGCGGTCTTGGATGTCACAGTGCTCACGACAGTTGTCCTTACTGTCCGGAATTCCCCCGCTCCACTGTCACGTGGGTGGCGTGGCCGGTCGGGAAACACCGGCAGGCGTGGGGGGAATGGAGGCATGCCGCGTGGATAGACGCACGACGCTGTGGGCCTGACGCGCACTCGGAAGTGTATCGACGCACAGGGGAGTTGCCTGTGCCCGTGCGGCGAAATCACCCGCACGGGATCAGACGGGTTGTACAGCGGGGACAGGCCCGGTGCCGGCCTGTCCCCGCGGTGTCGCCGAGCGCCGCTCAGGCGTCCTTGACCCAGCTCATGAGCTTGCGCAGCTCCTTGCCGGTGGTCTCCAGCAGGTGCTCGGAGTCGGCGCTCTTGTACTCGTTGTACTTGGGCAGACCGGCCTTGTACTCGGCGATCCAGGTGTTGGCGAAGGTGCCGTCCTGGATCTCGGTCAGGACCTTCTTCATCTCGGCCTTGGTGTCGGCGGTGATGATCCGCGGGCCGGTGACGTAGTCGCCCCACTCGGCGGTCTCGGAGACCGACCAGCGCATCTTCTCCAGGCCGCCCTCGTACATCAGGTCGACGATCAGCTTCAGCTCGTGCAGGCACTCGAAGTAGGCGATCTCCGGCTGGTAGCCGGCCTCGACCAGGGTCTCGAAACCGGCCTTGACCAGGGCGGCGGTGCCGCCGCAGAGGACCGCCTGCTCGCCGAACAGGTCGGTCTCGGTCTCCTCGGTGAAGGTGGTCTTGATGACGCCGGCCTTGGTGCCGCCGATGCCCTTGGCGTAGGAGAGCGCCAGCGCGAAGGCGCCGCCGGTCGAGTCCTGCTCGACCGCCACGATGCACGGCACGCCGCGGCCCTCGACGTACTGGCGGCGGACCAGGTGGCCCGGGCCCTTCGGGGCGACCATGCAGACGTCGACGTCGGCCGGGGGCTTGATGAAGCCGAAGCGGATGTTCAGGCCGTGGCCGAAGAAGAGGGCGTCGCCCGCCTTCAGGTTCGGCTCGATGGCCTCCTTGTAGACGTCGGCCTGGATCGGGTCCGGCACCAGGATCATGATGACGTCGGCCTCGGCGGCGGCCTCGGACGGAGTGACCACGCGCAGGCCCTCCTCCTCGGCGGCGGCGCGGGACTTGGAGCCCTCCAGCAGGCCGACCCGCACGTCGACACCCGAGTCGCGCAGCGACAGCGCGTGGGCGTGGCCCTGGCTGCCGTAGCCGATGACCGCGACCTTGCGGCCCTGGATGATGGACAGGTCGGCGTCGTCTTCGTAGAACAGCTCGGCCACGGTGGGACTTCTCCTTGCGTTGATCGCGTCGGTGCTCCAGCTACCGTACGCGCAGGTGATGGGGGTTCAGGGGGTCGCGCCCAGAGGATGAGACGGCGCGCGCCGGCCGCGCTCAGGCGCTGCGGTCCAGGGCTCGCAGCGAGCGGTCGGTGATGGACCGGGCACCGCGCCCGACCGCCACCAGGCCGGACTGGACGAGCTCCTTGATGCCGTACGGTTCCAGCATCTTCAGCATCGCCTCCAGCTTGTCCGAGCTGCCGGTGGCCTCGATGGTCACGGCCTCCGGCGACACGTCCACGGTCTTGGCGCGGAAGAGCTGCACGATCTCGACGACCTGCGACCGGGTCTCGTTGTCGGCCCGGACCTTGACCAGGACCAGTTCCCGCTGGATCGCAGCGGACTGGTCGAGCTCGACGATCTTTATCACGTTGATCAGCTTGTTGAGCTGCTTGGTGACCTGCTCGAGCGGCAGGTCCTCGACGTTGACCACGATGGTCATCCGGGAGATGTCCGGGTGCTCGGTGGGGCCGACGGCGAGGGAGTCGATGTTGAAGCCCCGACGGGAGAACAGCGCGGCGATGCGGGCGAGCACGCCGGGCTTGTTCTCGACCAGGACGGAGAGGGTGTGCTTGGACATGGTGCTCATTCCGTGGTCGAAGTGGTCGAAGGGGCTGGTCAGTCGAGGTCGTCGCCGAAGTCGGGACGCACGTCCCGGGCGAACAGGATCTCGTCGTTGCTGGTGCCGGCCGCGACCATCGGCCAGACCATCGCGTCCTGGTGGACGATGAAGTCGATCACCACCGGGCGGTCGTTGATCGCCATCGCCTGCTCGATCACCGCGTCCAGGTCCTCCGGGCGCTCGCAGCGCAGGCCCACGCAGCCCATAGCCTCGGAGAGCAGCACGAAGTCCGGGATCCGGGTGCCCTGCGGCGGCGGGGCGACCCCGTCGTGCTCGGGGCCCGCGTGCAGCACGGTGTTGGAGTAGCGCTGGTTGTAGAAGAGCGTCTGCCACTGGCGGACCATGCCCAGCGAACCGTTGTTGATCACCGCGACCTTGATCGGGATGTTGTTCAGCGCGCAGGTGACCAGCTCCTGGTTGGTCATCTGGAAGCAGCCGTCGCCGTCGATCGCCCAGACCGCCGACTCCGGCCGGCCCGCCTTGGCCCCCATCGCGGCCGGCACCGCGTAGCCCATGGTGCCCGCGCCGCCGGAGTTCAGCCAGGTGGCCGGCTTCTCGTAGCTGATGAACTGCGAGGCCCACATCTGGTGCTGGCCGACGCCCGCCGCGTAGATGGCGTCCGGGCCCACCAGCTGACCGATCCGCTCGATCACCTGCTGCGGCGAGAGCTCCCCGGCCGGGGCCGGCTCGTAGCCCAGCGGGTAGGTCTTCTTCCACTCGTTGAGCTTGACCCACCAGTCGCCGTAGTCGCCCTTGCGGCCGGCCTCGTGCTCGGCCTGGACGGCGACGATCAGGTCGGCCAGCACCTCGCGGGCGTCGCCCACGATCGGCACGTCGGCCGGGCGGTTCTTGCCGATCTCGGCCGGGTCGATGTCGGCGTGCACGACCTTCGCGAACGGCGCGAAGCTGTCCAGCTTGCCGGTGACCCGGTCGTCGAACCGGGCGCCGAGGGTGAAGAGCAGGTCCGACTTCTGCAGCGCGGTGACCGCCGGGACGCTGCCGTGCATGCCGGGCATGCCCAGGTGCTGCGGGTGGCTGTCGGGGAAGGCGCCCAACGCCATCAGGGTGGTGACCACCGGGGCGCCGGTCAGCTCGGCCAGGATCCGCAGCTCGGTGGTGGCGTTCGCCTTGAGCACGCCACCACCCACGTAGAGGACCGGCTTCTTCGCCGCGACCAGCAGCTTGGCGGCCTCGCGGATCTGCTTGGCGTGCGGCTTGGTGACCGGGCGGTAGCCGGGCAGCGAGGTCTCCACCGGCCAGCGGAAGACGGTGGTGGACTGCAGCGCGTCCTTGGCGATGTCGACCAGCACGGGGCCGGGGCGGCCGGTGGCGGCGATGTGGAAGGCCTCGGCGATCACCCGGGGGATCTCGGCCGGGTCGGTGACCAGGAAGTTGTGCTTGGTGATCGGCATCGTGATGCCGCAGATGTCCGCCTCCTGGAAGGCGTCGGTGCCGATCGCCTTGGAGGCGACCTGGCCGGTGATCGCCACCATCGGGACCGAGTCCATGTAGGCGTCGGCGATCGGGGTGACCAGGTTGGTCGCGCCCGGGCCCGAAGTGGCCATGCAGACGCCCACCTTGCCGGTGGCCTGCGCGTACCCGGTGGCCGCGTGGCCCGCGCCCTGCTCGTGGCGGACCAGGATGTGGCGCACCTTGACCGAGTCCATCAGCGGGTCGTACGCCGGCAGGATCGCCCCGCCCGGGATGCCGAAGATCGTGTCCGCGCCGACCGCCTCCAGCGAGCGGACGAGCGACTGCGCGCCGGTCATCGTCTCGACGACCACGGACGCGTCCGCGGACGGGGCGGCCGGGTGGTCCCCGCGGCGGGGGGATGCCGTGTGCTCAGTCATCTGCCTGTCTTCTTTCGCCGGGCGACTGTCCGCTTCACACCATTTTCAGGCGAGTCGGACTGGCGGTACAACGGTGTTCGGAGGGAGTTCACATCGTGCGATTGCAACAAAAAACCCCTCGTGCCAAGGGCAAGCGAGGGGTGGCGCGTCGGCTAGTCGTGAGTCGGGCACAGCAGCCCTGGCTCAGCCGACGCGCCCGCCAAGTACGAGAATTCGGGTGCGCATGGCA
Source organism: Kitasatospora sp. NBC_01287 (assembly GCF_026340565.1). NCBI lineage: Bacteria > Bacillati > Actinomycetota > Actinomycetes > Kitasatosporales > Streptomycetaceae > Kitasatospora > Kitasatospora sp. NBC_01287. Next base: position 3,374,334 of record NZ_JAPEPB010000001.1, read on the forward strand.
CCGACCTTGCTCCTCGGCGCGGGGCGATGTCAAGCAGGTGGGATCGCCGTCTCGCCATACGGACCCACGCTGGACCCCGGTCCCGGACCGCCCAGCGGCCGGTGCTCCGGGGGCTCGTGGGGGCCGTGGTGGTGGGCCGAGCGGATCGGACCCGGCTCCCCGCATGCACCCGATCGGGTGTCGGCGGCGGACAGGTACGCGCGGCGGGCCGAGATCGCGCCCAGTGGCCGCGGCAGCGGGTAGAGCCGGCGGGCGAGCGCCCGGCGCAGCCGGAACTCGTCCAGCGGCTGCGCGAAGGCCAGGCCCTGCCCGTGCCGGCAGCCCAGCTCCTGCAGCACGGTGACCTGGCGCTCCTGGTCCACCCCCTCGGCGGCGGTGGCCAGCCCCAGCTCCCGGCCCAGCCGCAGCGCGTGGCCGGCCAGCGCGCGGCTGCGCGGGTGCTCGACCAGCTCCTGCACCAGGGCGCGGTCCAGCTTGAGCGCGTCGAACGGCAGCCGCACCAGCGCGCCCAGCGAGCCGCCGCCGGCGCCGAAGCCGGCCAGCGCGGTGCCGACCCCGAGCCGGCGCAGCGCGGCCAGCTTGCGGCCCAGCTCGTCGGCGGAGGCGTCCGGGCCCATCCGGGCCAGCTCGATCACCAGCCGCTCGGGCGGCAGCCCCGAGTCGCGCAGCGCCCCGGCGATGGTCTCGTGCACCCCGGGCGCGCAGAGCCGCTCCGCGGTGAGCCGCACGGTGACCGGGACCGCGCCCGCCGGGCTGCGCCCCGCGGGACCGCGCAGTGCCGCTCCGCGCAGCGCCGCCTCGGCGATCGCCTGCTGCAGCTGCCAGCGGGTGAACCGGCCGGCCGCGTCGCCCGCCTCGGCGCCGCGCAGGAACTCGGCCGGGGTGAGCAGCAGGCCCTGGGCCGAGCGCCAGCGGGCGATCGCCTCCAGGCCGGCCACCGCGCCGGTGCGCAGGTCGACCACCGGCTGGTGGAGCAGCGCGAAGCTGCCCTCGCGCACGGCCAGCCGCAGCCGGTCGTCCAGCTCCCGGCGGCGCTCCACGTCGGCGCGCATCGCGGGGCTGTAGAGCACCACCCGGCCCTTGCCCTCGGACTTGGCCCGGTACATCGCCAGGTCGGCGTCGCGCATCAGCTCGTCGGCGAGCGTCGCGACCTCGGCCACCGGCGGCCCGTACGGGTCGAGGTCGCGCGGACCGAAGGCGATCCCGATGCTGGCGGCCACCGCCAGCTCGGCGCCGGCGATCCAGTACGGCTCGGAGAGCGCCAACCGCAGCCGCTCGGCCAGCTCCTGCACCCGCAGCCGGCCCAGCGGCCCGCAGACCAGCACCGCGAACTCGTCGCCACCCAACCGCGCCACGGTGTCGCCGGAGCGCACGGTGGACTGCAGCCGGCGGCCGGCCTGCACCAGCAGCTGATCCCCGACCTGGTGTCCGGCGCTGTCGTTGACCGCCTTGAAGCCGTCCAGATCGAGGAAGAGCACGGCCACCGTGTCCGGCTCCTGGTACGGGTGTTCGCGCGGGCACTCCGCGCCGATCGGCTGCGGGCCGCGCCCGCCCAGCGCGGCCCGCAGCCGCTCGGCGAAGAGCGCCCGGTTGGGCAGGTCGGTGAGCGGGTCGTGGAAGGCGTTGTGCTGCAGCTGGGCCTGCAGCCTGACCCGCTCGGTGACGTCGCGGCTGTTCAGGATCAGCCCGTCGCGGTAGCGGTTGACGGTGGACTCCACGTGCAGCCACTCGCCACCGCCGGCCATGATCCGGCACTCCACCCGGGCGCTGGGCTCGCCGCTGCGCGCCGGGGCGTGGGTGAACTGGCGGGCCAGCCGCTGGCTGCGGGCCAGGAACCGGCGGACCTCGCCGGTCACCCGGTCCGCGTCCTCCGGGTGCACCAGGTCGAGCAGCCGGCCGCCGACCAGCTCCTCCGGGTCTCGGCTGTAGACGCCGAGCGCGGCCGGGGAGACGTAGGAGAGCACGCCGTTGGCCCCGGTGATCATGATCACGTCGCTGGAGCCCTGCACCAGTGAGCGGAAGTGCGCCTCCTTCTGCGCCAGTTCCTGGGCCAGCGACAGGTTGTCCAGCAGCATGATGCCCTGACGGACGATCAGCGCCAGGCCCACCGTGCAGGCGACCACGATCACCACCCGGTCCATCGGATGCCCCCCGAGAGCGTTGTAGAGGATGCCGGCGGTGCAGACCGAGGCGGCGGCGTACGGGGTCAGCGCGTTGAAGGTGGAGGCCACCCGGCGCCGGGGCGTGCCGCCGGCCGAGGGGTGCTCGCGACTGGGCCGCCCGCGCCGCCAGCGGTTCGACCACGGGGCCGAGGCGAGCAGCAGGCTGCCGGCGAACCAGCCCGCGTCCAGCAGGTCGCCGGAGTGGTAGCTGTCGCGCAGCGCGGGCGAGGTGAAGAGACCGTCGCAGACCACGGTGACCGCCAGGCCCAGCATCGCGGTGTGCACCGCGGCCCGGTTGCCGTCCCGGCGGCGGAAGCGCAGGCCGACCACCAGCGAGACCATCAGGATGTCGAGCACCGGGTAGGCCAGGCCCAGGGCGAGCCGCAGCGGGTTGCCGATGTCGCCCTCCGCGGTGCGGCCCAGCGCCAGGCTCCAGCTGAGCGTGAAGAGCGAGCCGGCCACCATCCAGCCGTCCAGCAGCAGGCAGAGCCAGCCCGCCGCGCCGCGCGGGCGCTGGGCCAGCACCAGCAGGCCGGTGATGGCCAGCGGCGCGAACGGCAGGAAGGCGTAGTCGGCCGGCGAGTCCGAGGGCAGGCCGGTGCGCAGCACCACCTCGTACCAGCCCCAGGTGCCGTTGCCGACCGCCACGGTGGCCGAGGAGAGGCCGAAGAGCAGCCAGGCGGGACGGGCCGGCCCCGGCACCGTGCAGCCGTGCGCCAGGCAGGAGAGCGCCGCCGCCAGGGCCGCGCCGGCCAGGCCGAAGTCGCCCATGAAGAGGGCCAGCGAGCGCGAGCCCCAGCCGGTGGCGGCGCCCAGCGCGTACCCGGCGCAGAGCAGGGCGATCAGCGGCCCGGCCAGCGGCAGGGGTCGGCCGGGCGGCGGCTCCGCGGCCCGGCCGGGCGGCGGCTCCGCGGCCGCTTCGGGGCGGACGGGCGGCCGATCGGGCCGGGGTACGACTTCGGTGGGGCTCACCAGGCACCTCCCCCTCCGGTCCGGGGCCTCGTCCGGGCCCGGGGGCGGCAGGGCGCCGGGCCGCGGCGCCGCCTCGGCCCGGAACAGGGAGGAACGCGGCCCGGCCGGGCCCCCGCACCACATCGGTCACTCAATGACACGCGCACTCAACTTAGAGTAATGGTCCGAGAGTAGGGATATGCACCCGCTTCCACCAGATCGGCCCGGTTGGCCGTAGCGCACGCCCGGGGGCACGCGCGCCGGGGCGCGTGCGTCCGTGCGCCGGACTACGCGCCGCCGCTGGCAGGAACCAGCCCGGTCTCCGGGAAGAGCCGCAGCCGGTGGGCCAGCGCGGCGGCCTCGCCACGGCCCGAGACCTCCAACTTGGCCAGGATGTTGGAGACGTGCACGCTGGCGGTCTTCGGCGAGATGAAGAGCTGCTCGGCGATCTGCCGGTTCGTCCGGCCCTCGGTCAGCAGCCGCAGCACATCCGTCTCCCGGGGCGTCAGCTGGAAGGCGGCCGCGCCCTGCGGCGGCTCGGTCCGCGCGCTCGGCAGCTCGGGCCGTAGCACCCGGGCCACCCCGGCGCGCTCGGCCAGCCTGGCGACCTCGCGGCCCAGCTCCGCGTCACCGCGGCGCTCGGCCAGGCCGGCGGCCTCGCGCAGCAGTTCGCCCGCCCGCTCGCGCTCGCCGGCGGCGGCCGCCGCGCCCCCCGCGCCGAGCAGCGCGAGGACCAGCGGATGGGGCAGACCGCTCTCGCGCAGCGGTTCGACGGCGGCCGCCCAGTGCGCCGGGGTGTCGCCGCCGCTCGCCCTGGCCAGTTCGGCCTCGGCCAGGCGCAGCCAGCCCCACTGCAGCGGGGCGCGCGGCCGCAGCCCCGACAGCTCGGCAGTGATCCGGCGCAGCACCGCCGGGCGGTCCGCGTCGGCGGCGGGCAGGCCGCGCGAGTCGGCCTCCACCGCGGCGGCCCGGGCCAGCAGCGGCAGCAGGTAGCCCTCCCGGCCCGGCCCCGTGGCGTCCAGGGTGGCCAGCAGGGCGGCCCTGGCCTCCAACGGGCGCCCGGCCCGGCCGGCCAGCTCGATCGCCAGCCTGGTGTTGGGCAACTCGTGCTGCGGCTGGGACTGGGCGCCGATCCGGGCCCGCGCCAGGCACTCCTCGGCGGTCGCCAGGTCGCCGTGCAGCAGCGCCAGTTCGCCGCGCAGCCGGTACAGGAAGGGGTCGTAGGCCTCCGGCCGGCCGTCGCCCTCCCAACCGGCCAGCACCTCGGCCGCCTCGGCCGGGCGGCCGACCAGCAGCAGGCACTCGGCCAGGTTGCCGGCCAGGATCGCGCCGGTGTTGCGCAGCAGGCCCAGGTCGCCGGCCACCGCCAGGCCCTCGCGGGCCAGTTCGACACCCTCCTCGGCCCGGCCCAGCTGGGCGAACAGGCTGGCGAGGTTGTTCAGGCCGCGGGTGAGCAGGTCGGGGACGCCGAACCGGCGGGCGCCCTCGATCGCCTCGCGCAGCGTCGCGATGCCCCGCTCGGGGTCGCCCAGGTCGGTGTAGAAGGTGCCGAGGGTCATCCGGGCGAAGAGCTCGACGCTGGTCGCCCCGGCCGTCCGGGCGATCGCCACCGCCTGCTCGGCCATCTCCAGGTCGGCCGCGGTGGCCTGCTGCAGCATGGCCTGCCCGGCCGCCAGCGCGTAGACGTCGGCCTTGACGGCGGACGGCGGCGTGTGCTCCACCAGGCGCCGGGCGTGGGCCAGTTCCTGATCGCCGCCCAGCCGGTTGAGGTGGCCGAGCATCCGGGCCCGGTTCATCCGGAACCAGGCGGCGCGCAGCGGGTTGCGGGTCTCGTCCACCAGCTTGAGGGCGCGCTTGGCCAGCCGCAGCCCGCAGTCGCGGTCGCCGGCCCGGCGGGCCGCGACCACCGCCTCGGCCAGCACGTCGACCAGCCGCAGCTGTTCGCAGTCCGGGTCGCAGTCGCACGCCTCGCAGGAGCACGGCGGGTAGGTCTCGGCCCAGTCGTGCGGGCGCAGGGTGGCCCGCAGGGTCTCCTCGGAGACCTCGTCCCACAGCTCGATGGCCCGCTCCAGCAGGCTGAGCTGCTCGGCGAAGGCGTTGCGGCGCCGGGCCGCCCTGGCGGCGTCCAGCGCGCACGGCAGCGCGCGGGCCGGATCGTGCGCGTGGTACCAGTAGTTGGCCAGCCTGGCCGGCCGCTGGTCGGCGCCGACCAGGGTCGGATCGGCCTCCAGGGCCTCGGCGAAGCGGCGGTTGATCCTGGTCCGCTCCCCGGGCAGCAGGTCGTCCGAGACCGCCTCGCGGACCAGCGCGTGCCGGAACCGGTAGCCCTCGCCGTCCCGGTCCGGCTGCAGGACGTTGGCGCCGACCGCGGTGCGCAGCGCGTCCAGCAACTCGTCCTCGGCGCCGGTCAGGACGGCTTCCAGCAGCTGGTGCTCGATCCGCGAGCCGCCCTCGGCGGCGATCCGCAGCACCCGCTGGGTCTCCTCCGGCAGCGCCTCCACCCGGACCAGCAGGATGTCGCGCAGCGTCTCGCTCAACCCCACCGAGCAGCCCTCCTGGTGGGAGCAGGCCAGCTCCTCCACGAAGAAGGGATTGCCCTCGGAGCGGCGGTGGATCCGGGTCACCAGCTGGCGGTCGGGCACCTCGATGCCCAGGATGCCGGCCAGCTGGGCGGCCACCTCCTGGCGGCCGAAGCGGTCCAGCTCCAGCCGGTGCACGGCGCGCTGGCGCTCCAGCTCGGCGAGGAAGGGGCGCAGCGGGTGGCGGCGGTGCAGGTCGTCGGTGCGGTAGGTGGCCAGGATCAGCACCCGGGACCGGTGCAGGGTGCTGATCAGGTAACCGAGCAGCTCCCGGGTGGACCGGTCGGCCCAGTGCAGGTCCTCGACCGCCAGCACCAGGGTGCGCTCCGCGCTGAGCCGCTCGAAGAGCCGGCCGATGTTCTCGAACAGCCGGGCCCGGCCGTACTCGTCGTTGGGCTCGGTACCCGCCTCGCCGAACTCGGGCAGCAGCCGGGCCAGGTGGCCCTCCAGCCCCTCGGCGGCACGCTCCAGCTCCGGGCCCAGGCGACGGTGGAGCCGGCGCAGCGCGGTGACCAGCGGGGCGTAGGGCAGGCCCTCGGCGCCGACCTCCAGGCAGCCTCCGAGCATGGTGATGGTCGCCGAGCGCTCGTCCTTCTCGGCCCGGCAGAGGAACTCCTCCAGCAGACGGGTCTTGCCCACCCCCGCCTCACCGCCGACCAGCAGCGCCTGGGGCTGGCCGGCCGAAGCACGACGCAGCGCGGCGGTGAGCGAGGCGATCTCGCTGCCGCGGCCGACGAAGACGGGACTGACCGAGATCTGCTCCACGGCGCCGAGCATGCCACAGGGCACTGTCATGGTCCGAACCGTTATCCCACGGAGCGGACCTGGCGGGTCCTCGGCGCGGACGGAACGGGGGAGGGTGCCGTCGGCATCCCTCCCCCGCTGGTCCGCGGTGCGCGGTCCCGGTGCTCCCCTCGTGGCACCGGGACCATGCGGTCGGATCAGCACTCGCCCAGGTCTGCCCGGTGCGCCGGGCGGGCCGAGCGGCGCAGGCCCGCGGTCAGCCCACCCCGGCGGCCGCCGGTCTGCCGGGTCGTCCGGGCCACCCGGCGGGCCTCGGCCACCAGGCGCTCGTGCGCCGCCAGCTCGCGCAGTTCGGCGCCGCGCTGCTGGACGAGCTGGTACTCGAGCTCGGTCATCTTCGTTCCCCTCGTTCCCCGTCGTTCGGATACCTAGAGACTCCTCGCCCAGGGGGGTGCGGGGCATCGGCAGCATGCCGGATCTTGCGGGGCGCGGGGGCCTTAGACGGGCCCGGGAACGGCGAAAGCGCCGGTGGCCGCCCCTAAGGAGGGGTGGCCACCGGCGCTTACGGGGTCCTTAGGCCGGGGCGCCCAGGCGCTCCAGCCCCGGCCCGACGTCCTTACGCGGCAAGCCGCTCCAGACCCCGCCCGACGTCCTTACGCGGCAAGCCGCTCCAGACCCCGCCCGATGTCCTTACGCGGCAAGCCGCTCCAGGATGAGGTCCTTGACCTTGGCGGCGTCCGCCTGGCCGCGGGTGGCCTTCATCACCGCGCCGACCAGTGCCCCGACCGCCTGCACCTTGCCGCCGCGGATCTTCTCCGCCACGTCCGGGTTGTCGGCGATCACCTGGTCGACCGCGGCGCCGAGCGCGGAGTCGTCCGAGACCACGGCCAGCCCGCGGGCGGCCACCACCTCGTCGGGCCCGCCCTCGCCGGCCAGCACGCCCTCGATCACCTGGCGGGCCAGCTTGTCGTTGAGCTTGCCCTCGGCCACCAGCACGCAGACCCGGGCCACCTGGGCCGGGGTGATCGGCTGCTCGGCCAGCTCGGTGCCGGTCTCGTTGGCCCGCCGGGCCAGCTCGCCCATCCACCACTTGCGGGCCTGGTCGGCCGGGGCGCCGGCCGCGATGGTCTCCAGGATCGGCTCCACCGCGCCGGCGTTGAGCACCGACTGCATGTCCTGGTCGCTCAGGCCCCACTCGCCCTGCAACCGGGCCCGGCGGACCCGGGGCAGCTCGGGCAGCGCGGCCCGCAGCTCCTCGACCCACGCGCGGGCGGGGGCGATCGGGACCAGGTCGGGCTCCGGGAAGTACCGGTAGTCCTCGGCGTTGTCCTTGATCCGGCCGGCGGTGGTGCTGCCGTCCTCCTCGTGGAAGTGCCGGGTCTCCTGGATGATGGTGCCGCCGTCGCCCAGCACCGTGGCGTGCCGCTGGATCTCGAACCGGGCGGCCCGCTCGACGCTGCGCAGCGAGTTGACGTTCTTGGTCTCCGAGCGGGTGCCGAACTTCTCGGTGCCGTTGGGGCGCAGCGACAGGTTGACGTCGCAGCGCATCTGGCCCTTGTCCATCCGCGCCTCGGAGACGCCCAGCGCCCGGATCAGCTCGCGCAGTTCGGCCACGTAGGCCTTGGCCACCTCGGGCGCGCGGTGCCCGGCGCCCTCGATCGGCTTGGTGACGATCTCGATCAGCGGGATGCCGGCCCGGTTGTAGTCGAGCAGCGAGTGGGTGGCACCGTGGATGCGCCCGGTGGCTCCGCCGACGTGGCTGGACTTGCCGGTGTCCTCCTCCATGTGCGCGCGCTCGATCTCGACCCGGAAGACCTCGCCGTCCTCCAACTGCACGTCGAGGTAGCCGTTGAAGGCGATCGGCTCGTCGTACTGCGAGGTCTGGAAGTTCTTCGGCATGTCCGGGTAGAAGTAGTTCTTGCGCGCGAAGCGGCACCACTCGGCGATGTCGCAGTTCAGCGCGAGGCCGATCTTGACCGCCGACTCGACGCCGACCGCGTTGACCACGGGCAGCGAACCCGGCAGGCCCAGGCAGGTCGGGCAGGTCTGCGAGTTCGGCTCGGCGCCCAGCTCGGTGGAGCAGCCGCAGAACATCTTCGTCCTGGTGCCCAGCTCGACGTGGACCTCAAGGCCCATGACGGGGTCGTAGGAGGCGAGTGCGTCGTCGTAGGAGACGAGGGTCATGCCGCTCACAGGAAGTGCAACTCCTTCAGAACATTCTTTAGCTGTGCGAGCCACGCCTGATAGGCGGGAACCCCCGCCAACCGGTCGAGACGCAGGTCGATTCCCAATTGCCTGAGGACGGTCATCGGGTCACGCGCACCGAGTACCGTCTTGAGCGTGGTCTTCGGATCGAGAACGGATTCAACCTCCCGGGCCTTGCCGGGAAGAGCTGTCAGATCCGTTCGGGGGATGCGCCGGAAACCTTCCGGATCACAGAGCGCCCATGCCTCGGTCTCCTTTCGAGGTGCGATACCGACGATTCGTCGACCCGCTTCTCCGGCATGGCTTCGAAAAGCATCGATCTTGCCACGCTCTCGATGATCGCAGTGGACGACCACCACATCACAACAGTCGAGCAGCTCCGTGACCTCGGCCTGGACCCGGTCACCGGGGTCGACGGTCCGCACCGACGCCATCACCAGGTCGCCGAGGGCGAAGCCGCCCGGATGCTCGAAGGACAGCTCACGCAGCTGCCGAGAGATGACCTGTCCGAGGAGCAGTTCGTCGCTGAGCCCTTCGGTCATGAGTCCGACCACCAGGTACTTGCCGCTCACCTTACGTCCTGCCGCACGGTCTCCAGATACCTGCGAACCTCCGCGGCGGTCACGTAGGTGCCTCTCGGACCGTCCGCTCGCACCCCGCGGGCCCGAGTGACCATGGATCCGACGGGGACTCCGGCGAGCACGTCCGTCTCCAGGACCGAATCGAGGAAGAGAACCGCGTCACGGTCGGTCGACAGCATGTGGGAGAGCACGACCGGAGAGTGCGTGGTCATGATCATCTGCCGCCGGGCCCCCGCCTCCGCGATCCGTTCTGCCAGCAGTTCCAGCAACGTCGCCAGACGCCCTGGATGCAGGCCGTTCTCCACCTCGTCGATGACGATGGTGCCCGGGTGAGCAGCGTCATGCACGGCAGCGAGTACCGCGAGGACCCTGAGCGTGCCGTCCGACGCCATGGACGGGGCGATGCGCCCCGAGTCCCGGTAGGCGAGGTCGAAGTCCCAGTCGCCGCGATGATCCTGCACCGGCAGCACATCGTCGAGCGTCGGGATGACGGCACGCAGATCCAGCAGCAGCTCGGGCAGCGCGCCGCTCTCGGCGAGCCTGCCGAGTACAGCCGCCAGGTTGGACGCGTCGGAGGCCAGGCGCCCCCGATCGGTACCGGGTGCACGCGTCCTGAGGCGATCCGGCGAGGGCGCGAGGAACAGCCAGCTGTCCAGCTCCGCGTTCAGGGCCGCGCGTCGCTCCTTCGGCTCGATGTCACCGAGGAAGCGGGCCTCGAACGCCAACGGTGCCGGCTCGACCGGGCGCGCCTGGCCGGCGGCGAGCGGGCCGAGCTCCGCGACGACAGCGGCCTGGAGGCTCAGCGCTCCGGCCTCCGAGGGCACCGAGAGGTCGACCGCGATCCGGAACCTGTCGACGATGCCGCCGTTGCCGTAGTGCCGCAGGAGCTGCACCGCGTTGCCCCGGTCGAACCGGAACACGACACGGTGATCGTGGGAGGCGCCGGCCAGCAGGCGCAGCGCGTCGATCAGGTTCGACTTGCCGCTGGAGTTCGCCCCTGTGACGGCCAGGAGCGGCGGGACGTCCAGCACGAAGTCCTTGAACGACTTGAAGCCGTCGATCTCGATCCGGGTGATCATCGCGCGCTGCCCTCCTTCCGCTTCGGGTCCGCTACCGCGCGAGTCGGCCCGTACGCCAGGTACAGGCCGACTCGTTCGTCCGTTCTCGGCCCGTCCTCAGTCGGCCAGGACGTCGTCGCTGCCGAGCCGGCGCAGCTCGCGGACCAGCAGCAGGGTGCCGGTGGCCAGGGCCGCGGCGCCGACCACGGCGTTGGCGAGCAGCAGGTTGTCGCTCTCGCTGCGGGCCTTCCTGACGTCCTTGACGATGCTCAGCACGCCGAAGGCGCTGGTGCCGATGGACAGCCACAGGCCGGGCTTGCTGTGCTTCCAGCCCTTGGCCTTCTCGATCTTGCTCACAGTGCCGGTGCCTCCTCCAGCAGGGGGTGCCCCCACTTGTCGTTGAGTGCGGCCTCGACGGCGCCGCCCACGCGGTACAGGCGGTCGTCCGCCATCGCGGGTGCGATGATCTGCAGGCCGACCGGGAGATTGTCCTCCGGAGCCAGGCCGCAGGGCAGCGACATGGCCGCGTTGCCCGCGAGGTTCGACGGAATCGTGCACAGGTCGGCCAGGTACATCGCCATCGGGTCGTCGGCGCGCTCGCCGATCGGGAAGGCGGTGGTGGGGGTGGTCGGCGAGATCAGGACATCCACAGCCGCGAAAGCCTCGTCGAAGGAGCGCGAGATCAGGGTGCGGACCTTCTGGGCCGAGCCGTAGTAGGCGTCGTAGTAGCCCGAGGAGAGGGCGTAGGTGCCCAGGATGATCCGGCGCTTGACCTCGGGGCCGAAGCCGGCCTCCCGGGTGAGCGCGGTGACCTGCTCGGCCGAGGCCGTGCCGTCGTCGCCGACCCGCAGGCCGTAGCGCATCGCGTCGAAGCGGGCCAGGTTGGAGGAGGCCTCGCTCGGGGCGATCAGGTAGTAGGCGGGCAGCGCCAGGGTGAAGGACGGGCAGGACACCTCGACGACCTCGGCGCCCAGCTCGCGCAGCAGCTCCACCGACTCGTTGAAGCGCTGCATCACACCGGCCTGGTAGCCCTCGCCGGCGAACTCCTTGACCACGCCGATCCGCATGCCGCGCACGTCGCGCAGCTTGGCGGCCGCGACCACGGCCGGGACCGGCGCGTCGATGGAGGTCGAGTCCAGCGGGTCGTGGCCGGCGATCGCCTCGTGCAGCAGCGCCGCGTCCAGCACGGTGCGGGCGCAGGGCCCGCCCTGGTCGAGCGAGGAGGAGAAGGCGACCAGGCCGTAGCGGGAGACCGAGCCGTAGGTGGGCTTGACGCCGACCGTGCCGGTGACGGCGCCGGGCTGGCGGATCGAGCCGCCGGTGTCGGTGCCGATGGCGAGCGGGGCCTCGTAGGCGGCCAGCGCGGCCGCCGAGCCGCCGCCGGAGCCACCGGGGATCCGCGAGAGGTCCCAGGGGTTGCCGGTGGGGCCGTAGGCGGAGTTCTCGGTGGAGGAGCCCATCGCGAACTCGTCCATGTTGGTCTTGCCCAGGATGACCACGCCCGCGTCCTTCAGACGCGCCGTCAGGGTGGCGTCGTAGGGCGGGATCCAGCCTTCGAGGATCTTGGAGCCGCAGGTGGTGGGGACGCCCTTGGTGGTGAAGACGTCCTTCAGCGCGAGCGGGACGCCGGCCAGCGGGCCGAGCTCCTCGCCCGCGGCGCGCTTGCGGTCCACCGCCTCGGCGGCCGCCAGGGCCCCCTCGGTGTCCACGTGCAGGAAGGCGTTGACCTTCTTGTCGACGGCCTCGATCCGGTCCAGGTGGGCCTGTGCCACCTCGACGGCGCTGACCTGGCCGGCCTTGATCGCCTCGGCCGTGCGGGCGGCCGTGTACGTGATGAGCTCGGACATGCCGGTCAGTCCTCCCCGAGGATCTGCGGAACCCGGAAACGCTGCTCCTCGGCGGCCGGGGCCCCCGAGAGCGCCTGCTCGGGCGTGAGCGAGGGGCGGACCTCGTCCGCGCGCATGACGTTGGTCAGCGGCAGCGGGTGCGAGGTGGGCGGGACGTCCGCTCCGGCGACCTCGGAGACGCGGGCGACCGCGCCGATGATCACGTCCAGCTGCTCGGCGAAGTGGTCCAGCTCCTCCGCCTGCAGCTCCAGACGCGACAGCCGGGCGAGGTGGGCGACCTCCTCGCGCGTGATGCCAGGCATGCAGCGATCCTCAAAGTGAGTTCTGAGTGAGACCGGGCGCGCACGGCGCCCAGCCCGGGCGGCGACCGGCGGCGCGGGGCGCGCAGGTCGTCCGTCCTCTTGTCTTTACCGCCCATCCTAGGGGTCACCAGGCGTCCGGAGCGTTACTGCGGGGTCGTGGGGGCCTCGGTGGGCGGCGCGAGCGGCTGCCGGGGCAGGCCGGGGTACTGCAGTTCGGCCTGCCCGGTCCAGCGCTCCAGCGGGGTCAACCGCTCGGCGGAGGGCGGTCCGGTGCGGTGCACCCGCAGCCAGGCGGTGGCCTGGTCGGCGGGCAGCGCGGCGGAGACCAGCCAGCCCTGGACGGCGTCCACGCCCAGGCCGTGCAGGCGCTCCCAGGTCTCGTCGTCCTCCACGCCTTCGGCGACCACGGTCAGGCCCAGCGAGTGGGCGAGCTCGACCGAGCAGCGGACCACCGCCGCGTCGTGGTCGTCGGCGACCATCCGGGAGACGAAGGAGCGGTCGATCTTCAACTCGCCGACCGGCAGGCTGCGCAGCCGCACCAGCGAGGAGTGCCCGGTGCCGAAGTCGTCCAGCGACATTCCCACGCCGTGCCGGCGCAGCTCGGCCAGGGTGTCGGCGGCCCGGCGCGAGTCGTCGAGCAGCAGCCGTTCGGTGATCTCCAGCTGCAGCGCCTGCGCCGGGACCTGATGGCGGCTCAGGTGGCCGGCCACCCGCTGGGCGAAGCCGGGGTTGAGCACGTCGCGCGGCGAGACGTTGACCGCGACCTGCACCTGCAGGCCCTGCGCCCGCCAGCTGGCGAGCTGGCCGATGGCGGCCTCCAGCACGTAGTCGGTGAGCCGGGGCATCAGGCCGCTGGACTCGGCCAGGCCCACGAACTCGTCCGGCGAGACCTTGCCGCGGCCGGGCCGCTCCCAGCGCAGCAGCGCCTCCAGGCCCACCACCCGGCCGTCGAAGGCCACCTTGGGCTGGTAGTGCAGCTGCACCTCGCCGGTCTCCAGCGCCCGGCGCAGGTCACCGAGCAGGCCGATCCGGTAGGGGGTGTCGGCGTCCTGCGAGTGGTCGTACTGCTCGACGCCGGTGCGCCCGCGCTGCGCGTGGCCCATCGCGACGTCCGCGCGCCGCAGCAACGATTCTGCGTCCCCGGCGTGCTGGGGGTAGACGCAGACCCCGGCGGTCGCCTCCAGCACCAGCAGCAGCCCGTCCAGCCGGATCGGCGCGGCGAGTTCCGCGATCAGCGCCTTGGCGAGGCGCTCCAGGGTGTCGGCGTGCCCGACGCCGGGGAGCAGCACGGCGAACTCGTCGCCGCCCATCCGGGCCACCACCGCGCGGCGGCCGTGCTCGGCGGCGGGCGGCAGGCAGGCCAGCAGCTCCTCGGTCTCCCGACGCCGGTCGGCGACGCCCGGCGGGCCGGACAGGGCGGCGCGGCCCTGGGCGCCGCCCTGGCAGCGTCCGGCGGTGTGCGGCGGCCCGACGGCACGCAGCGACTCGGCCGGCAGGGGCTCGGCCAGCAACGACTCGGCCAGCAGCGGCTCGACGGCCGGCGACCCGGTGGCGGGCGGCTCGGCGCACGGCGTCGGCGAGCCCTGGTCGGCCGCGCGCCCCGTCCCCCCCGAGCCGGTCGCGCCGCGCAGCACGCGGTGCAGCCGGCGGCCGATGTGCACGAGTAAGCGGTCACCGGCCGCATGTCCGAGCGTGTCGTTCAGCGACCGGAACCGATCGAGGTCGAGCAGGATCAACCCGACGCTGTACTCCTCCTCGGCCTCGTGCTCGGCGATCGCCTCCTGGGCCGCCAGCAGCAGGGCATGACGGTTCGGCAGACCGGTCAGCGGGTCGGTGAGCTGGTCCCTGGCCCGGTCCCGGGCGATCCGCCAGGCCGCGACCAGCACGGCCAGCGGGACCGCGAAGAGCGGCAGCAGCTCGGGTTCGTGCCGGCTGACCAGGACGGCCAGAGGGATGAGCGGTGCGGCTCCGGCCAGCAGCACACCGAGCAGCAGGACCGCACCCGCCACCCCCTGCGGCGGACGCGTCAGCGCACCGCCGGTCGTACGATCCATACGCCCTGTCCTCCGTCAGGCCCGCCCCCGCCAGGCCGCATCGCGGCTGGAACCGACCCGAAGAACGGTCGGCCCTGGCACGACGTGATCACGTGCCAGTCGGTCTCAGCCCGGAAGCGCCCCTGTCGGCGCCGGCCACCCGTCGATCCCGTTGGCCGGTGCCCCCCACTCCTGCTGACACACTGTTGCGCTCCAGAGTAAGTCCGCCCTCACAGTGAGGGCGGACTTTCGGTCATCCGGGAGCACGCCAGCACGGATCCGGCGCCGCACAGTGACACGATGCCCCCTTTACACGCCCACCATCCAGGTGACGGGGCATCAGCACGATAACAAGAGGGACACGTCAGGCCTGGTCAGCCCCCTCGGGGATTACCCCCGGGGCCTCCTCGGCCGGTGCGTCGACGGGCGCATCCGGCAGCGGCGGGAGCCCCAGGTGCGCGCGGGCCGCGGCCGGGCCGGCCGAGAGCAGCACGGCGAAGCCCGCGTCGTCGAGCACGGCGAGGCCGAGTTGGACCGCCTTGTCATACTTCGATCCCGGATTGTCGCCGACCACAACGAAGTGGGTCTTCTTCGAAACCGAACCGGTCACTTTCGCACCACGCGAGACCAGCGCCTCTTTGGCACCGTCCCGGGTGTGCTCCGCCAGCGTGCCGGTGACCACCACGGTGAGCCCCTCCAGCGGGCGCTCGGCCTCCTCCTCGGCCGGCTCCTCGACGAAGCGCACCCCGGCCTCGCGCCACTTGCGCAGGATCTCGCGGTGCCACTCCTCCTCGTGCCACTCGATGATCGCCCGGGCGATCACCGGGCCGACCCCCTCGGTGGCGGCCAGCTGCTCCTCGCTCGCCGCGAAGATCGCGTCCAGGTCGCGGAACTCGCGGGCCAGCGCCTGGGCCGCCACCGGGCCGACGTGGCGGATCGACAGGCCGTTCAGGTAGCGCCACAGCGGGCGCTCCTTGGCGGCGGCCAGGTTGTCGAGCAGCAGGGTCGCCGTCTTCTTCGGCTCGCCCCTGAGGTTGGCGAAGAAGGTCGCCTTCTTCTCCTTGCCCGTCGCGTCGTCCAGCTTGGGCAGGCCGGTCTTCTGGTCGCGCACCAGCACCTTGATCGGCAGCAGCTGCTCGACGGTCAGGCCGAAGATGTCCCCCTCGTTCCTGACCGGCGGGTCGGCCGGCTCCAGCGGCTGGGTGAGCGCGGTGGCCGCCACGTAGCCGAGGCCCTCGATGTCCAGCGACTCGCGCCCGCCCAGGTAGGCGATCCGCTCGCGGACCTGGGCCGGGCAGAAGCGCGCGTTGGGGCAGCGCAGGTCGATGTCGCCCTCGGCCATCGGGCGCAGCTCGGTGCCGCACTCGTGGCAGGTGCTCGGCATCACGAACTCGCGCTCGGTGCCGTCCCGCAGGTCCTCCACCGGACCGAGGATCTCCGGGATCACGTCGCCGGCCTTGCGCAGCACCACGGTGTCGCCGAGCAGCACGCCCTTGGCCTTGACCACGTCCTGGTTGTGCAGCGTCGCGTACTGCACCATCGAGCCGGCCACCTTGACCGGCTCGGCCAGCACCGCGAACGGCGTGGCCCGGCCGGTGCGCCCGATGCCCACCTGGATCCGGTCCAGCTTGGCGGTGACCTCCTCCGGCGGGTACTTCCAGGCGATCGCCCAGCGCGGCGACTTGGAGGTCGAGCCGAGCCGGCCCTGCAAGGGGATCTCGTCCACCTTGACCACCACGCCGTCGATCTCGTGCTCGACCGAGTGGCGCTGCTCGCCGTACTGCTCGATGAAGGCGCGCACCTCGTCCAGCGTCGAGACCACCCGGTTGTGGCGGGCGGTGGGCAGGCCCCAGTCGCGCAGCAGCTGGTAGGCGTGCGACTGGCAGTCGATCTCGAAGCCCTCGCGGGCGCCGATGCCGTGCACCACCATGTGCAGCGGGCGGGAGGCGGTGACCAGCGGGTCCTTCTGGCGCAGCGAGCCGGCGGCGGCGTTGCGCGGGTTGGCGAAGAGCTTGACCAGCGCCTGCGGGCGCTTGCCCGCCTTGACGCGCTCCTCGTTCTCCTGGCGGCGGCGCTCGTTCTCGGCCGCCAGCGAGGCGTTCAGCTCCTCGAAGGCCTCGGTGGGGAGGTAGACCTCGCCGCGGATCTCGACCAGGGCCGGCAGGCCGTCGCCGTGCAGCTGGTGCGGGATCTCCTTGATGGTGCGGACGTTGGCGGTGATGTCCTCGCCGACCCGCCCCGTACCGCGGGTGGCGGCGAGCACCAGGCGGCCGTGCTGGTAGGTGAGGTTGACGGCCAGGCCGTCAACCTTCAGCTCGCAGAGGTAGTGGTAGGACGAGCCGTCCAGCTCGCGGGCGACCCGCTCGGCCCAGGCGGCCAGCTCCTCGTCGTCCATCGCGTTGTCCAGGCTGAGCAGCCGCTCGCGGTGCTCGACCTTGGTGAAGCCCTCGGCCGCGCCGCCGCCCACCTTCTGGGTCGGCGAGTCCGGGGTGATCAGCACCGGGTGCGCGGCCTCGATCGCCTCCAGCTCGCGCATCAGCGCGTCGAACTCGGCGTCGCTGACGACCGGCGCGTCCTGCTCGTAGTAGCGGACGCGGTGCTCCTCGAGCTCCGCGGCCAGCTCGGCATGGCGCCGGCGCACCTCCGCCGGGACTTCCTCCCAGCCCTCGACAGCCGCCACCGCACGCCTCCTGTTGCACCGTTACTCCGGGTTGTCCACCAGGCTCTGAGCCCCCCTCACGCTGAGTGACAGCGCGGTGCGCGCATAGGCCGGGCTCGCGCCCGCCAGCCCGCAGGTCGGCGTCACCAGCACGCGGCGGCCCAGCAGTTCCGGATCGAGTCCGAGCCTGCGCCACAACGTCCTGACACCGGTGACATTACCGGCCGGGTCCGACACCGCGGCCACTTCGCCACGGGCCGGCTCGGTGGCGGGCACCACGCCGGCGAGGAACACCGTCCCCGCCTCGACCGCCTCACCGATCTCCTCATCATCACGCTCCGTCAGCAGAGCGAAGTCGAGCGAGATGCCCGCCACACCGGCCCGGCGCAGCAAGGGGATTGGCACCTCGGGCGCGCAGCTGTGCACGACCACCGGCACGTCCAGCGCCCCGATCAGCTCGCGCAGCGCCTCCTCGGCCCGCTGCCGGTCCACCACGCGCAGCCGCTGGAAACCGCTGGCCGTCTTCACCGCGCCCGCCAGCACGGCGGGCAGCGAGGGCTCGTCCAACTGGAGGACCAGCCGCGCCCCGGGGATCCGCCGGCGCAGCTCGGCCAGGTGGCGGCGCAGCCCCTCGGTGAGCGAGCCGGCGATGTCGCGGCAGGCGCCGGGGTCGGCCAGCGCCTTCTCCCCGTGCCGCAGTTCGACGGCGGCGGCCAGCGTCCACGGGCCGACCGCCGAAACCTTGAGCGCGCCGGTGTGGCCCTGGGTGAACTCCTCCAGCGCGTCCAGGTCCTCGCCCAGCCAGGAGCGCGCGCGCCGGGTGTCGCGGCCCGGGCGGTCGGCGAACCGCCAACCGCTCGGCTCCACCTGGGCGAACAGCTCGACCAGCAGGCCGGCGGTGCGCCCGATCATGTCGGCACCCGGGCCGCGGGCGGGCAGCTCGGGCAGGAACGGCAGCTGCTCCAGGGCCCCGACCGCGGTCCGCGCGGCCTCCCGGGCGTCGGTGCCGGGCATCGAGCCGACGCCGGTGGCGGCGCCGAGCAGGGCGGGGAAGGTCTCTTCGCTGGTCACGGTCTGCAGACTACGCGCCGGCCGGCGGCGGCCGTGCCGTACATCCCAGGGATGACCCGGCCCTGGGGCTACCACGCGGGAGGGATTCGCCGACCCCGTCCCGGCCCCTAGCTTTACCGCCATGACCAGTGCGGAGAACACGGAACAGGTGGTCGTGCGCCTCGACGGCGTACGCAAGGAGTACGGCGAGGCGGTCGCGCTCGACGGGGTGTCGCTGGAGATCCGCGCCGGGGAGGCGGTCGCGGTGATGGGGCCCTCGGGGTGCGGCAAGTCCACCCTGCTCAACATGGTCGCCGGGCTGGACCGGCCGACCGCCGGCTCGATCGCGGTGCACGGCGAGGAGCTGGGCGCGCTGAGCGAGACCGGCCTCGCGCTCTTCCGCCGGCACCGGATCGGCATGATCTTCCAGTTCTTCAACCTGATCGACGACCTGCCGGCGCTGGACAACGTCGCGCTGGCCGCCCAGTTGACCGGCACCCCGGCCGGGCAGGCCCGCCGCCGCGCCCTGGAGCTGCTGGACGAGCTCGGCATCGCCGACCGCCGCAACGCCTACCCGGCGGTGCTGAGCGGCGGCGAGCGGCAGCGGGTCGCCGTGGCGCGGGCGCTGATGAACCGTCCGGCGCTGCTGCTGGCCGACGAGCCGACCGGCGCGCTGGACAGCCACGCCGGGGAGCAGGTGATGGACCTGCTGATCGACCTCAACCAGATGGGCCAGACGCTGCTGATGGTGACCCACGACAAGCGGCTCGCCACCCGGTGCGCGAGCCGACTGATCGAGTTCTCCGACGGCCGGGTGGCCCGGGAGACGGCGCTGGAGCGGACCGCGTGAACGAGCGGAGCGAGAGAACCGATCATGAGGTGCGCGTGCGCGAAGCGCTCGCCGAGCTCTGCGAGGTGGGCGCATGAGCGCTGTCTGGCGGGCTTCTCGTGCCGCGGTGCGCAGGCGGCGGCTGCAGACCTTCGTGATCGGCCTGGTCGTCCTCACCTCCACCATCACCCTGGTGGTCGCGCTGGGCCTGCTGGAGGCCGCCTCGGCGCCCTTCGACGACACCTTCGCCCAGCAGCGCGGCGCGCAGCTGACCGTCACCTACGACCCGGCCAAGGCCACCGACGCGCAGCTCACCGCGGCCGCCCACCGGCCCGGTGTCACCGCCGTCGCCGGACCGTTCGCGCAGGTCGTGCTGACCGCCCCGCCCAACGACAAGCAGGCCCCCGCCCCCGGCGTGGACGACCCCGACCCCGGGCCGATCACCTTCACCGGCCGTGCCGACCCGGGCGGGCCGGTGGACCGGGTGGACCTCTGGGCCGGCCGCTGGGTCAGGGGGCCGGGCGAGGTCGTCCTGATGCGACCGCCGAACCAGACCTGGGCCGAGTACGAGCGGGTCGGCAGCCGGCTGGAGCTGCCCGGTGCCCCACCGCTGACCATCGTCGGCTTCGCCTCCAGCCTGAGCCAGAGCGCCGGCGCCTGGGTCACGCCCGACCAGTTGGCCGCACTGCACCCGACGAGCACGCAGGTGCTCTACCGCTTCGCGCACGCCGGCTCGCAGAGCCAGGTCGAGGCCGACCAGGCCGCCGTGACGGCCGGGCTGCCGCAGGGCTCGGTGCTCGGCTCGCTCTCCTACCTGACCGTCAAGCAGGACCTGACCAGCGTCGCCAACGCCTACATCCCGTTCCTGATGGCCTTCGGGGTGCTCGGCCTGCTGGTGGCGGTGCTGATCACCGCCAACGTGGTCAGCGGCGCCGTCGTCTCGGGCTTCCGGCACATCGGGGTGCTCAAGGCGCTGGGGTTCACCCCGAACCAGGTGGTGGCGGTGTACCTGGTGATGGTGCTGGTCCCGGGGGTCGTGGGTGGCGTGATCGGCACCGCGCTCGGCTCGCTCGCGGCGAAGCCCCTGCTGCAGATGTCGTTCTCGGGGTTCGACTCCGGCTACTTCACCCCCACGCTCAGCCCCTGGGTCGAGGTGGTGACGCTGCTGGGCATGCCGGCCCTGGTGCTGCTCGCGGCACTCGTCCCCGCGCTGCGCGCGCACCGGCTCTCGGCGGCCCGGGCGATCAGCGCGGGCAGCGCGCCGCGGGCCGGGCGCGGCCTGCGGGTCCAACGCCGGCTCGGCGGCACCCGGCTGCCGCGCTCGGTCAGCCTGGGCCTGGGTCTGCCCTTCGCCCGGCCGGGGCGGACCGCGCTGACGATGATGTCCCTGGTGCTCGGCGTGCTCACGGTGACCTTCGCGACCGGAATGTCCAGCACGGTGAACGCCATGTTCTCCAGCCAGAGCGGCCATGTCTCCTCGACCTTCTACGTGGGCGACCCCAGCGTGCCCGGCCAGGTCGCGCCGAAGCTGACGGACCAGCAGATCGAGGCGGAGCTGCACTCACTGCCCGGCGCGGCGAAGGTGGCCGCCGTGGCGCCGCTGCGGCTCCACCTGGTGGGCGACAACCAGCAGGTCCGGGGCTGGTTCATGCGCGGCGACGGGGCGGCGAGCCACTCCCCGCTGCTGCGCGGCCGCTGGGCGGGCGCGGCGGACGAGGCGGTGGTGGGGACGGCCTTCCTGCGCAAGCACGACGTGCGGCTCGGCAGCCGCCTCACGCTGGAACTGGACGGCCACCAGCAGACCGTGACCCTGGTCGGCCAGACCTTCGGCGACAACGCCGACGAGGTGACCGCCGGCTGGGGCACCCTGACCGCGCTCGTCCCCGAGGCGACGGCCAGGAGCTACGTCAACCAGTACTGGGTCCAGGTCGCACCCGGCGCGGACGTCAACGCCCTGGACGACGCGGCCAAGGCGGCCGAGCCGGGACTCGAACCGTCGCCCTCCGGCGGCACGAACAGCATCACCGTCACCATCGTCGGCACCTCGACCGTCCTCAGCCTGCTGCTCGGCACGGTCGCCTCGCTCGGCGTCTTCAACACCGTGCTGCTGAACGCCCGTGAGCGCCGCCGCGACCTGGGCATGCTGAAGTCGATCGGCATGACGCCGCGGCAGGTGACGGTGATGATGGTGACCTCGATGGCGGCCCTCGGCGTGGTCGCCGGCCTGCTCGGCGTGCCGCTCGGGATGCTCGCGCACCGCACGATCGTCCCGGCGATGACCGACGCGGTGGGCCTCGAACTCCCGGCGAGCTACCTGGCGGTCTGGCACCCCCTGACACTCGCGGCGGTGACCCTGGCGGGCGTGGCCATCGCGGTCCTCGGGGCGCTGATCCCGGCCCGCTCGGCGGCCAGGCTGACGATCGCCGAGGTGCTGCGCAGCGAGTGAGCCCGGCGCCGGGGGCCCGGGGGCACGGACCGGGAGCCCGCGGGCGCGGACCGTACGGGGGTCAGTCCGCGTCCTCGGGCCCCAGCTTGGGGATGTCGGCCGGATAGAGGCAGACCAGCAGGCCGTAGGGGTCGCCACGGGAGTTGTCCGCCGTGTGCGGCTCCGCGGCCTGTTCGCGCAGCCGGGCGGCCAGCGCGTGCGCCTCCTGCGGATCGAGCCAGAGGTGGCGCAGCACCGTGTGCTCAGCCTGGCCGGGGCGGGCCGGCAGCATCTCGCCGAGCGCCGCGCTGATCAGGAACTCCGGTCCGCCCTGGACGTCCTCGTGGAAGGTGAACCCGTGGCTGACCAGCGCGAAGTACTGCTCGGTGCCGCCGCGCACCTGCCGGGTCTCCGCCAGCCGGACCAGGCCCGCCTCGCGCAACACCCGCACGTGGTAGCCGGCCGTGCCCTTCGCCATCCCCAGCGCGGCGGCCAACTGGCGCAGGGTGGCCGGCCGCTGGCGCAGCGCGTTGACCATCCGGTGGCGGATCGGGTGCCCGAGGGCCTTGAACTGCTCGGGTGAGCGGAGCACCAGGGGCTCGGCGTCGTCGTCTGCTGCTGCCATGCCGAAAGTGTCCATAAATCTCGACGCTTTGACAAGCGGCCCGGCGCTGCCACAGAATCGCCTCGAATCAAGCGGCGAGAATATTCAACGCTTAACTCCCGACCGGAAGGACCCCCCGTGCCCATCTCCACCGCCCTGGTCACCACCGACCGCCCCGCCCGCTACCTCAAGCAGCTCATCTCCCACCTGGGCCACAAGACCACCACCCGGCTCCTCGACGACACCCGGGGCACCGTCACCGTCACCGCCGGCACCTGCGCCCTCAGCGCCGGGCCGGACGGGCTGCGCCTGCTCGCCGACGCCGCCGACCTGGAGGGTCTGGCCCGGGTGCAGGACGTGGTCGCCCGGCACCTGGTGCGCTTCGCCACCCAGGAGGAGCTGAGCGTCGACTGGACCGAGCCGATGGCGGGCGGGGACCTCGATATCCTGGACCCGGTGGTCGACGACTACCTGCTGAGCCACTGCACCCCGGCCGACGAGGTGCTCCGCCAGCTGGCCGCCACCACCCGGGAGGCCACCGGCAGCGCCTCCGGGATGCAGGTCTCGCACGACGAGGGCGTGCTGCTGACCATGCTGACGCGGCTGGTCGGAGCCACGTTCGCCGTCGAGGTCGGCACCTTCACCGGGTACTCGTCCCTCTGCGTCGCCCGCGGCCTGGCCGAGGGCGGCCGGCTGCTCACCTGCGACGTGAGCGAGGAGTGGACCGCGATCGCGCGCACCGCCTGGGAGCAGGCCGGCGTGGCCGACCGGATCGACCTCAAGGTCGGCGCCGCCGTCGAGACCCTGCGCGCCCTCCCGGAGGAGCCCCTGATCGACATCGCCTTCATCGACGCCGACAAGGACAGCTACCCCGTCTACTACGAGGAGATCGTGCGGCGGCTGCGCCCCGGCGGCCTGGTGGTGCTGGACAACGTCTTCCTCGGCGGCCGGGTGTTCGACCCCGCGTACCAGGAGGCCCACCACCTGGCGATCCGCGAGCTGAACGACTTCATCGCGGGCGACGAGCGGGTGGAGTCGGTGATGCTCCCGGTGCGGGACGGGGTGACGCTGGCGCGGCGGCGGTGAGCGAGTCGGGCGGCTCCTGGCGGTGCACTCAGTCGAGCGCCGCCAGGGCCTCGACCAGCACGCGGCCCTGCGCCGCGCCGCTTCGCAGCAGCAGAGCAGCCACGGTGTGCAACTCGCCCCATGCGTGCGGACGGCCGACCTCGGAGGCATCGCCGACCACGTCCAGCGCGGCTTCCAACGCAGCCTCGACCTCGCCGCCGCCCGCGTAGGCATGCGCCAGGCATGCCCCGTACCAGGCACGGTCCCGCCGGTAGGTGGACGCGAAGCCGCCGAGCCCCGCCACCAAGTGCTCGGCCGCGATCCGCCAGTGCTTCAAGTGCAGCTCGGCCATCCCGCGCTGGGCAGCGAACCATGACTCGCCGTAGAAGTAGAGCCACGGCGGGGCGTCCGTGGCGTCAGTGATGATCTGCCGCGCCTCGTCGAGTCGGCGGTACGCGGCATCGGCCTCCCCGTTGAGGGCGTGCCCACGTCCGGCCATCTGCACCGCCATGGCCCTGGTCGCATCCGTCGCACCCACTGTCGCCGCGGCTGCCTCACCGAGGCGCACGCAGCGGCGGCCGTTGCCGTGCGACCACGCCAGGTGCGCCTTCATGCTCATCGTGGTGGCGGCCATGTCCCCGTACCCGGACTCCAGCGCCCAGTCGTACGACCGGTCGAACCAGCCGAGCGCTACCGGTGCGTTGTCCTGGTCCTGCGCCATCCAGGCCAGGAACTGCGCGTACTCGGCGAGCAGCTTCACCAAGCGGTCCGCGAGGGGACCGCGAGCCTGGCTGTAGAGACCGGCCACCGCCTCGAACTGTGCGGCTACCACGGTGTTCATGACCCGGGAGCCCAGGGTGTCCTCCGCACGGCGATGCTCGGCCAGCAACCGCTCCATCGCCTCGAGCGCCCCGGTGTCGAGCCGCATCCCGCTGCGCGCTTTCAGCAGACGGTCCGTCTCAGGCTCGGCGACGACGCCGGGCAGCACCAGTGAGGGAAGCGGAAGTTCGTCACGGCCGCCTCCCAGCAGCTCCGGTGGAATGCCCAAGCCGGTGACGATCCGCTGCCGGACCTCGATCGAGGTCACCTCGCGCCGCCGGTTCTCGATCGCCGAGACGTCAGGCTGGGCGAGGCCGATCAGCGCACCGAGCCTGCTCTGACTACTGCGGGTGATGGTGCGCCACTTCTTCAGCACGACAGGCCAGTTCCCCGCCACAACGGCGGCGCGCAACTCGGGATGCGTCCACACGTCCAAGTCCTGCTCCATGCCTGAAATATAGGACGGCCCTATAGGACGCTGCGGTGGATCGGCGGGTACACCACCCGGCAAGGTGATGACACGAAGTTGACGGACCATCAAGCCAGCTGACACCGAGACCCGACCATGAGCATGCCCGCTGCTCCCGCCGACAGCTCGTGCCCCGTGTCTCGGCGCCGGCCAGGCCGTCATGTCACCCGATCCCCGGAGAGACTGATGCTCAGTGCTGCCCGTCCCCACCTCGCCACCCACCCCTGGCGCCTGGGCGGCGCGTCCGCCCTGCTGACCGGCCCCTGCCGAAGCGCGCTCGCGCCTCAGGCTCCTGCCAGGCGGTCGGCCTCCGACGGCACGGCGGCGACCGACCGCATCCTGCTGGACGAGCACCGGAGCGACGGCGGGAGCTGCGTCCGCTGCGATACGCCCTGGCCGTGCACGGTGACCGTCAAGGTCAGGACCAGGAGTGCGGCGTGAGCGGCTTCTCCGCCCCAGACGAGTTCCACGTCCAAGCCGGCGATGGTGCGGTGGCCGGGGCGCGGCGGTGGGTCGCCGCTGTCATCCGGGCGTGGGAACTCCCACTGTCGCGGGAGGCGGTGGCCGATGTGCAGCTGTGCACAAGCGAGATCGTCACCAATGCCCTGGTCCATGCGGGCGCCGAATGCTGGGTGCGGACCGAGTGGACGGGCAGCCACCTGAAGGTCTCGGTACGGGACCGGTCGCTTCGGCTGCCGTGCGTGCTCGCGCCCGACTTCGACAAGGGGTCGGGCCGTGGGCTCACCCTGGTCGACAGCGTGGCGCATTCGTGGGGCTGGAACCCGAGCGACTCCGGGAAAGCCGTCCACTTCCTGGTAGCCGCCGACTCCGCGCCGATCCGCTTCGATCGTGCCGACCCGGAGGCCGCTGCCTGCACTGGTGCGGAGAGCGCCGCGTGAGCGAACCGGAGCCGATCTTCACCTTCACCGTCAGGCAGCAGAACGAGGCCGGCGAGCTGATCGAGATCAAGCGGGAGGTGTTCTTCGGCAATGACGAACTCGCTTTCCCGCCCCGACACGCCACCTGGCCGACATGCGAGTGCCCGACCCATCGAGACAGGTACCAGTCAGAAGAGGTTCACGATGGACGACAACATTGACGTTGACGCGATGCGCGAGGGGGAGGAAGCCGCCAAGGAGCTGGTCGACGCCTTGCAGCTGGCCAGAGTGGTGTTCCCCTCACTGCGCGGCGAGTTCCCCGTCGGTGACCACCCGCTCGTTCACCTCGGCGGGGCGTCCGCCGAGACCGCCCGTGCGCTGGCGAGATGGATCAGGGAGCACGCGTGACACACACGCCAGTGCTGCCGGTTCAGGGGCTGCAACGTCCCTGTTCGCCCGCCGGCCCCTCGCGCCCTTGTCGCGGTGCGAGGGGCGCGCGGCCCCCGCCTCAGCCCCGCGCCGCCGCGATGCGCTGCCGGGAGGCCTCGTACAGCACCGCCGTCGCCGCGTTGGCCGCGTTCAGCGAGCTGGCCGAGCCCTGCATCGGGATGCTCACCGTGTGGTCGCACAGCTCGCGCCAGGCGCTGCTCAGCCCCGAGGTCTCGTTGCCGACCAGCAGCAGGGTCGGCTGGGTGAAGTCGAAGTCGAAGACGTCGCACTCCCCGCGCTCGTCCGTGCCGACCAGCACCACCGGGCAGCCCGCCGCCCGCTCGCGCTCGACCCACTGCGCGACCTCGCGGTGCGAGGGGACCCGGACCGCCGGCAGGGCGAAGAGCGAACCGGTGCTGGCGCGCACCGACTTGGCGTCGTAGACGTCGGCCGCGTGACCGGAGACGATCATGCCGTGCGCGCCGAAGGCGTCCGCGGAGCGCAGGATGCTGCCGATGTTGCCGGGGCTGGTGGGGCGGTCGAAGAGGACGCCCAGGAAGTCGCCGCCCATCGGGATCCGGTCGAGGTCGTCAGCGGGCAGTTCGAGGACGGCGACCAGCTCCGGGGTGTCCTCGTTCTTCTCCCCCAACTCGGCCAGCAGCTCGGGCGCCATCGCGACCACCTCGGTGTCCACCGTGCGCAGCAGCTCGGCCGCCCAGCCGGAGGGCCGCCGGTCCGCGTCGTGGATGAGCGCGCGGACCGGCCAGCCGTGCTCCACCGCCAGCGAGATCGGGCGCACGCCCTGGACGAGGAACTCCCTGGAGCGCTGGCGCTTGTTCCGGTTGCCGAGCAGCGCCTCCCACTGCTGGAAGCGAGCGTTACGTGTGGTGATCCGCATAACGGCCCAGGCTACCGCCCCGGGCGCACCGTGATCTCCGTGAGCTCGGCGTCGCGCGGCAGGTCCAGCGCCGTCAGCACCGCGGTGGCCACCGACTCGGGGGCGATCCAGCGCTCCGCGTCGAACTCCTTGCCCTCCTGCTGGTGCACCTTCTCCTGCATCGCGGTGGCCGTGCGCCCCGGGTAGACGGTGGTGACCCGGACGCCGCCCGCGTGCTCCTCCTGGCGCAGCGAGTCGGCGAGCGCGCGCAGGCCGAACTTGCTGGCCGCGTAGGAGCCCCAGTCGGCGTCCGCCCGCAGGCCCGCACCGGAGTTGACGAAGACGACGTGGCCGCGCGACTGCCGCAGCTGGGGCAGCAGCAGGCGGGTCAGCTCGGCCGGGGACACCAGGTTGATCGCCAGGGTCTCGTTCCAGACCTTGACCGGGGTGTCGCCGACCTGGCCCAGCTCGACCACGCCCGCGATGTGCAGCAGCGAGTCGAGCTCGACCGGCGGGCTCTGGTGGCCCAGCGCCCAGGCGAGCTTGGCCGGGTCGGCCAGGTTGCCGACCAGGGTCTGCGCGCCGGGGAAGCGCTCGCGCAGCTGGGCGGCGCGGGCGGCGTCGCGGGCGAGCAGCCAGATGTCGTCGCCGCGCTCCAGCAGCCGCTGGGCGACGACGGCGCCGATGCCGGAGCCGGCGCCGGTGATGAGGTGAGTGGCCATGAGGCGAGATCCTGTCAGGAAGAGGCGGTGAGCAGTTCGAAGACCTCGGCCGGGGTGTCGGCGAAGGAGACCAGCTCGGCCAGCGGGCGGGGCAGGAAGCCCTCGCTGTCCATCCGGCGCAGCTGGGTGCGCAGGCCGTCGTAGAAGCCCTCGGTGTCCAGGACCACCACGGGCTTGCCGTGCAGGTTGTGCTTCTTCAGCTCCAGCACCTCGGTGACCTCGTCCAACGTGCCCAGGCCGCCGACCAGCACCACGATCGCGTCCGCCCGGGCCAGCAGCTGGGCCTTGCGCTCGGCCAGGTCGGCGGTCATCACCAGCTCGTCGGCGCCCTGGTAGCCCTTGTGCGAGAGCAGCTCGACCAGCACGCCGACCAGCTTGCCGCCGGCCGCCTTGACCCCGTCGGCGAGCAGGCCCATCAGGCCGGCGTTCGAGCCGCCCCAGACCAGGGTGTGGCCGCCCTCGCCGAGCAGCCGGGCGAACTCGGCGGCGGGGGCGGTGTAGCGGGCGTCGAGCGAGTACGCGGAGCAGAAGACCGTGATGTTCATAGTGGAAGAAGACTTATCAGATCTCCGCGACGGCCCGCCGCTCCGTTTCGGCGATGGTGGCGGAACCGACCACCCGGGTGCCGTCGTAGAGCACCACGGCCTGCCCCGGCGCGATCCCGCGCACCGCGCGGTCCAGGCGCACCCGCAGCTCGCCGTCCACCAGCTCGGCGGTGACCGGCACCTCCTCGCCGTGCGCCCGCAGCTGCGCGGTGTAGCGCGCCTCGCCCGCCGGGGCCTGCGCCCCGCACCAGCGCGGGCGGATCGCGGTCAGCCCCAGCACGTCCAGGCCCTCCACCGGGCCGACCGTGACGGTGTTGTCCACCGGCGAGATGTCCAACACGTAGCGCGGCTTGCCGTCCGGCGCGGGGCGGCCGATCCGCAGGCCCTTGCGCTGCCCGATGGTGAAGCCGTACGCGCCGTCGTGCTCGCCGACCTTCGCCCCGGCCTCGTCCACGATGTCGCCGGTCGCGGTGCCCAGGTGCCGGGCCAGGAAGCCCTGGGTGTCCCCGTCCGCGATGAAGCAGATGTCGTGGCTGTCCGGCTTCTTGGCCACCGCCAGGCCCCGGCGCTCGGCCTCCAGGCGGATCTCCTCCTTGGTGGTGTCACCGAGCGGGAAGAGCGAGTGCGCCAACTGCTCGGCGTCCAGCACGCCCAGCACGTAGGACTGGTCCTTGGCCGGGTCGATCGCGCGGTGCAGCTCCCGGCCGCCGCCGGGCAGCTCGACGATCCGCGCGTAGTGCCCGGTGCAGACCGCGTCGAAGCCGAGCGCGACCGCCTTGTCCAGCAGCGCGGCGAACTTGATCTTCTCGTTGCAGCGCAGGCAGGGGTTGGGGGTGCGGCCGGCCGCGTACTCGGCGACGAAGTCGTCGATCACGTCCTCGCGGAAGCGCTCCGCCAGGTCCCAGACGTAGAACGGGATGCCGATCACATCGGCGGCCCGGCGGGCGTCCCGGGAGTCCTCCAGGGTGCAGCAGCCGCGGGCGCCGGTTCGGAAGGACTGCGGGTTCGACGACAGCGCCAGGTGCACGCCGGTGACCTCGTGGCCCGCTTCGGCGGCCCGGGCGGCGGCGACCGCGGAGTCGACCCCGCCGGACATCGCGGCGAGCACACGCAGGCGGGGGCCGGTCGACGGCCCGGACGGAGCACCAGGGAAGTCAGTCATAGTCCGACCAGGGTACGTGGTCGGGGTGGGCCGGCTCAGCCCGGTTTCAGCGCTGCCCGGCCCGGCGGGCCCGTGCCACCACCGGGCCGATCGCCTCCGCCAGCGCGTCCACGTCCGCCTTGCCGGAGGTGTGCCCCAGCGAGAAGCGCAGCGAGGAGCGGGCCAGTGGCGCATCGGCGCCGATCGCCAGCAGCACGTGGCTGGGCTGCGGCACGCCGGCCGAGCAGGCCGAGCCGGTGGAGCACTCGATCCCGGCGGCGTCCAGCAGCATCAGCAGCGCGTCGCCCTCGCAGCCGGGGAAGGAGAAGTGCGCGTTGGCGGGCAGCCGGCCCGCGTCGAGCGGGTCGCCGTTGAGCACCGCGTCGGGGACGGCGGCGCGCACCCGGGCGATCAGGTCCTGGCGCAGCGCGGCCAGCGCGAGGGCCTGCTCCGGCTGCCGCTCGACGGCGAGCGCGGCCGCCGCCGCGAAGCCGGCCGCCGCGGGCACGTCCAGGGTGCCGGAGCGCACGTCGCGCTCCTGGCCGCCGCCGTGCAGCAGCGGCACCGGCGTGGCGGTGCGGGAGAGCAGCAGCGCGCCGACCCCGTACGGGCCGCCGATCTTGTGCCCGGTGACGGTCAGCGCGTCCAGCCCCGAGTCGGCGAAGGAGACCGGCACCTGGCCGAGCGCCTGCACCGCGTCGGCGTGCATCGGGATGCCGAACTCCCGGGCGATCGCCGAGAGTCGGGTGATCGGCTGGAGGGTGCCGACCTCGTTGTTGGCCCACATCACGGTGATCAGCGCGACCGACGCGGGATCCGCCTCGACGGCGGCCCGCAGTGCCTCGGGACTCACCCGCCCGTAGCCGTCCACCGGCAGGTACTCGACCCGCGCGCCCTCGTGCTCGGCCAGCCAGTGCACCGCGTCCAGCACCGCGTGGTGCTCGACGGGACTGCACAGCACCCGCACCCGGGCCGGGTCGGCGTCCCGGCGGGCCCAGTAGAGGCCCTTGACCGCCAGGTTGTCGGACTCGGTGCCGCCGCCGGTGAAGACGATCTCGCTGGGCCGCGCGCCGAGCGAGGCGGCCAGCGACTCGCGGGACTCCTCGATCACCCGCCGGGCCCGGCGGCCGGCCGCGTGCAGGGAGGAGGCGTTGCCGGTGACGCCGAGGTGCGCCGTCATGGCGGCGATCGCCTCGGGGAGCATCGGGGTGGTGGCCGCGTGGTCGAGGTATGGCATGGCTGAACCAGTGTAGGGGCCCGCGGCGGGCCCGACGGCCGGATGCCGCGGAAAGCCGCGGCACGGTCACGATTTGGCCATTGCACGGGCTGCAACGCGGCGCTAGCCTCCGGCCATGTCGCAGACCGTTGACCGGGCCCTGACCATCCTGGCCTCGCTGGGCGACGGCCCGGCCTCACTCGAACAGGCCGCCACCCGGATCGGCGTGCACAAGTCCACCGCCCTGCGGCTGCTGCGCACCCTGGAGGAGCACGGCTTCGTGCACCGGCAGGCCGACCACCGCTACCGGTTGGGCGGCCGGCTGCTCTCGCTGGCCCACACCGCGCTGGAGGGCATCGACGTCCGCCAGGTCTCCGCGCCCTACCTGGCCTCGCTCAACGAGCGGTACGGGCACACCGTGCACCTGGCCGTGCTGGAGGGCCCCGACGTGGTCTACGTCGACAAGGTGCAGGCCCGCTACCCCGGCGCCGGCGAGGGCTGGCTGGGCGCCGCCTCCGGGATCGGCCGGCGGGCCCCGGCCACCGCGACCGCCGTCGGCAAGGTGCTGCTGGCCGGCCTGACCGAGGATCAGCTGACGAAGACGCTGGACGGCCAGGAGTTCCCGCTCCGCACCCCGCGCAGCCTGCGCTCGGCCGCCGAGCTGCGCACCGAGCTGACGGCGGTGCTTCGCCAGGGCTGGGCGCTGGACCACGGCGAGTACGAGGAGGCGGTGAACTGCATGGCCGCCCCGATCACCGACAGCGAGGGCCGCCCGGTGGCCGCCTGCGCGATCGCGGCACCGGCCTCGGCCGCCCAGGTGGGCGAGCTGTGCCGGCTGCTGCCCGAGCTGCTCTGCACCGTGGAGGCGATCTCGCTGGCCTACGGCGGCTCGCCTACTCCTCGCTGGTGCGAGAACCGTTGCGGTGCCAAGCACGCGGTGCGCGCCAGCCATATCTGAGCGCGAGCATCCTCAGGACGAAGGCGATCATCGCCGCGCCGCTCGCGGTCAGCGTGGTCAGGTGGTTGATCGCGATCAGCACCGCCACCAGGGTCGAACCGACCAGCGCGGGCACCGCGTAGACCTCGCGGTCCCAGCGCAGCAGGGACGGCGGGTCCATCGCCAGCACGTCGCGGATCACCCCGCCGCCGGCCGCGGTCAGCAGGCCCAGCGCCACCGAGGCGACCGAGCCGAGCCCGTAGTCGTGCGCCTTGACGGTGCCGCTCACGCAGAACAGGCCCAGCCCGAGGGCGTCCAGGGCCTGCACCGCGCGGTTGATCCGCTCGACCTCGGGGTGCAGGAAGAAGACCACCACGCCGGCCACCAGCGGGGTGAGGAAGTAGCCGAGGTTGGTGAAGGCGGCCGGCGGCACGGCGCCGATCAGCAGGTCGCGCATCACCCCGCCGCCCAGCGCGGTGGCCTCGGCCAGCACGCAGATGCCGAAGATGTCCATGTTCTTGCGGACCGCGAGCAGGCCGCCGGAGAGCGCGAAGACGAAGATGCCGATCAGGTCCAGCGTCTGCTGCACGTCGGGCGAGAAGAGCGAGGTCACCCGGCCAGTGTCCCCCCGGGGCCAGGGCCGCGCCGAATCCGGCGGCCCTGGCCGTTCGGGTGGCGGCCGCTCGCTCAGGCGGTGCCGGCGGCCTGGGCGGGCACGGTGCTCCCGGTGTTCTCCGGGAAGTGGCAGGCCGTCAGGTGGCCCGAGCGCAGCTCGGCCAGCGGCGGCTCCTGGCTCGCGCAGATGTCCTGGGCCTTCCAGCAGCGGGTGCGGAAGCGGCAGCCGCTGGGCGGATTGATCGGCGAGGGCACGTCGCCGGTGAGCAGGATCCGCCGCCGGCTGCCGGTCGCGGGCGCCCCCAGCCGGCGCTCGTTGCGGCGCGGGTCGGGCGAGGGGACCGCCGACATCAGGGCGACGGTGTACGGGTGGGCGGGCGTGGCGTAGAGGGTGTCGCGGTCGGCGACCTCCACGATCTTGCCGAGGTACATCACCGCCACCCGGTCCGAGACGTGCCGGACCACCGAGAGGTCGTGCGCGATGATCAGGTAGGTCAGGCCCAGCTCGCGCTGCAGGTCGTCGAGCAGGTTGACCACCTGCGCCTGGATCGAGACGTCCAGGGCCGAGACCGGCTCGTCGGCCACGATCATCTTCGGCCGCAGCGCCAGCGCCCGGGCGATGCCGATCCGCTGCCGCTGGCCGCCGGAGAACTCGTGCGGGTAGCGGTTGTAGTGCTCGGGGCTGAGCCCGCACAGCTCCAGCAGTTCCTGGACCGCCTTCTTCACGCCGCCCTCGGTGGCCACCTTCTGCAGCCGGAACGGCGCTCCGACGATGGTGCCCACCGTGTGCCGCGGGTTCAGCGAGGAGTACGGGTCCTGGAAGATGATCTGGATGTCCCGGCGCAGCGGCCGCATCGCGCCGGCGCTCAGGTGGGTGATGTCGCGGCCCTCGAACTCGACGGTGCCGCCGGTCGGTTCGTCCAGCCGGGTGACGAGCCGGCCCATGGTCGACTTGCCGCAGCCGGACTCCCCCACCACGCCGAGGGTCTCGCCGGCCCGCACCTCGAAGCTGATCCCGTCCACCGCGCGCACCGCGCCGGTGCGCCGGCGCAACAGGCCCTGGTGGATCGGGAAGTGCCGCTCCAGCGCGGTGACCCGCAGCAGCGGCTCGCCCACCGGCGGAGCCGCCGGCTTGGCGAAGTCCTGAGTCTCCGTCATGACGCTTCGCTCTCCAGATCGTTCACAGCATCGTTCCCGGCATCGTTCACAGCGGCGCTCACTGCGGCGCTCACAGCGGCGCTCACGGCATCGTCCACGGCGGCGCTCACAACTTCGGCGCGATCTCGTCGGCGAAGATCCGGTGCCGTTCGGCGGCCGGCAGGTGGCAGGCCGCGAAGTGGCCGGGGTCGGTCTCAGCGAGCACGGGCAGCTCGGCGGTGGAGCGGCCGCCGGTCAGGTCGGCGTACGGGCAGCGCGGGTGGAACGCGCAGCCGCCGGGCACGTTGATCAGGCTCGGCGGGGTGCCGCGGACCGGGACCAGGCGCTCCTGCAGCGGCCGGTCGAGCCGCGGCATCGAGCCCAGCAGCCCCCAGGTGTACGGGTGTTCGGGCTTGTCGAAGAGGTCGGCCACCGGGCCGCGCTCGACGCACCGGCCGCCGTACATCACCAGGATGTCGTCGGCCAGCTCGGCCACCACGCCCAGGTCGTGGGTGATGATGATGACCGCCGAGCCGAACTCCTCCTGCAGGTCCCGGATCAGGTCCAGGATCTGGGCCTGCACGGTGACGTCCAGCGCGGTGGTGGGCTCGTCCGCGATCAACAGCGAGGGGTCGTTGACCAGCGCCATGGCGATCATCGCGCGCTGCCGCATGCCGCCGGAGAACTGGTGCGGGTAGTCGTCGACCCGCCGGTCGGGCTGCGGGATGCCGACCCGGTCGAGCATCTCCACCGCGCGCCTGCGGGCCTCCTTCTTGGACGCCTGCGGATGGTGCACCCGGTACGCCTCGACGATCTGCGCGCCGACCGTGTAGTAGGGGTGCATCGCGGTGAGCGGGTCCTGGAAGATCATCGCCATCGAGCGGCCGCGCAGCCTGCGCACCCGGTCCGGGTCGGCGGCCACCAACTCCTCGCCGTCCAGCCAGATCTCGCCGCTGATCCGGGCCCGCTTGCTGCGGTGCAGGCCCATGATGCCCAGCGAGGTGACCGACTTGCCCGAGCCGGACTCGCCGACGATGCCCAGCGTGCGCCCGCGCTCCAGGTCGAAGCCGATCCCGTCCACCGACCGCACCAGGCCGTCGTCGGTGTCGAAGTGGATCCGCAGGTCGCGCACGGCGAGGAAGGCGTCGCCCGGGCGGGCGGGGGGCTCGATGGTCATGACAGCCTCACCCGGGGGTCGATGGCGGCGTAGAGCAGGTCCACCAGCAGGTTGCAGAAGACGATGAAGAAGGCCGCGATCAGGGTCACCCCGAGGATCTTGGGCAGGTCGTTGTCGGAGATCGCGGAGACCGCGAAGAAGCCGATGCCCTGCAGCGAGAAGACCTGCTCGGTGATGATCGCGCCGCCGAGCAGCAGGCCCAGGTCCATGCCGAAGATGGTGAGCAGCGGAGTGAGCGCGGCGCGCAGCCCGTGCCGGACCACCACCGCGCGCTCCGGGAGGCCCTTGGCCCGGGCGGTGCGGATGTAGTCCTCGCTCATCGTCTCCAGCATCCCGGAGCGGGTGAGCCGGGCGTAGAGCGCGGAGTAGAGGAAGGCCAGCGAGATCCACGGCAGCACCAGGTTGCTGGCCCACTGGAGCGGGTTCGCGGTGAAGTCGACGTAGTGCAGGTTCGCGAAGATCGGCCACTTGTAGCTGAACAGGGTGAGCAGCAGGGCGCCGGTGAAGAAGACCGGCAGCGAGACGCCGGCCAGCGCGACGCCCATCGAGAGGCGGTCGAAGACCGACTTGGGCCGCAGCGCCGAGATCACCCCGGTGGCGACGCCCGCCAGCACCCAGAGCACGGCCGCGCCGATGGCCAGCGAGAAGGTCACCGGGATCCGGCTGCGGATCTCCGGCCAGACCTCCACGTGGTTCTTGAACGAGTAGCCGAAGCACGGCACGTGGCAGGTCGTGGCGTCCGGGCCGAACTTGTACTGGGCGCCGACGAAGAGCTGCTTCACGAAGCGCCCGTACTGGATGTAGAGCGGCTGGTCGAAGCCGAGGTTGCGCTTGATCGCCACCATCGCCTCGGGCGTGGGGTTCTTGCCGATGTACTGGGCGGCGAGCTGGTCGGTGGTCTCGCCCGCGATGCGCGGGAGCAGGAAGAAGATCGCGAAGGTGACCGCGCTGACGACCAGCAGCAGTACCACGGCGGCGAATGTCCTGCGGATGATGTAGGCCAACACAGTTGGACGGCTCCGGGTGCCCCGCCCCGGTCCGGTGCGCCCACTCGGGGACGCACCGGACCGGGGCCGGCTCCGCTCGCCTTCACCTGCCTTCGGGGACGGGGAGCCAGGCTCTTACTTGGTGCCGATGTTGAGGTAGTCGTACTCGCCGTCGTAGGCCGAGGTGGAGACGACGTTGGTGTTGCCGGTGGGCCGGAAGTTGAAGACCTTGACGTCGGTCAGCGGCACGATGACCGCGTCGCTCATCACCTGCGCGTCGATCGCCGCGTAGTCCTTCTCGCGGGCGCCCTGGTCGGTGTTGGAGCCGGCGTCGTCGATCAGCTTGTTCACGGCCGGGTCGTCGAGCTGCGACAGGTTGCTGTTGCCGGAGGCCTTGATCGAGCGGCCGTCGACGATCTGCTGCAGGAAGCCGTAGCCGCTGGGCCAGTCGGCGGCCCACTGCATCATCATCATGCCAACGCCGTTGCTGTTGATGAAGTTCGGCACACCCGCGTAGTCGGAGAAGTACTTGCCCTGCGGGTACTGCTGGATGTTCAGCTTGATGCCGACCTTGCCCAGCGCGGCCTGGATCGAGGTGGCGGCCGCCACCTCGGTGTCGCGCTCGCTGCGGGCGGTGATGGTGGTGGTGAAGCCGTCCGGGTGACCGCAGGCCGCCAGCGCCTGCTTGGCCTTCGCGTCGTCGCCCTTGTCACTGGGCGAGGCGTAGGGGTTGATGCTCTGGTACCCGGGGATGTCCGGCGGCAGCACACTGGTGGCGACCGCGCCGCGGACCGGGCCGCCCTCGGCGGTCTGCACCGAGACCTTGTCGATCGCGTACTCGACGGCCTTGCGGCAGTTCACGTCGTCCAGCGGCGCGACCTTGGTGTTCAGCGCCAGGTAGGCGAGCCGGCCGCCGAAGGCGTTGTCGGTCTGCGCCTTGAGCTTGGAGTCGAGCAGCAGCTTGGCCTGGGTCTGCGGGTCGACGCCGCCGCCCACCAGGTCGACCTGGGCGTTGCCCGCGATCAGGTCCTGGTCGATGGTGTTCTGGTCGATGTTCATCTTCAGCACGATCTTGTCCGCGAGCTGCTTGCGGATCGGATCGGTGGACTGGTCCCAGTTGGTGTTGGGCACCAGCACGGCGCCCTTGCCGTCGTCGTAGGACTGGAACTTGTACGACCCGCTGGAGACGATGTGCTTCACGTAGCCGGCGCCGTCGTCCTTGGACTGCGGCACGGGCGCGGTCTGCGGAGCGCTGACCAGGTAGTCGAAGTCGGCGAACGGCTGCTTCAGGTGGAAGACGATGGTGGTGTCGTCCGGGGTCTGGATCGACTGCAGGCCGTCGGGGCTCTTGTCGGTGTAAGGGCCCTGGTACGGGGTCGAGTTGTCGACCAGGAATTCCTGGAAGTAGGTCGGGCCGTTGGAGTTCACGGTGGGCGCGAAGTTGCTGCGCTCCACCGCGTACTTGACGTCCTTGGTGGTGATCGGGGTGCCGTCGTCGTACTTCAGGCCCGCGCGGATGTGGTAGGTCCAGGTCAGGCCGTTGTCGCTGACCTGGCCGAGGCCGGTGGCCAGGTCCGGGACCAGCTTGTCGCCGGCGCTGCCGGGGCCCGGCTGGAAGGTGGTGAGCGCCCGGGAGTACAGCCGCGAGAAGTTCCAGATGTAGGCGTAGTAGGTGTTGCCCGGGTCCAGCGAGTCCGGGGTGCCCTTCATCTCGTAGGTGACCGTGCCGCCCTTCTGGTCGGAGGCGTTCACGATCCCCTTGGTGGCGGCGTTCTGCCCGCCGGCGGCATCGCTGCCGGTGCCGCCGGTGCCGCTCTTGGCGCTGCTGGAGCAACCGCTCACCACCAGCGCGGCGGTGGCGGCCACCGCGGCCAGGGCGAGGGTACGAGATCGGCGCATAGCTGGATCAACCCCTTGGGAGTGCTGGTCTGGGCCAGGGAGGGAGGTGAGGGATGGTCGGAGGTCAGTTGCTGCGCGGGTCGAGCGCGTCGCGCAGCCCGTCGCCGAGCAGGTTGAAGGCGAGCACGGTGACGAAGATCGCTAGACCCGGGACCACCATGTACTCCGGGTCGACCTGGTAGTACTTGATCGCGTCGTTCAGCATTCCGCCCCAACTGGACTGCGGGGGCTGGATACCGACACCGAGGAAGCTGAGCGCCGCCTCGAAGAGGATGTTGGTCGGGATCAGCAGGGTCGAGTAGACCAGGATCGGGCCGACCAGGTTGGGCAGCAGCTCCTTGAAGAGGATGAACGGGCCGCGGGCGCCCAGGCTGCGGGCCGCGAAGACGAACTCCCGCTCGCGCAGCGAGAGCGTCTGGCCGCGCACGATCCGGCCCATGTAGGGCCAGTTGAAGAAGCCGATCACGAAGATCAGCACGCACAGGTGCAGCGGCAGGCCGTGCAGTCCGAACGCGCCGCCCTGCAGCGAGGCCGAGATCGAGATCGCGAAGAGCAGCAGCGGGAAGGCCAGGAAGGTGTCCATGATCCTGCTGATCACGGTGTCGACCCAGCCGCCGTAGTAGCCCGCCACCACGCCGAGCACGGTGCCCAGGGTGTTGGAGAGCACGGTCGCGCCGAAGGCCACCAGCAGCGAGACCCAGGAGCCCTCGATGATCCGGGAGAGCAGGTCGCGGCCCTGCAGCGGGTCGACGCCCAGCGGGTGGCTCAGGCTCATCCCGCCGAAGGAGCCCATTGGCAGGCCGCCGAGGTCGGCGTCCAGCAGGTCCTGGTGCAGCGCGTCGGGGCTGAGCCCGAAGAGCGATTCGATCGGCTTGGCCAGTACGGCCAGCAGCACCAGCAGGATGACCACCACGCCGCCGACGACGGCCGCCTTGTCGCGGCGGAAGCGCAGCCAGGCGATCCGGCCGAGCGAGCGGCCCTCGATCGCGGTGGGGGCGGAGACGGCGGGGGCGGGGTCGCCCGGGGCGGCCGTGGTGGTGTCGGTGGGTGTGGTCATGGGCAGTTGGCGTCCCCTCGCCGACGGTTGTCGGCCCATGGGCAGCGCGGAGGCGGGCATGGCGGTGTCAGGTCCTGGTCAGAGCCGACGAGCCATACCACCCGAGCTGCTCGGCTGGTGCGGTGCGCAGAACTCTCGCCGCTGGCAGCAGCGCCGCGCCAGCCCTGCCCGGTGAAGGATGCCCAACTGTGATCTACCGTTGTTCATGATCGGTAAACCTGACGGATGATCAACGGCCAACTGGTGATGAGCGGTTCGCCGACGAACCGCCCGGGCGGCGCCGAGGGCGCGCGGGGGTGCGAGCGGAGGCGTCCGGGAGCGGGGCGGGGCGCAGGTCGGCGGCCCAGCGGGCGGCACTCAGCGGGGCGGGACGGGGCTCAGCGGGGCAGCGCTCAGCGAGGCGAGGCGGGGCTCAGCGAGGCAGCGCTCAGCGCGGCGGCGCGGTGTCTAGCGGCCGGGCCAGGGCTGCTGCGGCCACCCGGGCTGCGGCGGCATCGAACTGCCGTACGGTCCCTGCGGATAGGCCTGCGGCTGGTAGGGAGCCGGGTACGGCGCCGGAGTGGCCTCACGGTGGTAGAACGGCCGGCCGTTGGCGCGCAGCCACAGCGCCACCGGGTCGAAGTCGTCGCTCATCGCCACCGTCGAGACGGCCAGCCCTGGCGGCGCCTGCGCGATCGCCCGCTGCATCAGCGCGCGCACCGCCTCCACCGCGGGCGGCGAAGTGTCGTACAGCTCAAGACCGATCGCCAGGTACGCCTCGCCCACCACCGGACGCACCCAGGCCCGGCGCAGCGCCCGGACCGGGCGCACCGAAGGGGCCTGGTGGGCCAGCAGACCGTAGAAGCCCTCCAGCCCCGGCAGTTGGGGATCGCTCAACCGCAGCGGCCCGGCCGGCAGCCGGTCGAGGCCCGCCGCCACCCGGCGCAGGTCGGCCCAGGGCACGCCGACCCCGCCGCCGGGGGCGTGCGGGTTGAGCCACAGGCCCCAGCGGGTGCGGTAGAGCGCGGCGGCGATCTCCTGGCCGCTGATCACCTCGTGGGCCCGGCCCCAGCCGCTGGCGGCCAGTTGCTCGGGCGAGGTGGCGGCGGGGGCGTAGCCGTGGCCGCCGATGTCCATGTTGCCGTACTGGGCGTCAGGGCTGCCCGGGGTGCCGTGCCAGAGCAGCATCCAGACCCGGCCGGCGGCGAGCTCGCGCAGCAGCTGCTCGTAGGCCTCCCAGCGCTCGGGGCCGACCTCGCGCAGAGCCCGCTCCAGGGCACCGGGGTCCGCGCCAGGGGCCGGACCCCAGGGCCCCGCGCCACCGCCTGCCGCTCCCGTCGTCACCGGTCCCCACTCCCGTCCTCGCCACCGCGCTCGCCGCGCGTCGGGCGCCACCCTACGGGGCGCGGGTGACACCCGTCATGCCGACGTGCGGGTGGCCGGGGCCGTCAGCCCCGCTCGTAGAAAGGTCGTACCCGCTGCAGCAGCCAGTCCACCACCGGGTCGGCCGCCAGGTCCAGCAGCACCATGTGCACCCCGCCCGGCAGCGGCGCCACCCCCAGCGCCCGGCCGAGCGCCGCGTTGGCGGCCGCCGGGTCGGCGGGCGCCACCGGGTCCAGCTGGACGCCCACGAACAGCACCGTCGCCTCGCCCTCCACCGAGGCCAGCGCCCGCCGCGCCGTCAGCACCCCGCCCAGCGCGGCCAGCTCGGCCCGCACCGCCTGCAGGAAGGCGAGCGGCTCCTCGGCCGGCTCCGGCTCGCGCAGCGCCACCCGGGCGCCCTCGGGCAGCCCCGCGCCGCCCGCGCCCGCCCCCGCCGCGCCGGACTGCTCCCAGCGCCGCTCGCGCGGGCCGCGGCGCAGCTCGGCCACCCCCTGCGGTGGCACCGGGATGCCCACCGGCGCCTCGGGGTTGACCGCGATGCCGATGCCCAGCGGCAGGCCGCGGGCGAACTCCCAGACCGGCGCGACGGCGCAGGACAGGCCGGGCGCGTGCCGCAGGAACTGCTCCTCGGAGGAGAAGACCGGCACGTAGGGCGCGCCGGCCAGCTCGATGGTGGGCAGGTCGAGCGCCACCCCGGCCGGGTCGCCCCCGGCGGGCAGCGGGATCCAGACCTGGCTGCGCGCCAGCACCTCGACCACCCGGGGCGTGGCACCGGGATCGCCGATCGCGGCGGTGAGCACCTGCTCCAGCTCGTTGGCGGGCCAGCCGCTGCCCGCCGGTGCCTGGCCGGGCTCGGCCCACCCGGGCCCCGCCACGGCGTACCCCTCTGTCTCCATCCGCCCCTGCCCCGCTTCTCACGCAGTGTGCACACGGTGTGCGCGGTGGAAGCCTACCCACCCCGCCCCCTCTCCCGTGGGTCGCACAGGCATGCCATGATGTGCCCGTCCGCGTCGTCCGTTCGCGCGGGGAAAACTTCATACTGGCCGCTCGAACCCGCGCGGGAGAGTCCGGAGGTGCCGCAGTCGGCACGGACCGGCGCCGAAGGAGCAAGTCCTCCCCGGAATCTCTCAGGCACCCCTACCGTGTGGGCGAGGCGAATCTGGAAAGTGGAACACGGCCGTGCCGTGCGCCCACCCACGGTGCAAGCCGCGTCATCCTTGACGCGGTGAAGCTCTCAGGTTGTGACGACAGACGGGGAGACTCCACCCCCGCATGTCCTCATACACGACCGGGAGTCTCATCATGTCCCCCCGCCTGACCGCGCTCGACGCCCTGCACCGCTCGCTCGGTGCGACCATGACCGACTTCGCCGGCT
The DNA here is from genome assembly GCF_026340565.1 of Kitasatospora sp. NBC_01287. NCBI lineage: Bacteria > Bacillati > Actinomycetota > Actinomycetes > Kitasatosporales > Streptomycetaceae > Kitasatospora > Kitasatospora sp. NBC_01287. Next base: position 3,415,069 of record NZ_JAPEPB010000001.1, read on the forward strand.
GGGACATGCCGCTGCGCTACGGCAGCGAGCGCGAGGAGCACCTCGCGGTGCGCACCAAGGCCGGTCTCTTCGACCTCTCGCACATGGGCGAGATCACCGTCTCGGGCCCGCAGGCCGGTGAGCTGCTGGACCACGCGCTGGTCGGCTTCATCTCGGCGCTCGGCGTGCTGCGCGCCCGCTACACGATGATCTGCCGCGAGGACGGCGGGATCCTGGACGACCTGATCGTCTACCGGACCGCCGAGGACGAGTACCTGGTGGTCGCGAACGCCTCCAACGCCCAGGTGGTGCTGGACGCGCTGACCGAGCGCGCGGCCGGCTTCGACGCCGTGGTGCGCGACGACCGCGACGCGTACGCGCTGCTCGCCGTGCAGGGCCCGGAGGCCAACGGCATCCTCGCCTCGCTCACCGACGCCGACCTGCCGGCCCTGAAGTACTACGCGCTGCTGCCCGCCACCGTGGCCGGCAAGCAGGTCTGGCTGGCCCGCACCGGCTACACCGGCGAGGACGGCTTCGAGGTCTTCAGCGCCCCCGCGGACGCCGAGCACCTGTGGAACGCGCTGACCGAGGCGGGCTCCGCCGCGGGCCTGGTCCCGTGCGGCCTGTCCTGCCGCGACACGCTGCGCCTGGAGGCCGGCATGCCGCTCTACGGGCACGAGCTGGACACCTCGCTGACCCCCTTCGACGCGGGCCTGGGCCGCGTGGTGCGCTTCGACAAGACCACCAACGGCGGCGAGTTCGTCGGTCGCAAGGCGCTGGAGGAGGCGGCCGCCAAGGCCGAGTCGAACCCGCCGCGCAAGCTGGTCGGCCTGGTCTCCGAGGGCAAGCGGGTACCGCGCGCCGAGTACGCGGTGGTCGACGCCACGGCCGGCGGCGAGGCCGCCGCGATCGGGCGGATCACCTCCGGTGCCCCCTCCCCCACCCTCGGCAAGCCGATCGCCATCGCCTACGTGGACGCCGCCTTCGCGGCCCCCGGCACCGCGGTCGCGGTGGACGTGCGCGGCAAGCACGAGCCGGTCGAGGTCGTCGCGCTGCCGTTCTACAAGCGCGCCCGCTGAGCCCGCGCCACCGCGCCTGCTTCAATCTGCTGACCGTTCGCCGACCGTCCGCTCGGCGGACCGTTTCGTCACACCCGCTTCCGATCCTGGAGAATGACCATCATGAGCAACCCGCAGCACCTGCAGTACAGCAAGGAGCACGAGTGGCTGACCGCCGCCGACGCGGACGGCGTGTCGACCGTCGGGATCACCGAGCACGCGGCCACCGCCCTCGGTGACATCGTCTACGTGCAGCTGCCCGAGGTCGGCGACACCGTCACCGCCGGGGAGACCTGCGGCGAGCTCGAGTCCACCAAGTCCGTCAGCGACCTGTACTCCCCCGCCACCGGCGAGGTCGTCGAGGTCAACCAGGGCGTCGTCGACGAGCCCGCCCTGGTCAACTCGGCCGCCTTCGAGGGTGGCTGGCTCTTCAAGCTGAAGCTCTCCGAGACCCCCGGGGACCTGCTCAGCGCCGACGAGTACGCCGCTTTCACCCAGTCCTGACGGACGCGTGCGGGCGGTCGCAGCGCGGCGGCCGCCCGCCCTTGGTCCCCGCCCAGCCCCACGGGAAGACGCCACCATGACGGTTCTCAACCAGTCCCTGCACGCACTCGACCCGGAGATCGCCGCCGCGGTCGACGCCGAGCTGCACCGCCAGCAGTCCACCCTTGAGATGATCGCCTCCGAGAACTTCGCCCCGGTGGCGGTCATGGAGGCCCAGGGGTCGGTCCTGACCAACAAGTACGCCGAGGGCTACCCCGGCAAGCGCTACTACGGCGGCTGCGAACACGTCGACGTGGTCGAGCAGATCGCCATCGACCGGATCAAGGCGCTGTTCGGCGCCGAGGCCGCGAACGTCCAGCCGCACTCGGGCGCGCAGGCCAACGCCGCCGCGATGTTCGCGCTGATCCAGCCGGGCGACACCATCCTGGGCCTGAACCTGGCCCACGGCGGCCACCTGACCCACGGCATGAAGATCAACTTCTCCGGCAAGCTCTACAACGTGGTGGCCTACCACGTGGACGAGCAGACCAACCTGGTCGACATGGAGGAGGTCGAGCGCCTGGCCAAGGAGCACCAGCCCAAGCTGATCATCGCCGGCTGGTCCGCCTACCCCCGCCAGCTCGACTTCGCCGAGTTCCGCCGGATCGCCGACGAGGTCGGCGCCTACCTGATGGTGGACATGGCCCACTTCGCCGGCCTGGTGGCCGCGGGCCTGCACCCCTCCCCGGTGCCGTACGCGGACGTGGTCACCACCACCACCCACAAGACCCTGGGCGGCCCGCGCGGCGGTGTGATCCTCTCCAAGGCCGAGCTGGCCAAGAAGATCAACTCCGCGGTCTTCCCCGGCCAGCAGGGCGGTCCGCTGGAGCACGTGATCGCCGGCAAGGCGGTCGCCTTCAAGGTCGCGGCCTCGCCGGAGTTCAAGGAGCGCCAGGAGCGCACCCTGGAGGGCGCCAAGATCCTGGCCGCCCGCCTGCTCCAGGACGACGCCACCGCGGCGGGCATCTCGGTGCTCTCCGGCGGCACCGACGTGCACCTGGTCCTGGTCGACCTGCGCAACAGCCAGCTCGACGGCCAGCAGGCCGAGGACCGGCTGCACGAGGTCGGCATCACGGTCAACCGCAACGCCGTCCCGAACGACCCGCGCCCGCCGATGGTCACCTCCGGCCTGCGGATCGGCACCCCGGCGCTGGCCACCCGCGGCTTCGTCGCGGAGGACTTCCGCGAGGTCGCCGACATCATCGCCGAGGCGCTGCTGCCGGGCTTCGACGAGGCCAAGGCCGCCGCACTGAAGGCCCGGGTCACCACCCTGGCCGAGAAGTACCCGCTCTACCCCGACCTGTAGGACCTGTGGGACCTGTGGGCCCTGTAGGACCCGCAGGACCGTAGGTCGCACCGCGGGCGTGGTCGGCGTCACCCTCACCGACCACGCCCCCGCACCGGGGCACCGCGCACACTGGAACGTGAGCCGGTGCCCCGCCGCACGCTCCGAGACCCTCTCCCGGGCGACCAGCCCTCCGCCTCCGGGCGACCAGCCCCTCTCCACGAGATAGACAAGGACGTCACCCCGTGGCCATCAGCGTCTTCGACCTCTTCTCCATCGGCATCGGCCCGTCCAGTTCGCACACGGTCGGCCCGATGCGCGCGGCTCGGATGTTCGCCCGCCGGCTGCGCTCGGAGGGGCTGCTGGAGCAGGTCACCGGCGTCAAGGCCGAGCTCTTCGGCTCGCTGGGCGCCACCGGCCACGGACACGGCACCCCCAAGGCCGTCCTGCTGGGCCTGGAGGGCAACTCGCCGCGCAGCGTCGACGTGGCCAAGGCCGACCTGGACGTGGAGCGGATCCGCGAGGCCAAGCAGCTCAGCCTGCTCGGCACCCACCCGATCGCCTTCGACCCCGACCTCCAGCTGGTGCTGCACCGCCGCCGCTCGCTGCCCTACCACGCCAACGGGATGACCCTGGCGGCCCAGGACGCGGCCGGCACCGAGCTGCTGGCCAAGACCTACTACTCGGTCGGCGGCGGCTTCGTGGTGGACGAGGACGCGATCGGCGCCGACCGGGTGGTCCCCGACGACACCGCGCTGCGCTACCCCTTCCGCACCGGCGAGGAGCTGCTGCGCCTCACCCGCGAGACCGGCCTGTCCATCTCCGGCCTGATGCTGGAGAACGAGAAGGCCTGGCGCACCGAGGCCGAGATCCGGACCGGCCTGCTGGAGATCTGGGCCGTGATGAAGGAGTGCGTCAGCGCGGGCATGTCCCGCGAGGGCATCCTGCCCGGCGGCCTCAAGGTCCGCCGCCGCGCCGCCGCCGGCGCCCGCGCGCTACGCGCCGAGGGAATAGGCCCGGCCAACGCGATGGAGTGGGTCACCCTCTACGCCATGGCGGTCAACGAGGAGAACGCCAGCGGCCAGCGCGTCGTCACCGCCCCCACCAACGGCGCGGCCGGCATCATCCCCGCCGTCCTGCACTACTTCCAGAACTTCATCCCGGGCGCGGACGAGGACGGCATCGTCCGCTTCCTGCTCGCCGCCGGCGCGATCGGCATGCTCTTCAAGGAGAACGCCTCCATCTCCGGCGCCGAGGTCGGGTGCCAGGGCGAGGTCGGCTCCGCCTGCTCGATGGCCGCCGGCGGCCTCGCCGAGGTCCTCGGCGGCAGCCCCGAGCAGGTCGAGAACGCCGCCGAGATCGGCATCGAGCACAACCTCGGCCTCACCTGCGACCCGGTCGGCGGCCTGGTCCAGATCCCCTGCATCGAGCGCAACGGCATGGCCTCGGTCAAGGCCGTCACCGCCGCCCGGATGGCCCTGCGCGGCGACGGCCGCCACCACGTCTCGCTGGACAAGGCGATCAAGACGATGAAGGAGACCGGCGCCGACATGAAGGTCAAGTACAAGGAGACCTCGCGCGGCGGCCTGGCGGTCAACGTCATCGAGTGCTGAGGAAACTCAGCCTGAGCTGCGGCTTTGCGTCTTTCAGGGCTGTCGGGGCCTTCCCTGCCCACATCGCGAAAAGTCCCTGGCGAACCCCTGATCAGCACGCCGCTGACCAGGGGTTCGTCGTCGTGCCGCGGAGCACTACGCCTCCACGATGTCCCCGTATCCGTCCAAGCGCATCGGAGTGTTGGCCCGGGTATCCCACAGCGGATGGTGACTTGTAGTGATCGGCCTCTGGCCAGAGACCGCGTCCCATGTGGACTGCGTCGGCTCCGCTGTCGCCATCACGGCTGACGCCGTCCCGGCAGGCGGCGCATGTTGGAGCAGTTCCCGTGGGCACATGGTGTGCCGCCCTGTAGCACCAGGTGGCACACATCGATAGCCTGGTGGCATGACAGCGCAACCGGAGATCACGCAGCGGGACCTGCGGAGCAGGTCGAGAGAGATCATGGACGCCGTCGAGGCCGGCCAGTCGTTCACCGTGACCCGTGACGGCCACCGGATCGGAGAGCTGATCCCGCTGAAGCGCCGCAGGCGCTTCGTTCCCCGAGCCGAGTTCGCCGCGATGTCGCGGAGCGCACCCGACATCTCCCTGGATGCCTTCCGGGCGGATCAGGACGCCACGGCCGCACAGGAGATGGACGACCCGTATGCCCGTTGAGCACGAGCGCGGTCTGCTCGACACCAACATCATGATCCTGCGCCGTTGGGTGGACCCGGCCGAGCTCCCCGCCGAGATGGCCATCAGCGCGATCACCTTGGCGGAGCTGTCCGCCGGGCCGCATGAGGTCCGGCGGAACGAGGAGCAGGCCGACTACGACGAATACGCGGAGCGAGCCCGCCGACTCGACGTCCTCCAACGTGCCGAGAACGAGTTCGACCCCATCCCCTTCGATACGGAGGCCGCACGCAGCTACGGCCGGATCTGCGCCGCCGTCATCGGCGCGGGGCGGAAACCGCGAAGGCGCGTGGCCGACCTGATGATCGCCGCTATCGCCGTCGCCGAGGACCTCCCTCTGTTCACCACCAACCCCGACGACTTCAAGGGCTTGGAGACACTTCTGACCGTCGTACCGGTCACCCGCCCGGCGCTCCCGCACGATCGCTGAGCAGGCACCGGTCAAAATGTCCCTGAAAAGTCCCTGGCGAACCCCTGGTCAACAGAACACTGACCAGGGTTCCAAGCGGCCGGTGCGGCAGCAGACAATCACCCGATGCAGCGTTCCGAACACCGGCACCGCTGATTCGATGCCTGTCCAATGGTGCCCGGCCAGCGTGACGCCCAAGGTCGTGTGGCGCTGAACTCGCAGGTCAGCACCACGCTATCGGTTGCGTGATCCCTCTCAGAGGACTCGAAACACCGCTCACCGTCGTGCCCGTGAGGCGCCCCGCGGTGCCGCGCGGCCGCTGACCTCCCCTGGGCCCGCGGTCAGCCGGACCCCTCGCCCCGCAGCACGGCGGCGTGCTCGGCGGCGAACTCCGCGAAGGAGCGGGCCGGGCGGCCGGTCAGCTTCGCCAGGTCCGGGGCGACCGCGCTCGCCAGGCCGGCCGCGTAGAGCCCGTAGAGCTCGACCATGCCCTCGGCCCGCCAGGGGTCCCAGCCGGCGCCGAGCATGCCGGCCAGGGCCGCCGCGGGCTCGGCGGCCAGGTAGCCGACCTCGCGGCCGGCGGCCGCGCCCAGTTGCTCGGCGATCTCGCCGTGGGTGAGCGCGGCGGGGCCGGTCAGGGTGTGGATCGCCCCCTCGTGCCCCTCGCCGGTGAGCGCCTCGACCGCGGCGTCGGCGACGTCGCGCGCGTCCACGTACGAGACCGCGCCGGTGCCGCCGGGCACCGTCAGCCGGCCGGCCCGGACCGCGGCCGCCATGCCGAGGAAGTTCTGGTAGAAGCCGTTGGGGGCCAGCACGGTCCACGGCAGTCCGCTCGCGACCAGGTGGTCGAAGCCACTGACGTGCGCGCCAACGAACCGCACACCCTCGGGCCGCTGCTCCAGTCCGGCCGCGGCGTGCAGCACGACGCGCGGGCCGCGCCCGGTGCGCACCGCCGCGTCGATCACGTTGCGCTCGTGCGCGGCCATCTCCGGGTGGACGGCGACCAGCAGGTAGACGGCGTCGGCGCCGGCCAGGGCGGCGTCCAGCGAGGCCGGGTCGGCGAAGTCGGCGGCCACCGGCCGCACCCCGGCGTCCCACTCGGCGGGCGCGGCGGCGGGGTCGCGGAGCAGCGCGCGCACGCTCTCGCCGCGCTCGCGCAGACCCTGGACGATCTTCGAACCCACAGTGCCGGTGGCACCGGTGACCACGATCACGAAACTGCTCCCCCGTCGTTCAGTTGACCATCCGTCAGCTGAACACTCGCAGACCCGGGCCGAACGATCAAGACCGGGGCCAGGACGGTCACAGGACGGTCAGACGACCCGCTCGCGCACCTTCAGCTCGAACCAGACGCCCTTGCCTCGCGGCAGCAGGTCCGCGCCCCAGCGGTCGGCCAGCGCGTCCACCACCTGGAGTCCGCGCCCGCACTCGGCCATCCCGGCCTCGGCCATGATCAGGCAGGGCAGCGCCCGCGAGGAGTCCCGCACCTCGACCCGCAGCCAGCCGGGGCGCCGCACCAGCTTCAGCCCGATGGTGCGCCCGCCGGTGTGCCGCACCGCGTTGGCGACCAGCTCGGCGGTGAGCAACTCGCCGATCTCCAGCAGCGGCTGCAGACCCCAGCCCTGCAGCACCGAGAGCACCAGCCGGCGGGCCAGCGGCCCCGACTCGCCGCGCGAGGGCAGCCGCACCTCCTCGCCGGCGGCGGGATCGCGCAGCCTGGGCAGCACGGTGCGCTCCAACTCCCGGCTGGAGAGTCGCTCCAGGGCCGCGAGCCCGGTGAGGACCGCTCCGCACGGGGCCGCCGCGCCCGCCCGCTGGGCCCCTAACGGGACGTCAGCGGCCAGGCCGGGCCCGAGATGTGATGACTGATCGACTTCGCCCCATCCCGCCATGCGCTCCATCATCGCGGTTCGCAAGCAGCCGCGTACGGACAATGACGAAACGATCACTATTCACTTGGCATATGACGCGCGCACCGGGCGTCGACCCGCGGTGGCTACCAGGTGCTCCACGGCATGTTCCAGCCGCTCAGGCCGTTGTCCGGAGTGACCTGTGCGCCCTTGGAGTTGACGACCTTCACGACATCTCCCACCATCGAGGCGGCGTAGAACTTGGCCGCCGGCGTGTCGGTGCCGCCCGCGTCGCCCGGCGCGTCCTGCAGGCCCACGCAGCCGTGGCTGACGTTGGCGGTGCCGAAGGTGCCGGCCGAGGACCAGTTGTTGCCGTGCACGTAGGTGCCCGAGTCGGTCAGCCGCATCGAGTGCGGGACCATCAGGTCATACTCGCCCGGCTTGAGCCCCGGCACCGAGGCCGAGGTCATGTGCGCGGTGCCCTCCTTGGCCTCGATCACCATGGTGCCGTTGTAGGTCGGGTGCTCGTCCGAACCGGAGCTGATCGGGACGGTCTCCACGGTCTGCCCGTTGTCCTGCACGGTCATGGTGTGCGCGGCGGCGTCCACCGTGCTGACCTGGGCCCGGCTGCTGATGGTGAAGGACTCGTCGCGGTCCGAGCCGCCGTAGACGCCGGGCGAGACCTCGACGTTCTTCAGCCGGATCTGGATCTTGACCTGGGTGTTCGGGTTCCAGAAGTTCTGCGGGCGGATGTCCAGCCGGTTGTTGCCCATCCAGTGGCCCTTGACCGTGGTGCCGTCCGAGGCCACGAAGGTGATCCCCTGCTCGACCGCCTTCTTGTTCTGGATCGGCATGCCGAAGTTGAACGAGACGATCATGCCGACGCCGTAGGTGGAGCCGGTCGCGACGTTGTCCTGGCTGCGCGAGGTCTTGCTCGGGGTCAGCGTGGAGAAGCTGCTGGTGGCCGTGGTGGCCACCCCGTTGGCGTCGGTGGCCTGTGCCTTGACCTGGTACGAGTCGGCGACCGACAGGCCCGCGGCGGGCACCCAGCTGGTGCCGTCGGCGGAGATGCTGCCCTGGACCGCCTGGCCGCTCTTGTCGGTGACCGTGACCTGGCTCAGCTTGCCGCTGCTGACGGCGACCTTGAGGGCGTCCGGCGCGGCGTTCTGGGTGCCGTCCTTGGGTTCGATGTCGACCACCGCGCCGGAGGTCGGCGCCGCCGAGGTGGCCGGCGCGCCCGGAGTGGTCGAGGCGCCGCCCCCGCCCCCACCGCCGCCGGTCGCGGTGGCACCCGCGCTCGGCGTGCCGGCCCCGGCCGCCTTGGCGCCCGTGCCGCCGCCACCGCACGCCGTGACCAGCAGCAGGGTGCCGCCCACCGCCAGTGCCGCTCCCACGCGTATCGAGCGCATGCCTCTACTCCCCTGCTTCTCTCCGGGACGGGCTCGGTCCCGCACTGCGAACACGTCGCGGGCGGGCCGCCGGTTCCCTACCGGTACGACAAATCGGTCGATTGTTACATCTGATTGCTTCACCCGTTCGGCGGGATCCATACCCGCGCCGGACCTCGGCCCCGAAGCCGGCCGAAAAGCCGAACGGCCCACCCCGGGACAAACGCCTCGGGGTGGGCCGCAGGTTGCCTGCTACGGCGAAATCTCACGGGATTGCCAGGAATCCCGGAGGAGGGCTACCAGGAACCCCAGGGCAGCGTCCAGCCGCTCAGCCCGTTGCTGGCGCTGACCGTCTTGCCCTTGGAGTTCTTGATGATCACCACGTCGCCGACCAGCGAGGAGGCGTAGAACTTGCCGGCCACCGAGTTCCCGTCGCCGCCCTTGGCGTCCTGCAGGCCCACGCAGCCGTGGCTGGCGTTGGACTTGCCGAAGGTGCTGCCCCAGTAGTTGCCGTGCACGTAGGTGCCCGAGTCGGTCAGCCGCATGGCGTGCGGCACGTCCGGGACGTCGTACTCGCCGCCGACCACGTTGGAGACGGTCGCCGAGTTCATCCGGGTGACCAGTTCCTTGCTCTCGATCGTCATGGTGCCGTTCCACGACGGGTTCTGGTCGTTGCCGGCCGAGATCGGCAGCGTCTCGATGGTCTGGCCGTCGCGGACCACTGTCATCTGGTCGCTCGACGCGTCGGCGGTGGAGATCTGCGAGCGGCCGACCGTGAAGGACTCGTCGCGGTCCGAGCCGCCGTAGACGCCGGGCGAGACCTCGACGCTCTTCAGCTTGTAGTGGATGGTGACCTTGGTGCCGGCCTTCCAGTACTGCTGCGGGCGGAAGTCCAGCCGCTGGTCGCCGAACCAGTGGCCCTTGACCGTGGTGCCGTCCGAGGCCTGGAAGGTGATGCCCTGGACGACGGCGTCCTTGTTCTTGACCGGCTTGTTGAAGCTGACCGAGACGATCATGCCGACGCCGTAGGTGGAACCGGTCGAGACGTTGTCGTTGGAGGAGATCGTCTTGGCCGGGGTCAGCGTGGTGAAGCTGCTGTCCACCGCGGCCTGCAGTCCGGCCGCGTCCACCGCCTGGGCGCTCACCTTGTAGAGCATGCCGACGGCCAGCGACCCGGTCGGCGACCAGGACGAGCCGTCGGCGGCTATGGAGCCCGCCACCGCGTTGCCGTCCTTGTCGGCCACCGACACCTGGGTCAGCTTGCCGTTCGCCACCGAGACCTTGACCGCGCCGCTCGGTGCCACGTCCTGGGCGCCGTCCGCGGGCGCCACCGTCAGCTGGGCCGCCGAGAGCTTCGGCGCCGCCGAGGAGCCTCCCGACGAACCGCCCGACGAGCCCGCGGCGGCGCTGGCGCCCCCGCCGCCGCCCCCCTGCGCGCTGCCGCCCTTGGCGGGGGTGTCGTCCGGACCGCAGGCGCTCGCCAGCAGCAGCACACCGCCCGCCAGCAGCGCCGCGGCGCCTCGCCGAGCCGCCGTCCGGGTCGCCCACATGCCTCTCGCGGCGTCCGCCGCCTGAACCGCCTCCACTGGGCGCTCCCCCTCATCGTCTTGTCGCCGGAACCCCGCACCGGGCCCGCGCTCGCGCAAGGATAACGGGGCCGACTGAGTGAATCTTCGGCGGGAGGGGCGTGACCGCGAGGTGAAAGCGGGTCAGCTCGGGAGGGCTCGGCGCGCGGCCCCGGACCGGTCCCCGCGCCGCCCGGCCCGGGGCGGATTCCAGCCGTTCGGGGCCGCCACCCGCGCCCCGCCACCGCCCAGCCACCGCCCAGCCACGGCCCCGCCGGTCGAGTGCGGCTCCAGTCCCGCGTTCGACGATCGGGTTCCGCCTGGAACACGAGGGAACGATTCCACTCAACGGACATCCGTCCGTAACACGGAACGGGAAACCGGCCTCGGAGGACGCGGGCATGACGGCATTCCAGGAACTGGAGCACGGGCCGGCCCCGGCGCCCCAGGCCGCTCACCAGCCCCCGGCCGCCCCCTGGCCGGGCAGCTGGCAGCCGCTCGGCGCCCGCTACCGGCACGGCGCCGACGGCAGCCACGGCACCAACTTCGCGCTCTGGGCGCCGGGTGCGGAGGCCGTCGAGCTCTGCCTCTTCGACGAGGCGGGCGCCGAGCGCCGCCATCCGCTCACCGAGCAGACCTTCCAGACCTGGCACGGCTACCTGCCCGGCATCGGCCCTGGCCAGCACTACGGCTACCGGGTGCACGGCCGCTGGGACCCGTGGACCGGCGCCCGCTGGAACCCCGCCAAGCTGCTGCTCGACCCCTACGCCCGAGCGGTCGACGGCACCTTCACCGGCCACCCCGCCTGCTGCGGCTCGGTGCGCGACTGGCCCGAGCCGGAGGTCGCCGACACCGTGCGGGACAACCGCGACTCCGCCCCGTACACCGCCAGGGGCGTGGTGGTGCACGACGACGACGACTGGTCGGACGACCGCCGCCCGAAGACGCCGTGGGCCGAGACGGTGCTCTACGAGCTGCACGTGCGCGGCTTCACCATGCGCCACCCGGGCATCCCGCCCGAGCTGCGCGGCACCTACGCGGGCCTGGCCCACCCGGCCGCGATCGAGCACCTGACCTCGCTCGGGGTGACCGCCGTCGAGCTGCTGCCGGTGCACCAGTTCGCCAGCGAGGACCACCTGCACCGGCGCGGCCTGAGCAACTACTGGGGCTACAACTCGATCGGCTGGTTCGCCCCGCACGGCGGCTACAGCGCCTCCGGCACCCGCGGCCAGCAGGTCGGCGAGTTCAAGCGGATGGTCCGCGCCCTGCACCAGGCCGGCATCGAGGTGATCCTCGACGTGGTCTACAACCACACCGCCGAGGGCGGCGAGGGCGGCCCGACCCTCTCGCTGCGCGGCATCGACAACGCCGGCTACTACCGGCTGGGCCGCGGCCCGCGCGGCAACCGGGGCTACGACGACTACACCGGCTGCGGCAACACGCTGGACACCCGGCAGCCGCAGACCGTGCGGCTGGTCACCGACTCGCTGCGCTACTGGGCCACCGAGATGGGCGTGGACGGCTTCCGCTTCGACCTGGCCGCGGCGCTGGCCCGCGGCGGCGACGGGGTGGACATGCACCACCCGTTCCTGGCGGCGGTCTCCCAGGACCCCTTCCTCAGCCGGGTCAAGCTGATCGCCGAGCCCTGGGACGTCGGCCACGGCGGCTACCAGGTGGGCAACTTCCCGCCGCTCTGGGCCGAGTGGAACGACAAGTTCCGCGACACCGTGCGCGACTTCTGGCGCGGCGCCCGCCCCGACGTGGCCGAGCTGGGCTACCGGCTCTCCGGCTCCTCCGACCTCTACCAGCGCGGCGGCCGCCGCCCGTACGCCTCGGTCAACTACGTCACCGCGCACGACGGCTTCACCCTGCGCGACCTGGTCTCCTACAACGGCAAGCACAACGCGGCCAACGGCGAGGACGGCCGGGACGGCACCGACGACAACCGGTCCTGGAACTGCGGCACGGAGGGCGAGAGCGCCGACCCCGCGGTGCTCGAACTGAGAGCGCGCCAACTGCGCAACCTGCTGGCCACCCTGCTGCTCGCCTCCGGGGTCCCGATGCTCACGGCGGGCGACGAGTTCGGCCGCACCCAGGGCGGCAACAACAACGCCTACTGCCAGGACAACGAGACCAGCTGGGTGGACTGGTCGCTGCTGGAGCGGCCCGAGTGGCGCGCGCTGCGGCAGCTGACCGCCGACCTGATCCGGCTGCGCCGCGCCCACCCGGTGCTGCGCCAGCGCGCCTTCTTCTCCGGCCGGGCGGCGGTGCCCGGCGGACGGCGCGACCTGACCTGGTACACCGCGCACGGCACCGAGATGGCCGAGGCCGACTGGTTCGCGCCCACCGCGCAGCTGGGCATGCTGCTCAACGGCGACGCGATGTCCGAGCGCGACCAGCACGGCTGCCCGCTCACCGACGACAGCTTCCTGCTGCTGCTCAACGCCGCCGACCACCCCGCGGAGTTCGCCCTGCCGGGCGGGGGCCCCTGGGAGCTGCTGCTGGACACCGCCGACCGGGCAGCCGGGCAGCCGCTGGCGGCGCGCTCACTGCGGCTGCTGCGCGGCGGCGGGCTGGAGTGACGGGCCGGGCGGGTGGCCGGTTCCCTGCACCCGACTGTGTCAGGTGCGAAAAACCTGATGAGAAATGGCAGGTACGCCGCCTACCCTCGGCCTGATGTCCGAGAACGCCGCACCCCCGCTCCCGCCGCCCGCCGCCGAACCCACGAGGTCCACGGTGCGCTCGCTGCTCCGGCTCTGGACCTATGCCCGTCCGATCCGCTGGTACCTGATCGGCGCGGTGCTCGCCGCCCTGGTCGCCTCCGCCGCGGTCCTGGTGGTCCCGCTGGTGCTGGGCCGGATCGTGGACGGGCCGATCGGCCACCACGACCGGGCCGCGCTCTGGCCGCTGATCGGGCTGCTCCTGCTGCTCGGCGCCGCCGAGGCCGGGCTCTTCGGGCTGCGCCGGGTGCTGATCGCCCGCCCGCTGGCCCGGGTCGAGTCCGCGATGCGCCGCGACCTGTACGCCAAGCTGCAGCGCCTGCCGGTCGCCTTCCACGACCGCTGGCCGTCCGGGCAGCTGCTCTCCCGGGCCACCTCGGACATGTACACCCTGCGCCTCTTCCTGGCCTTCCCGCTGGTCTTCCTGATCGTCAACTCGCTGATGTTCCTGGCCGGCTCGGCCCTGATGCTGGCGCTGGACTGGCGGCTGGGGTTGATCGCGCTGGTCCCCGGCATCCCGCTGGTGCTGATCTGCCTGCGCTTCGAGACCCACTACTCGGCCACCGCCCGGCTCGCCCAGGACCAGAACGGCGACCTGGCCACCGTGCTGGAGGAGTCGGTCCTCGGCATCCGGATCCTGAAGTCCTTCGGACGCCAGCGCACCATGGCCCGCCACTTCGCCGAGCAGGCCGAGCAGCTGCGCGGCACCGAGCTGCGCAAGGCCCGGATGCTGGCCGACCTGTGGGCGGTGATCGTCGGCCTGCCCGAGGCGGCGCTCGGCACCTCGCTCGCGGTCGGCGCGGTGCTGGTCGCCCACGACGAGCTGACCACCGGCACCCTGGTCGCCTTCCTCTCCACCGCGCTGGCACTGCGCTGGCCGGTGGAGTCGCTGGGCTGGCTGCTCGCCTACAGCAACGAGGCGGGCACCGCGGCGGACCGCTTCTTCGACGTGATGGACACCCCCGAGGAGGCCGAACCGCAGCCCTCGGACCTGCCCGGCAACGGCGACGGCATCCGCCTGACCGGCGTCCGCTTCCGCTACCCCGACGCACCCGCCGACTCCGCCGACCTGCTGCGCGGCGTCGACCTGCACGTCCGCCACGGCGAGACGATGGCCCTGGTCGGCGCCACCGGCAGCGGCAAGACCACGCTCACCGCGTTGCTCCCCCGGCTCTACCGGGCCACCGCGGGCACCATCACGCTGGACGGCCAGGACGTCAACCAGCTGCCGCTGCCCCAGCTGCGCTCGATCCTCGCGGTCGCCTTCGAGGAGCCGACCCTGTTCTCCGCCACCGTCCGGGAGAACGTGCTGATGGGCGCGCCCGAGGCCGGCCCCGAGCAGCTGGAGCGCGCCCTCGCGGTGGCCCAGGCCGGCTTCGTGGCGCAGCTGCCGCAGGGCGCGGACACGGAGGTCGGCGAGCAGGGCCTGAGCCTCTCCGGCGGCCAGCGCCAGCGCCTGGCGCTGGCCCGCGCGGTGGTCGGCGAGCCCGGCTTCCTGGTGCTGGACGACCCGCTCTCGGCGCTGGACGTGCACACCGAGGCGCTGGTCGAGCAGGCGCTGCGCGAGGTGCTGACCGGCACCACCGCGCTGGTGGTGGCGCACCGGCCGAGCACCGTGCTGCTGGCCGACCGGGTGGCCGTGCTGGCCGAGGGCCGGATCCTGGCCGTGGACACCCACCAGCGGCTGCTGGAGAACTGCCCCGAGTACCGCGAACTGATGTCCGGCGAGAGCGCGCTGGAAGCGAGTGTGACCCGATGACGACCGCTGTTGCCGAAGAACTGCCCGCGGTGGCGGAGGAGGACATCCCCGTCCCGCCCGGTGCCCCGGCCTCGCTGCTGCGCTCGCTGCTCGCCCCGCAGCGCGGCCGGGTGGTGGTCGCGATGCTGATGATCCTCGTCCAGCAGGCCGCGCTGCAGTCCGGCCCGCTGCTGGTGGCGCTCGCCATGGACCAGGGCATACCTGCTCTGCGCCGGCACGACAGCGGCCCGCTGATCGCCGTGACCGCCGCCTACCTGGGCTGCGCGGCGCTGAGCACCCTGCTGCAGCGCGCCTTCATCCGCCTCACCGGGCGGATCAACCAGGACGTGCTGCTCGAACTGCGCACCCGGATCTTCCGGCACGCCCAGCGGCTCGGCCTGGACTTCCACGAGCGCTACACCTCCGGCCGGATCATCTCCCGGGCCACCAGCGACGTGGACGCGCTGCGCGAACTGCTCAACGAGGGCCTCCAGGAGCTGCTCGCGGTCCTGCTGTCGGTCTGCTACATCGCGGTCATCCTGCTGGTGATGGACTGGCGGCTGGGCCTGCTGGCGCTCAGCTCGGTGGTGCCGATGGCGCTGCTGGTGCGGATGTTCCGGCGGCGCAGCTCCCGGGTCTACCGCACCTCGCGCACGGCGGTCGCCTCGGTGATCGTCCGCTTCACCGAGACCATGAACGGCATCCGCCCGGTGCAGGCCTTCCGCCGCGAGGAGGCCAACCTGGCCGCCTTCGGCGAGGTCAACCAGCAGTACGCGCGGGCCAACGCCAACGGCCTGCTGGAGATGGCCCGGTACGTCGGGTTCTCGCGGGCCACCGCGAACCTCTGGGTCACCGGAGTGGTCCTGGTCGGGGCCTACCTGGTGACCGAGAACAGCCTGGAGGTCGGTGTGCTCACCGGCTTCGTCCTCTACCTGCGGCGGCTGTACGACCCGATCGACCAGCTGGCGATGTTCCTCAACAGCTACCAGTCGGCGGCGGCCGCGCTGGAGAAGATCGCCGGCCTACTCGCCCACGAGCCCTCGGTGGCCGAGCCGGTCGAGCCCGTGGCGCTGCCCGCCACGTCCGCCACGTCCGCCACCGGTCGCACGGTGGCCTTCATCGACACCGCCTTCGCCTACCGGACCGGCAAGGTGGTGCTGCCCGAGTTCTCCCTCACCCTGCCGGCCGGCAGCACCACCGCCGTCGTCGGCGCCACCGGCGCGGGCAAGTCGACGCTCGCCAAGCTGCTCGCCCGCTTCTACGACCCGAGCGCGGGGCGGATCACGCTGGACGGCGTCGACCTGCGCGAGCTCTCCTCGGCCGACCTGCGGCGCGGCATCGTCATGGTCACCCAGGAGTCGTTCCTCTTCTCGGGCACCGTCGCGGAGAACATCGCGGTGGGCCGCCCCGAGGCCTCGCGCGCCGAGATCGAGGCGGCGGCGAAGGCGATCGGCGCGCACGGGTTCATCAGCGCCCTGCCGGACGGCTACGACACCGACGTGCGCAAGCGCGGCGGGCGCATCTCGGCCGGCCAGCGCCAACTGGTCGCCTTCGCCCGCGCCCTGCTGGCCGACCCCGCGGTGCTGATCCTGGACGAGGCCACCTCCTCGCTGGACGTGCCCGGCGAGCAGGCCGTCCAGCGCGCCATGCGCACCGTCCTGGCCGGCCGCACCGCGGTGATCATCGCGCACCGGCTGTCGACGGTGGAGATCGCCGACCGCGTCCTGGTGATGGAGTCGGGCCGGGTGATCGAGGACGGCACCCCGGCCGAACTCATCGCCGGCAGCGGCCGGTTCGCCACCCTGCACACGGCCTGGCGGGAGAGCCTGGTCTGACTCACCCGTGTCCGCTCACCCGGGCGGCACGAAGCCCGGCTGGGCGGGCAGCCGGGGTTCGTTGCCGCATGGCAACCGGTGCGCCACGGCCTTGGCCACCTTCAGCGCGATCCCGGCGTACGCCGACCGCACCTGCGCGGTCGACGTGTCACCGAGGTCGTCGCCGCTCACCACGATCCGCAGGTAGGGCGAGGCCTTGGCGCCGCCACCGCTCCGGTAGCCGCAGGCGAACTGCACGGCCAGCGGCCCGCCGGCGCCACGGGCGATCCAGCCCTTGGCGTCCGGCCCGAAGTCCACCGCCTGCAACGTGCTGCCGAGCAGCCGGGGATCCTCCGTCCCGTCACTGTCGTCGGCCGAACCCACCGCCACCGTCAGCATGTTCGCGCGGTGCCCGCCGCTCCACATCAACCGGCAGTTGGCGAGCACCACCCCAGTGGCCACCGGCCCGTCGATGCTCCCCCGGTCGGCAGCCTTGGCCGCCCCGTCGTCCCCCGCCAGCGCCCCGTAGTCCGCCGGCCCCAGCTCCCCCCAGCAGGCACTCTTCGGCAGCGCGACCGACTGCCATGGCCGCCACCAGAGCCCGGTCACCCCCGCCCCCACCACCAGGGCCACCACCAGGCCCCAGCCGAGTAATCGCCACCGGTGGCGCGGTACTTCGGTCGGTAAGTGCTCGGATCGCAGGCTCGCCATGGTGCCCCCACGCACGCTCGTCGGCAACGGATGGCAACAACCTAATCACATGTTGTGACCAAATCAAGCACTCTTGGCATGCTCTTGACAGCAACTCCATCACCCCGCGCTGAGTACGCTGCCGTTTCACCCCTGCAACTCGCCCACCCACCGCAGGAGGGACCCGACCATGGCGCTGCGCACCCACATCAGCGAACGCCAGCGGCGCTTCGGCGTCGAACTCCGCCGCCTCCGCCTGACCGCCGGCCTCACCGTCCAGGACGCAGCCGCCCACATCAACCTGCGCGGCCCCCACCTGAACCACATCGAAGCCGCCCGAACGGGCCTGGACGAAACCCGCCTGCACTACCTGGCGGCGCTCTACGGGTGCACGGACGCGACGTATCTCAACGCCTTGGCGCGCCTTGGCACGAGCGACGGGAAGGGGTGGTGGAGTTCGTACCGAGGCAGCGTCCCCGGGCCCGCCCTCGACCTCGCAGAACTGGAAGGATCGGGCCTGGCCCAGTACCTCAACTACGAGACCTTCTTCATTCCGGGCCTACTGCAGACCGAGGAATACATCCGCTGCCTCTTCGAGAGCGATGAGACCTCCCTTGCTCCGGAGCAGGTCAAAAGCTCCATCGCCTTCCGGATGGACCGCCAGAAAATCCTGACGGATTCCCCCGGCACACGATTCTTCTTCGTGATCCACGAGTCGGCACTGCTGATGACCTTCGCCGGGATGGGAGCCATGCGCCGGCAGTTGGAGCACGTCCTGCACCTGTGGGAGATGCCGAGCGTCACGATTCAGATCTTCCCCTTCGACATCCGGGCCACACCGCCCTACAGCGGACCCTTCATGATCGCCGCACCTGCGCCCCGCGCGCTCTCGACACTGGTGATCGACCACCCCGGGGCGAGCGGCTTCGTGGACACCCCCGAAATGGTCCGACAGCACGCAGAACGGTTCGCCGACCTCAGACGACTTGCATTACGCCCCGGGAATTCACAGGTATCCGCACGGGCGAGTTCCACGCGCGACTCGTGGACTGTGGTCCAGCACGCGAAACACGCTTGTGAGAAGGAAATCCGCTGACCACCGGGCGGGAGCATGGAAATCCCTTCATTCGTGAACCCTTCACTCCTGCAACGCTTGCCCAATAACCCTGCGTAGGCCTACCGTTACGACACCAATTACCGGCACATCCCGCCGTCGCAACGGCATGCCCTGCCATGCCCCCGCGCGACAGGCAGCGAACGCACGGAGTCCAGCCCATGACAAACCATCAGCCCACCACCCCCACCCCTCCCCCGCACGTCCCCCCGCACCCCGTCTCCGACCGCCTCTTCCCCGAGTGCGAGTGCCCGGCGAACTGCGGCGGCCGCCCCGAGGCCCTGCGCCGTCTCGCCCAGGCCTACCCGACCCCCACCGAGGTCGGCGCCAAGCCGCCCGCCAACCCCTACGCCCCCACCACCCGTGGCGAGTTGGTGCACGACAGCCTCAACCGCCGCACCGGCGCCTTCATGGGTCGCCTCGGTTCGCTCGTCTACCTGCGCCCGCCCGGTGGCGGCTTCGAGTGGGACGTCGACCAGCGCTGGCTCCAGCGCCCGCCCGCCACCGGAGCCGCCTCGTGAGCGACATCCGCCGCCAGGTCGCCTCCTCCTTCGGCGAGTTGACCACCGCTCTCACCAACGCCGGCCTCGATCTCCCCGAACTCGGCGACGGCTTCCAACTCACCGAACTCGGCACCCTCCTCCTCCACCTGCGCCCCCTCACCCCCGCCGAGGTCACCCAACTCGCCCGCGCCCTCGACCCCGCCACCCGCGACGCACGCCCGTGAGCACCCCCCGCCACACCCGCGCCGCCGCCTACGCGGTCACCGCTACAGCGCTCCTCTCCCCCTGCACCCTCCTGGCGCTCCTTCTCAACACCAGGCGCTGAGCACGGCAGGCCCAACGCACCCGCCGGCTGGGCGTTGCCCGTAGTGACCGGCGCCGCCGTGGTGCCGGCCATCGCGGTGTTGGTGCTGCTCTGGCGACCTGCCCCCGAACGGTGCAAGTGTGGAACTGGCGTGGTCCACGCCTCGGGCCGCGCAGAGAACTTGGGCATCGTTCTCGCGGTCGACCTGATTCCCGCCCGCGTACCGACCCTCGTGCGAGGCGCGGTCGTGGACCAGACGCGCCACCGGATTCTCTGACCAAGTCCAGGCTCAGAGAATGCTCAAGAAGACTGACAGTCACCCTGCCTGACGCTAGGTTGATTCAGGTTCAGCCCAATCAGCTGTCCGCACAGAACGCCGGAGGACCCCAGGGCAACTCGCGCGAAAGGCAGGCACAGCATGGCAGCTTCACCTGCCCGAGGCCGACGGGTGATCCGGCGACGCCGATCGGGGGCACTGCTCTCGGGTTGCCTCGCCATCGCCTTCATGCTGGCGGCGCTGGCACTACGACTCGGGCATCCGATGAGGGTGCCGCACACAGCCGCACCCCCGTTCTCGTCGCTCTGGTGGCTGGTCACCCCGATCGTTCTGGTCGCCCTGGCCATGCTCATTCCCGCGCTCAGGCTGAAGCTTCCACTGATGGTCCGCCTGCTGGTGGGCAGCATCCTCCTTGCCCCTTCCGTCTGCGCACTGAGCGTCGAGCTCACGGCCCAGGACATCCTCCCGACAGGCGGACCGGGGATCGAGATCCGGGTGTCATTGCTCATCGCTCTGCTGGCATTGAGCTCTCTCATCTCGCACATCGGGGCCTCGCACACGTCAAAGGACTACTAGAAGCGGCCATCGGCCGGGGAGGGGACGAGAACGGCGTGCAGTCCATCATCCAGAGACTGGAAGTGCTCCAGTCACACATGAGCGTCATGAAGAACCTGCTGGCCGATGCCCAACAGACGGCGTCCCGGCAGGCGGAGGGGACGGACCGCAGCGGCGGGGTCAAGGCCATCCTGGCGCCGGATGGTCTGCCCGAGGCCATCGTCCTCACGAGCGGCTGGCAGCGGCGTGTCCGACCGGCCGATCTCAGTGCCGCAGTGCGAGAAGCGTGCCAAGCCGCAGGCGAACAGCAGGCTGCTGCCTGGGCCACCGCCTTCGCCCAGGCGAACGTCCCGGCCCGGCTGGCTGCGCTGAACCAAGGACAGCCGACCGACGGCGCCGGGGCAGAAGCCCGGAGCGCCGACCATCCGCAGGCTGTGCACGAGGCGGCAGAACCGCCCCGCCCGTTGGCGGAGGTCATGGAGGACGCGCTGACCATACTCAGCTCCGCCACTCGTAATGCCGCGCCTGACTCAGCCGTCGCCCAGGGCAGCGGATCGGACGGTTCGGGCCGGATCGTCGTCGTGCTGACCCAGCAGGGGCTGAGCTCCTGCGAGATGGACGCGCACTGGACAGCACAGCAATCGGGGAGCCGGATCGCCGCCGCCTTCAAGGAAGCCGTCGGCAGCGCACGGACCTCCTTGGCGAGCGCCCTGGCTAGGTCCGAACCCGCGAAGAGTCGGGCACTGGCCATCGAGCTGATCGCGCATCTCACCGCCCAGGGGCAGCAGTTCGGAACCGAAGGAGGGAACGGACGATGAGTGGCGGCAGCGGTTCCGGCTTCGAAGTGACTGACAGCACCCTGCGCTCGGAGGCCCAGCTCTGGGCTCAAGAGAGCGGACAGCTGTCTCTGGTCGCCGCGGAGGCGGAAGCCCTGAGCCTTGGGCGCGTCGAGTCCGGAATCTTCCAGCTGATCACCGCGGCGAACGACTCCGTCGTCCAACAGCTCGCCGAGCGGGCCCGCGAAGGCCACGCCGAGATGGCAAAGATCAGTGCGGCGTTGCTCAAGGTCGCGGACTCCTACCGCGCCGCGGAACACCAGGCGACCGTCGCGCTCTACCGCACGCATTAGCCACTACCAGGGAGACCAACATGGCAGCGTTCAGCCCCTCACAGCACGAGGCAGTCGTTGACAAGCTGAACTCCGGGCTGCCGAAGGCACAGAACAACGTCGCGGTCGTCCGTCGCAACGCCTACTCGGTGTCGGAATCACTCTTCCTTCCGCCTGGAGCGGGCGACGTGATCAAGCACCTCGCGGACGAGGTGGTCAAGGCGTTCAAATGGCTCCTCGACGAGTTTGTGGCTGTCATGGAGGGTGTCGGGGCGCCTCTCCTCTTCTGGGAGAACGCGGATCAGTGGCAAACCATCCGAGGCCTCGCCTCGACCGTGGCAGGCCAGACCACTCCCGGGGTGCTCGGCTCGACGGGCGACTGGACAGGCGATACCGCCACCGCGTACACCAAGGCGATTGCGCCGCAGTCCACGGCGGCCGCGAGTCTGGCGAGCATCGCTGACAAGACCTCGCAAGCGTTGGTCACGTGTGCGGGCACTGGCCTGGCGTTCTATGCCACCATCGCCTTACTGCTGGTTCAGTTCATCGGCATCCAAGTGGCCGCAGCGGCCGCGGATACGACCGTGGTCGGCGCCATCCCGGGCCTGTTGGTCGCCCTCGGGGGAACGGCGAGCACGGGCAGTCTCATGCTGGCGGCGCTGGTGGGGATCGGCGCGCTACTCGGCCCGCAGGCAACGCAGATGGTGACCTTGCACGGCCTCGCGATGGACAACGGCGCGTTCCCGGGCGGTCACTGGCCAAAGGCGACCGACGTCTGACCGTCGGCGCCGCCCGCCCACAACGGTGGATGGGAAGTCGGCCCATCCGACTTCCCATCCACTAATTCCAGCACAGGGCAAGCGCAATGCTCCGCGTCCGCCCCCGCCCGGGACTCGGTGTCCCGGTTCAGGTCGCGCCGCCCACCCCGCCCGTCCCCGCCAGCAGCCGCTCAGCGATGCCCCGGGCCCGCCGCGCCGCCGCGCCACCGGGGCTGCGCATGGCGGTGACGGTCGCCCCGTCCATCAGCAGGACGAACTGCTCCGCCAGCGCCCGGTGTTCAGGGTGGCCCGCAGCCTCGATCAGGCGGTCGAGGAAGGCCGTCACCCGCCCCTTGTGCTCGTTGGCCAGGCGGACGATCTCGCCGCGCGGGTCGGCCGCCTCCGCCATGGCGTTGATGAAGGCGCAGCCACGGAAGGTCTCGGACTCGGCGGACTCCGCGAGAGCGTCGAAGACGGCGAGCGGGCCGCCGCCGTGGGCGGCCACCGCCTGCTCCAGCCAGGCGTACCAGTGCGCGTCCCGCCGCTTCAGGACGGCGTGCACCAGCTCGTCCTTGCCTGCGAAGTGCCGGTAGAAGGAGGCGCGCCCGACTCCCGTGACGGCCAACAGCCTCTCCACGCCGACCGCCTGGATGCCCTCCGCGTAGAAGAGCTCTTCCGCGCCCCGCAGGAGTCGCTCGCGTGCGTCAGTCGGCATGCGGTCAGTGTAGAGCACCGCCGCGCCATTCGGCACCGATCAGTACCATTTCCCAGCCGGCGCCAACTTCCCTACCCCTGAATCACTTTGACATTTCGGTACCGATCGGTACCGTCTGCGAGGCAAGCACATCGCACACAGACGGGAACCCGAATGAGCGACAGCGGCACCACTTCCCCCGGTCACGGCTGGCGCGCTCGCACCGCGCTCCTGACGCTGGGCGCCTTCGCGGTGGGCACCGACGGGTTCGTCATCGTCGGACTGCTCCCCGAGATGACCGGATCGCTGAATGTCAGCATGGCCGAAGCCGGCCAGCTGGTGAGCGTCTTCACCCTCGCGTACGCGATCCTGTCGCCGCTCCTGGCCACCGTCACCGGCTCCTGGTCCCGGCGGCGCGTCCTGGTGACCGCGCTCGTCCTGCTCGGTCTGGGAAACGTGATCACCGCGCTGGCCCGGCCCTACGGCCTGATCCTCGCCTCCCGCGTCGTCGCGGGGTCCGGCGCGGCGCTGTTCACGGCCAACGCCGTCGCGACGGCCGCGGCCCTGGCCGGCGCGAAGCGACGCGGCAGCGCGATAGCCATGGTCACCGCCGGCACGACGCTCGCGCTCGTCCTGGGCGCTCCGCTCGGCACCTTCATCGGGAGCGCCTGGGGCTGGCGCGCGGCGATCTGGTTCGTCACCGCCGTGGCCGCCGTCGTCGCGGTGGCCATCGCCGCCCTCCTGCCGGACATCAGGCTCGACCAGGACATCACGCTGCGCCAGCGCCTGGCACCGCTCACCGACCGGCGCGTGCTGCGGGTCCTGGTCGTCACGGCGCTGGCCTTCGTCGCCATCTTCCTCCCCTTCACCTACATGGGCGCGGTCTTCGCACCCGCCATCGGCGGCCACCAGGGCCGACTCGCCGTGCTGCTCCTGGTGTTCGGCATCGCCGCCACCGGAGGGAACCTGCTGTCCGGCGCGCTGGCCGACCGGCGCGACCCGCGACTCGTCGTCATCACCGCCACCGTCGGGGTCGCCGCGATCGTCCTGCTGATGCTCGCCGCCAGGCACGACTTCGTCCTCGTGGCCGTCCTGCAGGCGCTCAGCGGCGTGGTGTCCTTCTCGGTCATCGGCCCGCAGCAGCACCGCATCATCGGGTACGCGCCCGAGGGCGGCGCGCCCCTGGTCACCTCGCTCAACGCCTCCACCGCCTACCTGGGGCAGTTCCTGTCCAGCGTCATCGGCGCCTCCCTCCTCGCGACCACCGGCTCCGCCGCCTACCTGCTGCCGGTCTCCGCCGCCTTCGCCCTGGCCGCGGCCGTGATCACCTGGCGGTCCAAGCGGTCCTCGAACCAGTGACCGCGTGTCCACCTCAATTGATGCTCAAGTGGGTTCCCTCTGCTCACGCCTCCCACTAGGTTGCTGCCATCCCGCAGCCCGCGGAGAAGTATCAATGAACATCAGTTGAACGCCAGGGGGATCGTGCGCGATGAGTCCGGTCCGCCGCACGCGACGCGCGTCACGGGGCACAGTGGTCCTGCTCGGCGTGATGGCCGAAGGCGCCCTGCTGCTCAGCCCGCTGATGTGGCACGGCCACGCCGACGCGCCGGCCGGCTGGGTGACCGCCGTGGTGCTCGGCTCGGCAGTGCTCACGGCAGCGGCCGTGGCCGTCGCCCTCTGGCGCCCGATCGCCCCTGGAGCGGTGCGGATGGGCACCGCCGCGCTGCTCGCGATCGGCACCGGCGCGACGGGCACGGCCGGGTTGAGCCTCTGGCTGGGCGACTCGGCCTTCTCCGCGGCCGGCTTCCTGCTGCTGCTCGACGGGGTCGTCCCGATGGCGCTGATGTGCGGCCGACTCGGCGCGGCCGTCGACCGTTCCTGACCGGACCAGCGGCCCGCACCAAACCAGGGGGCACTCAGTTGGACGACATCCTGCGCGACCTGCAGCACCTGAACACCCATCTGGCCGGGCTCCGTTCCGCGCTCGCCGCCACCCAGGAGGCCCTGCCGCGGCGCGCCGAGGGCACCGACCGCAGCAAGACGGTGACCGTCCTGATCGGGCCGGACGACCTGCCGCTCTCGATCGAGGTCGGCCCGGACTGGTCACGGAGGCTGCGGCCGGCCGAACTCGGCGGCGCCGTGGTCGAGGCCGGACAGCGCGCCGTGGTCCAGCGGCTCGCCGGCTGGCAGGAGGAGGCAGGCCGAGCGGCCTGGCAGGCGGTGCCGAGCGAACTCCCCGACGGCGGCGGGCCAGTGGCCGAACCACCAGTGGCCGAAGCCCCGCCGGCCGACCTGACAGCGCTGCTGGGCGATCTGAGCCAGGTGGCGCCGCGCCCGCTGGAGGAACTGGTCGAGGACGTGCTCGACAGCCTGGACCAGGCGGCCGCACCGCCGGCCCCGGTCGAGGGCCGCGGCTCGGACCAGGCCGGCCGGCTGACCCTGGTGCTCTCTCCCGGCGGCCTCACCGCCTGTGAGCTGGACGAGAGTTGGGCCGCCGAACGGAGCTCGGCCGAGCTGAACCGGGCGCTGGCCCGAGCACTCGCCCAGGCGCACAGCGGCCTGGCCGACGCGCTGCGGGCCGCCAGGGACCGGACCGCCACCGGCCCGGACGCCCTGCTCCGCGAGGCGCTCGCGCTGCTGAGCGACCCGCGCCGACTCGCGGACTCCTGACCCCTGACCCCGAACCCCCGCCCGAACGCACCGGAGGTACGAGCACCATGACCGACGACGGCTTCCAGGTCACGACCAACACCCTGCGCCAGGAGGCCGGGACCTGGGACCAGCAGAGCGAGCAACTGGGCAAGGTCTCCTCCTCCGTCGGCTCGATGGCGACGGACCGCTTCCAGGCCGGCGTCTTCCAACTCCTGGTCAGCGCCTACGGCGAGGTGCT
The DNA here is from genome assembly GCF_026340565.1 of Kitasatospora sp. NBC_01287. Classification (NCBI taxonomy): domain Bacteria; kingdom Bacillati; phylum Actinomycetota; class Actinomycetes; order Kitasatosporales; family Streptomycetaceae; genus Kitasatospora; species Kitasatospora sp. NBC_01287. The sequence continues at coordinate 3,440,597 of NZ_JAPEPB010000001.1, forward strand.
GCAAGCGGTGCAGGGACGCTCGCAGGAGGGGCAGCAGAACCTCAAGGGGGTGGCGGACGGCCTGCGCAAGGTCGCCGACACCTACGACCACCAGGAGAAGACGACCACGGCCGCCGTCCAGGCCGCCGGCGGCAAGTGAAGCGGAGCGAGTGACATGGCGTTCAACGCGGCGCAGTACCAGTCGACGGTCGACAAGCTCAACTCGGGCCTGGGCGACCTCTCCGCCAAGCTCGACAGCGTCCCCGGCAAGGCGAACGATGCCGCCAACCATTGGTGGGTGCCCGACTGGCTGGCCGACAAGGTCATCTGGTTCGGCCGCAGGCTCTGCGAGATCGGCTCCTGGATCCTGAACAAGATCAAGGAGTGCCTGGAGGGCGCCGCCGCCCCGGTCTACCTCGCGATCCACGGCTTCCAGTGGGAGAGCCTGCGCGGCCTCGCCAACGGCGTCACCGGCGAGCTCCAGCCCGCGATCCTCGGCACGACGGACGACTGGAAGGGCCCGGCCGCCGACGCGTACGGCAAGGAGATACCGCGCCAGGCCGCCGCGGCCACCGCACTGGGCGGGATCTGCGACAGGACCTCCACCTCCCTGGAGCTCTGCGCGGTCGCCGGCCTGACGTTCTACCTCGCCATCGCCCTGGTGCTGGTGAAGTTCATCGCGGCGACCATCACCGCCATCGCCGCGCTCGGCTCGGTGGTCTTCTCCTGGGCCGGCTTCCTGCTGATCCTGGAGGAGGCCGGGGTGAACACGGCGATCATCGTCGCCGCGGTGAGCGCCCTGGTGGTGCTGCTCGGCGCCCAGGCCAAGGAGATGGCCGCCCTGCACGGCAACGCCGTCGACACCAGCCAGTTCCCCGGCGGCCACTGGCCGGTCTCGGCCGAGCCCGCCTGAACCTCGCAGGGCCCCTCAGGGCGAGGCCGAATGGTGCGCAGGAAGTCGACCCACCCGACTTCCTGCGCACCAGCTCTCGGGCGGGGCTACCGCAGCACCCCCGCGTCCATCCCGGCCGACTCCGCCGGCAGGGCGACCAGGCCCAGCTCGGCCGGCGAGGCCAGCAGCGGGTGGTTCGGCAGCACCCGGACGGTGTAGCCGAAGGGGCCGGTACGGCCCAACTCCAGCGTGCCCTCGTAGCGCTGACAGCCATTCAGGTCGGGGCCGCCGACCGGCTTGAGGGTCTGGGTCTCGGCATCCCGGATCAGGTCGCGCTCATCGACCGCGCCCGAGACCGCCTGCACCTCGACGTCCTCCGGCTCCAGGCCGCCCAGCGCGACCTGCACCCGCAGCCCGAGCGCCGAGCCCAGCTCGGCCGCCTCCGCCGCCGCCTCCACGTGCTCGACCCGCACCGCCGGCCAGGCTGCCCGCACCCGCGCCTTCCAGTCCGCGAGCAGGCGCGCCCCGTCCCCCGACAGGCCGCGCTGCGCGAGCGCCGCGGGCGCGTACAGCCGCTCCACGTACTCGCGGACCATCCGGCCCGCCAGCACCTTGGGGCCGAGCGTCACCAGGGTGTGCCGCACCATCGCGATCCAGCGGTGCGGGAGCCCGTCACCACCGCGGTCGTAGTAGGTGCCGGCGACCTGGTGCTCGATCAGGTCGTAGAGCGCCGACGCCTCGATGTCGTCGCGCTGGTCCTCGTCGAAGCCGGGTCCGTCGGCGGTCGGGATCGCCCACCCGTTGCGCCCGTCGTACCACTCGTCCCACCAGCCGTCGAGCACCGAGAGGTTCAGGCAGCCGTTGAGCGCCGCCTTCATCCCGGAGGTGCCGCAGGCCTCCAGCGGCCGCAGCGGGTTGTTCAGCCAGACGTCGCAGCCGGGGTAGAGGTGCTTGGCCATCGCCATGTCGTAGTCCGGCAGGAAGACGATCCGGTGCCGCACCGCCGGGTCGTCGGCGAAGGCCACCAGCTGTTGGATCAGCCGCTTTCCGCCGTCGTCCGCCGGGTGCGCCTTGCCCGCCACCACGATCTGCACCGGACGGGTCGGGTGCAGCAGCAGGGAGCGCAGCCGGTCCTGGTCGCGCAGCATCAGGGTGAGCCGCTTGTACGACGGGACCCGCCGGGCGAAGCCGATCGTCAGCACGTCGGGGTCGAGCACCGCGTCGGTCCAGCCCAGCTCCGCGTTCCCGGCGCCGCGCTGGCGCCAGGAGGCCCGCAACCGCCGCCGCGCCTCCTCGACCAGCTGGGCGCGCAGCTCGCGCCGGACCGCCCAGATCTCGGCGTCACCGATCGGCTCGACGCCGCTCCAGCGCTCGGCGGCCCCAACCGCCATCGCGGCCTCGGCCCGGTCGGCGCCGATCTCGGCGGCACCGAGGCGGACCACGGCGGGGTCGATCCAGGTCGGCGCGTGCACGCCGTTGGTGATCGAGGTGATCGGGATCTCGGCGGTGTCGAAGCCGGGCCAGAGGGCACCGAACATCGCGCGGCTGACCTCGCCGTGCAGGGTGCTGACGCCGTTGGCGCGCTGCGCCAGGCGCAGACCCATCGCGGCCATGTTGAAGAGCTTGGGGTCGCCGCCGGGCCAGTCCTCCACGCCGAGCGCGAGCACCTGGTCGACCGGCACGCCGCGCAGCGCCGCGTCGCCGCTGAAGTGGCGGGCCACCTGCTCCCGGTCGAAGCGGTCGATGCCGGCCGGGACGGGAGTGTGGGTGGTGAAGAGGGTCCCGGCCCGGACCGCCTCCAGCGCCGCCGGGAAGTCGACGCCCGGCTCGGCGGAGGCCACCAGCTCCCGGATCCGCTCGATCCCCAGGAAACCCGCGTGCCCCTCGTTGGTGTGGAAGACCTCCGGATCGGGGTGGCCGGTCAGCCGGCAGAAGGCCCGCACCGCCCGGACCCCGCCGATGCCGAGCAGCATCTCCTGCAGCAGCCGGTGCTCGCTGCCACCGCCGTAGAGCCGGTCGGTGACGTCGCGTTCGGTGGCCGCGTTCGCCTCCAGGTCGGAGTCGAGCAGCAGCAACGGGATCCGCCCCACCTGCGCCCGCCAGATCTGCGCGGCCAGCGTGCGCCCACCGGGCAGCATCAGCTCGACCCGGCAGGGGGTCCCGTCCGGCTCGCGCAGCAGCGAGACCGCCAGCTCGTCGGGGTCGAGCACGGGGTAGCGCTCCTGCTGCCACCCGTCGCGGGTCAGCGACTGGCGGAAGTAGCCGTGCCGGTAGAAGAGCCCCACCCCGATCAGCGGGACGCCGAGGTCGCTGGCGGCCTTGAGGTGGTCGCCGGCCAGGATGCCCAGGCCGCCCGAGTACTGCGGCAGCGCGGCGGCGATGCCGTACTCCGGCGAGAAGTAGGCGATGGCCGCGGGACGTTCGCCGAGCGGCTGGTAGGACTGGTACCAGCGCGGGCCGCTCAGGTAGTCGTGCAGGTCGTCGGTGAGGTCGCCCAGCCGCCGCAGGAAGCGGCGGTCGGTGGCGAGCGCGGCGAGCCGGGCGGCCGGCACCTCGCCGAGCAGCCGGACCGGGTCCTCGCCGACGGCCTCCCAGACCCCGGGATCGACCGAGCGGAACAGCTCCCGGGTCTCCGGGTGCCACGACCAGCGCAGGTTGAGCGCGAGTTCGTGCAGCGGCTGGAGCTGCTCGGGCATGACGGTGCGGACGGTGAATCTGCGGATGGCCTTCACGGCCCGAAGCGTAGACCGCCCCGACGGGGTGATGGGTCGTCAACTCTCGTAACACAGCTCCATTCGGGCGACAGATGAGATCACGTCGGGCGCAATCCGCGCCACAGGGGGCGCACCTGGCGCACACTGAGGGGCGAGCGCACGCCGGGCGTGCGGAGTACCCCCGACCGGGTGGCTGCGGATGGCCGGTCTGCTCCCCCGCACCACCCACGCTGGCCTCGTACCGAGTGGTAAGAGCTACGAACAGTGCGAGGATGGGCACAGGCCGCTGTCGCAGCGGATCGGCATGGGTGGCGATTTCCGTGCGGCTCGGCCGGTCCTCCGCTCTTCGTTCCCTTCCCCGACCCTTCGTCAGCCCGCTGACCGCCGGCCCCTGGCGTCCAGCTGCCGACCATTAGCCCACCCGGCTCACCCGGTGTCCTCCCTGGTGTGCCACCGCGTGTCCTCACGCCTGCCCTGATCGTTCCCGGGGTGGGTCGGAATCGCCCTTGCGGGCGTCCCGCGAGGCCGCGCGCCGGGACGCGCGCCGCGTCGCGGGTCCGGACCGCCACGGGCACCGGATCCGGCCAGGCTCCCGGGCACGGTGGTCACGGGCAGGCTCCGGTCACTCGTCAGTCCCCCCACCCAGCAGTCCTCCCGGTACTCCCCGGTGCTCGATCCGCCCGCGGGACTGCCGCCGATCTCGGGCAGGAGTTTGGCATGCACGGCGACACACGGAATCAGTCCGCACTGGTGTCCGAGGGGTTGGAGCCAGTCACCGTGCCGGTATCGATTCCGGCCATATCGGAGCCGCGCGCCGCACGCGCCCCCCGAACGGCCGAAGCACCGTCGGCGAAGTCACCCGAGCCGAAGTCAGCCGACCCGAAATCACCCGACCCGAAGCAGACGCCGGCCAAGCGCGCCGCCGCTGCCACCCGCACCACGACCACCCGCACCACAGCGGCAACCCGCACCACGGCCGGTCCCCGCAGCACGGCGGCGACCCGCCGGGCGAAGGAGAACGACCCGATGATCGGCCGGATCCCCGTCCTGGACGTCGCCCCGCTGGTGGACGGCGGCCGCCGCCCCGCCCGCGCGGTGGTCGGCGAAACCTTCCAGGTCACCGCCACCGTCTTCCGCGAGGGCCACGACGCGGTCAACGCCAACGTGGTGCTGCGCGACCCGCGCGGGCGCGGCGGCGCCCTGCTCCCGATGCGCGAGCTGGCGCCCGGCACCGACCGCTGGGGCGCCGACGTCACCCCGACGGCCGAAGGCCGGTGGAGCTACAGCGTGGAGGCCTGGAGCGACCCGGTCGCCACCTGGCAGCACACCGCCGCGGTCAAGCTGCCGGCCGGCCAGGACGTCGAACTGACCCTGGAGGAGGGTGCGCTGCTGCTGGAGCGGGCCGCCGCCGGGGTGCCCAAGAAGGACGGCCGCGCCGAGGTGCTCCGGGCCGTGGACGCGCTGCGCGACCCGGTGCTGCCCCCGCTCTCCCGCCTCGCCGCCGCGCTCGCCCCCTCCGTGACGGGCCCGCTGACCCGCCATCCGCTGCGTGAGCTGGTCACCTCCTCGGCCGCGCTGCCGCTCCAGGTGGAGCGGGAGCGGGCGCTGTACGGCTCCTGGTACGAGTTCTTCCCGCGCTCGGAGGGCGCCACCCTGACGCCCCCGCGCTCGGGCACCTTCCGCACCGCCGCGAAGCGCCTGCCGGCGATCGCCGCGATGGGCTTCGACGTGCTCTACCTGCCGCCGATCCACCCGATCGGCCTGGCCTACCGCAAGGGCCCGAACAACAGCCTGACCCCGGGCCCGGACGACGTCGGCTCGCCGTGGGCGATCGGCTCGCCGGAGGGCGGCCACGACGCGGTCCACCCCGACCTCGGCACCATCGAGGACTTCGACGCCTTCGTCGAGCGCGCCACCGAGCTGGGCCTGGAGATCGCGCTGGACTTCGCGCTGCAGGCCTCGCCCGACCACCCCTGGGTCAACAAGCACCCGGAGTGGTTCAGCCACCGGATCGACGGGACCATCGCCTACGCCGAGAACCCGCCGAAGAAGTACCAGGACATCTACCCGATCAACTTCGACCAGGACTTCGAGGGCCTGGTGATCGAGACGCTGCGGCTGCTGCGCCACTGGATGGGTCACGGGGTGCGGATCTTCCGCGTCGACAACCCGCACACCAAGCCCGTGCACTTCTGGGAGAAGGTGATCGGCGAGATCAACCGGACCGACCCCGACGTGATCTTCCTGGCCGAGGCCTTCACCCGCCCCGCCATGATGCACACGCTGGCGAAGATCGGCTTCCAGCAGTCCTACACCTACTTCACCTGGCGCAACAGCAAGCACGAGCTCACCGAGTACCTGACCGAGCTCACCGGCGCGGCGGCCGCCTACATGCGGCCGAACTTCTTCGCCAACACCCCGGACATCCTGCCCCGCCACCTGCAGCACCAGGGGCCGGCCGCCTTCGCGCTGCGCGCGGTGCTGGCCGCCACCCTCTCGCCCAGCTACGGCATCTACGCCGGCTACGAGCTGGCCGAGTCCGCGCCGGCCGGCCCGGACACCGAGGAGTACCTGGACAGCGAGAAGTACCAGCTGCGCCCGCGCGACTGGAGCCGCACCGACACCCTGGCGCCCCTGCTCACCACCCTCAACCGGCTGCGCCGCGAGCACCCCGCCCTGCGGGAGCTGCGCAACCTCACCTTCCTGCCCACCGACAACGAGCAGGTCATCGCCTACACCAAGCGGACCGGCACGGACCAGGTGATCGTCGTGGTCAACCTGGACCCGCACCACCCGCAGGAAGCCACCGTCACCCTCCCGAGTGACGAGCAGCTCATCGTCGACGACGAGCTGCGCGGCGAGCGCTACACCTGGCACCGCGACAACTACGTCCGGCTCGAACCCTCAACGGCGCCGGCCCACCTCCTCACGGTTCGGAGGACCTCCCTGTGATTGTGAACGAGCCCGTCCACGACACCTTCGCGGACACCGAGAAGAAGGACCTGGACCCCGAGTGGTTCAGGCGTGCGGTCTTCTACGAGGTGCTGGTGCGGTCCTTCCAGGACAGCAACGGCGACGGTGTGGGTGACCTCAAGGGGCTCACCGCGAAGCTCGACTACCTCCAGTGGCTCGGCGTCGACTGCCTCTGGCTGCCACCGTTCTTCGCCTCCCCGCTGCGCGACGGCGGGTACGACGTGGCCGACTACAAGTCGGTGCTGCCCGAGTTCGGCGATCTGGCCGACTTCGTCGAGTTCGTGGACGCCGCCCACAAGCGCGGCATGCGGGTGATCATCGACTTCGTGATGAACCACACCAGCGACCAGCACCCGTGGTTCCAGGCCTCCCGCAACGACCCCGAGGGGCCGTACGGCGACTTCTACATGTGGGCGGACGACGACAAGCAGTACCCGGACGCCCGGATCATCTTCGTCGACACCGAGAGCTCCAACTGGACCTACGACCCGGTGCGCAAGCAGTACTTCTGGCACCGGTTCTTCTCCCACCAGCCGGACCTGAACTACGACAACCCCAGGGTCCAGGAGGAGATGGTCGCGGGCCTGCGGTTCTGGCTGGACCTGGGCATCGACGGCTTCCGGCTGGACGCGGTGCCGTACCTGTTCGCGCGCGAGGGCACCAACTGCGAGAACCTCCCCGAGACCCACGAGTTCCTCCAGCGGGTCCGCAAGGAGATCGACGCCGACTACCCGGACACCGTGCTGCTCGCCGAGGCCAACCAGTGGCCCGAGGACGTGGTCGACTACTTCGGCGACTTCACCTCCGGCGGCGACGAGTGCCACATGGCCTTCCACTTCCCGGTGATGCCGCGGATCTTCATGGCGGTGCGCCGCGAGTCGCGCTACCCGGTCTCGGAGATCCTCGCCAAGACGCCGACCATCCCCTCCGGCTGCCAGTGGGGCATCTTCCTGCGCAACCACGACGAGCTGACCCTGGAGATGGTCACCGACGAGGAGCGCGACTACATGTACGCGGAGTACGCGAAGGACCCGCGGATGCGGGCCAACGTGGGCATCCGCCGCCGGCTCGCCCCGCTGCTGGAGAACGACCGCAACCAGATCGAGCTCTTCACCGCCCTGCTGCTCTCGCTGCCCGGCTCGCCGGTGCTCTACTACGGCGACGAGATCGGCATGGGCGACAACATCTGGCTGGGGGATCGCGACGGGGTGCGCACCCCGATGCAGTGGACCCCCGACCGCAACGCGGGTTTCTCCTCCGCCGACCCGGGCAGGCTCAGTCTGCCGCCCATCATGGATCCGGTGTACGGATACCAGGTGACCAACGTCGAAGCGCAGCAGAGCAGTTCCTCCTCGCTGCTGCACTGGACGCGGCGGATGATCGAGATCCGCAAGCTCAACCCGGCGTTCGGGCTCGGCAGTTACACCGAACTCCCGTCCAGCAATCCGGCCGTGCTGGCCTTCGTGCGCGAGTACGAGGGCGACCTGGTCATGTGTGTGAACAACTTCTCCCGCTTCCCCCAGCCCACCGAGCTGGACCTGCGGCAGTACGGCGGGCGCTACCCGGTCGAGCTGATCGGCGGGGTGCGGTTCCCGTCGATCGGCGAGTGGCCGTACCTGCTCACCCTGGCGGGGCACGGCTTCTACTGGTTCCAGTTGCGCAGGCCCGGCGCGCAGTAACGATCCACCAGCTCCGTCCGCCCGCACGGGGGCGCGGGACCAGCCTCGCGCCCCTCGGCGAGCCACGCGCCACGTACGTACGGAGAACAGCCCAACGCGTACCCACCCTCAGGCGTGTCACCCGAGTGTCCCTCGCGTGCCGCCGCAGCAGCGCCGCCGAAATCCGGAAGACTGGCGGGCCCGGCCAGACCCGTCGGGCCGTCAGCCCGCTTCCGGGGAAAGGGAGTCATGTCGGAAATCTCCCGTTCTCAAGCCCACGCCCACCGCGACGCGGGTACCGCGCCACGCGGTCCGGGCGGTCCAGGTGCTCCGCACGGCGCCGCCGGCGCGGTGCGGAGCACCACCGGGCACAGTCAGGGCGGGAACAGCGGCAGACCGCGGATCGGGGGTTCACTGGCCGTCGGTGAACTCGTCGAGGCCGCTCTGCCGCTGATCGCCGACTGGCTCCCCGGTCAGCGCTGGTACGCGGGCAAGGGCCAGGCGATCACCGGGCTGCACCCGCTCACCGCGACCCCGCTGCTGACCGGCGACCCGGCCATGCTGCACCTGCTGCTGCGGGTGGAGCACGGCGCCGGCGCCGACCTCTACCAGTTGCTCCTGGGCCTGCGCACCGAGGCGCCGTCCGGGCTGCTCCCGGAGGCGGTGCTCGGCAGCCTCACCCACGGCCCCTACGACGGCGCCACCCTCTACGACGCGGTGCACGACCCCGAGCTGACCGGGCGGCTGCTCGGCCACCTGGCCACCGCCGACCGGTTCGGCCCGCTCTCCTTCCGCCGCACCCCTGGTCCCGGCCTGCCCAGCGACCTGCTCGGCCGGGCCGGCACCGCCGAGCAGAGCAACACCTCGGTCATCTACGGCACCTCCTTCATCCTCAAGCTGTTCCGCCGGATCAGCCCGGGCACCAACCCCGACCTGGAGCTCTCGCTCGCCCTCTCGCGGGCCGGCAGCACCCGGATCCCCCGGGTGGCCGCCTGGTTCGAGAGCCGGCTGACGGGCGCCGAACCGGCCACCCTGGGTCTGCTGCAGCGCTTCCTGCCGGATGCGGAGGACGGCTGGGAGCTGGCCCTGGACCAGGTGGCCCGGCTCAAGGGCGACCCCAGCCCCGGCAACTTCGCGGTGGAGGCGCACCGGCTGGGACGGGCCACCGCCGAGGTGCACCGGGTGCTGGCCCGCGCGCTGCCGGTGGCCAGACTGGACCGCGAGCAGATCGGGCGGCTGGCCACCGCGATGACCGAGCGCCTGGACGTGGCCGCCGCCGCCGTCCCGGCGCTGCGCCGCTACCGGCCCGCGCTGCACACCGCCTTCCAGCAGCTGACGGCCGACCACCTGACCGGGCTGACCGTCCAGCGGATCCACGGCGACCTGCACCTGGGGCAGGCGATGCGGACCCCGCACGGCTGGGTGCTGCTGGACTTCGAGGGGGAACCGGCCAAGTCGGTGGCCGAGCGGCGGGTGCCGCAGCCGGCCCTGCGCGACGTGGCGGCGATGCTGCGCTCCTTCGACTACGCGGCGGCCCACCTGCTGGCCGGCGCCGAACCGGACCCCCAACTGGCCCACCTGGCCGCGAGCTGGGCGGCCCGCAACCGCACCGCCTACTGCGCCGGCTACACGGCGGCCGGCGGCACCGATCCGGCGAGCTGCCCGGAGCTGCTGCGGGCGCTGGAGATCGACAAGGCGGTGTACGAGGTGGTCTACGAGGCCCGGCACCGGCCCGGCTGGCTGCCGATCCCGCTCACCGCCATCCACCGCCTCGCCACGGCTTCATGACACCGCACCAGCGCCCGGATCACTGACCCTTACTCGCCAGGAGGAACCCCGCAGTGGCCCCGCTCGACCGCACCAACCCGACCGTGCCCGCCACCTTCCTGCCGGGCGGCGGGCCGCGGCCCCGCGCGGCGGCGCCCGGGCACGACGCGCCCGGGCCCGAGACCCCGGCCACTGCCGATCCCGTCATCGCACCGCAACCCCCCAGCCCGATCACCAGTCCGGTGGACGCCCCGGCGCTCCGGCTGGCGGAGGCGCCGCTGCCGCCGGCCGAGATCGACCGGCTGGTCGGCGGCGCCCACCACGACCCGCACGCGCTGCTCGGCGCGCATCCCACCACCGGCGGCACCGCGATCCGGGTGCTGCGCCCGCTGGCCGAACGGGTCACCATCGAGACCGCCTACGGTCCCGCCGAGCTGACCCACCAGCAGGCCGGCCTCTTCACCGGCCTGCTGCCCGGCTCGGCCATCCCGGCCTACCGGCTCAAGGTCCGCTACCCGGGCGGCGAGCCGCTCGCCCAGGAGGACGGCTACCGCTTCGCGCCCACGCTGGGTGAATTGGACCTGCACCTGATCCGCGAGGGGCGGCACGAGCAGCTCTGGCAGGCGCTCGGCTCGCACCCGCGCACGGTGGACGGGGTGGCCGGCACCGCCTTCGCGGTGTGGGCGCCGAACGCGGTCGGGGTGCGGCTGGCGGGCGACTTCAACCACTGGGACGGCACCGGGTTCCCGATGCGCTCGCTGGGCGCCAGCGGGGTCTGGGAGCTCTTCGTGCCCGGACTCGGGGTCGGTGCGCGCTACAAGTACGAGATCCGTACCCGGGACGGGCGGCTGCTGCAGAAGGCCGACCCGCTGGCCCGGGCCGCCCAGTGCCCGCCGGAGACCGCCTCCGTGGTGCACGTCTCCGACTACACCTGGGGTGACGCGCAGTGGCTGGAGCGGCGTGCCCTCAGCCACCACCACCGGTCCCCGATGTCGGTCTACGAGCTGCACCTGGCCTCCTGGCGACCGGGTCTGAGTTACCGTCAGCTGGCGGTGGAGCTGCCGGCCTACCTGCGGGAGCTGAACTTCACGCACGTGGAGTTCCTGCCGGTGATGGAGCACCCGTTCGGCGGCTCCTGGGGCTACCAGGTCTCCGGGTTCTACGCGCCCACCGCCCGGCTGGGCACCCCGGACGACTTCAAGTTCCTGATCGACGCGCTGCACCAGGCCGGCATCGGCGTCATCGTCGACTGGGTGCCGGCGCACTTCCCCAAGGACGACTTCGCGCTGGCCCGCTTCGACGGCGCGCCGCTCTACGAGCCCGCCGACCCGCGCCGCGCCGAGCACCCCGACTGGGGCACCCTGGAGTTCGACTACGGCCGCACCGAGGTGCGCAACTTCCTGGTCGCCAACGCGGTCTACTGGTGCGAGGAGTTCCACATCGACGGCCTGCGGGTGGACGCGGTCGCCTCCATGCTCTACCTCGACTACTCCCGCCAGGACGGGCAGTGGACGCCCAACCAGTACGGCGGCCGGGAGAACCTGGACGCGGTCGCCTTCCTGCAGGAGATGAACGCCACCGTCTACCGCCGCTGCCCCGGCGTGGTCACCATCGCCGAGGAGTCCACCGCCTGGGACGGCGTCACCCGCCCCACCGACACCGGCGGCCTGGGCTTCGGCCTGAAGTGGAACATGGGCTGGATGCACGACTCGCTGGTCTACATCAGCAAGGAGCCCGTCCACCGCAAGTACCACCACAACGAGCTCACCTTCTCGATGGTCTACGCCTACTCCGAGAACTACGTGCTGCCGATCTCGCACGACGAGGTCGTGCACGGCAAGGGCGCGCTGGTCGCCAAGATGCCCGGCGACTGGTGGCAGCAGCGCGCCAACCACCGCGCCTACCTGGGCTTCATGTGGGCCCACCCCGGCAAGCAACTGCTCTTCATGGGACAGGAGTTCGCCCAGGGCGCGGAGTGGGACCACGAACAGGGCCCGCAGTGGTGGGTGCTCGACGAGGGCTGGCCGGCCGCCCAGGAGCACCTGGGCGTGCAGCGGCTGGTCGGCGAGCTCAACCGGGTCTACCGGGCCGCCCCCGCGCTCTGGGAGCAGGACACCAGCCCCGACGGCTTCCGCTGGCTGGACGCCGGTGCCGCCGAGGACAACCTGCTCTCCTTCGTGCGCCACCCGCTCCAGGGCCCGCCGCTGGTGGCGGTCTGCAACTTCTCCCCGGTGGTGCGCCACGGCCACCGGGTCGGCCTGCCCACCCTGGGCGGCGCCGAGCAGCTCTGGACCGAGGCGCTGAACACCGACGCCGAGCGCTTCGGCGGCAGCGGGGTGGCCAACCCCGCGCTGATCAAGGCCGAGCCGGTGGAGTGGAACGGGCAGTCGCGCAGCGCCGAACTGATCATCCCGCCGCTGGCCACCCTCTGGCTGCGCCCGGCCTGAGCGCCGCCGGGGGGGTGGATGACGGACCGTCGGCCGGTGGTGCGCGGTCGGAGCACCCGCTCCGGCCGCGCACCACCGGTTCAGGTGCGCGCCGAGCCGACTCCATCTCCCTTGCGCAATCGCGCAACCGAACACCTGTACCCTGGTGTCTCTCTTCTCGCCGGGCAGTGGGCCCGGGCGGCACAGGAGCGGGATACCGAAGAGCACGATGGCACTGACAGGCACCCCCTTCTTCATTCTCACGATCGTCCTCTTCGTGGCCTCGATCGCGCTGGCCCTGGCCCAGTTCAGGGCGCGGGGGAAGGGCGGTGCCGCGCGCGGCACCAACCGGCGCCGCCGGGCCGGGGGCGGGGGCGGCGGCCCGCTGCGGACCGTCGGATACCTGGCGACCATCCTGCTCTGCCAGTTCACCGCCGTGGCGCTGGTCTTCGTGATGGTCAACAACGCGAACCAGCTCTACGACAACTGGGGCGACCTGCTCGGCACCTCGAACCACGTCCAGGCGGTCCCGGTACCGCCCAAGGACAACGGCCTGGCCGGCGACCAGGCGGCCGCCTCGGGACCGCCCCGGCAGAAGGTGTCGCAGACCTTCAAGCCCGCCTCCTCCGACGCGGTGCCCAAGGACGTGAAGGAGACCGACCTCAAGGGCAAGCTCTCCGGGGTGGACGGCGAGGTGCTGGTCTGGACGCCGCCGCAGTACGACGACCCCGCCTACGCGAACAAGAGCTTCCCGGTGGTCGAGCTGCTGGCCGGCTACCCCGGCAGCTCCAGCACCTGGTTCGGCGGGATGGCCGCCAGCCAGCAGCTCGCCCCGCTGATGAAGAGCGGCCAGATCACCCCGTTCATCCTGGTCTCGCCCCGGGTCACACTGCTCAGCAGCAACGACACCGGCTGCGCGGACGTCCCGAACAAGGTCAACGCCGAGACCTGGCTGTCGCGCGACGTGCCGCAGATGGTGATGGACAACTTCCGGGCGGCCGACACCGCGGCCGGCTGGGCGGTGGCCGGCTACTCCGCCGGCGGCCACTGCGCCACCCGCCTCGCGCTGGGCCACCCCGACCGGTACCGCGCCGGGATCAGCATGTCCGGCTACAACGACCCGAACGGCGAGCCGGACTCGCTGACCGCCAAGGACCCCCAGCTGCGCCAGAACTGCAACCCGCTCCACCTGCTCACCAGCGCCCAGAGCCCGCCGAACGTCGCGCTCTGGGTGGCCGGCGGCAAGGGCGGGCAGGGCCTGGAGGACGCCGTCGCCCTGCAGCAGGCCGCGAAGGCACCGACCGCCGTGACCACCGTGGAGACCCCGAGCGCACACGCGATCTCCACCTGGGAGCCGCTGGTGGTCCCCTCCTTCCAGTGGCTCTCCAAGCTGATCCCGGCCCCGTAGCCCCGCCTCGCCCCGCGGTCCCGCCCGGTGGCCCGCCCCGGTGGCCCCGCCGCCGCGGGTCCCGGCCACCGGGGACCTTCGGCCCCTTGCTCCGGCCGGCCCCACGGGCATGCGAACGGGCCGCCGCACTGCGAAGGTATGGTCGAACCGATCACCGGGCCGCAGGGCGCCGGAGGCAGCCGCAACGGACGGAGTGACACGCGTGGCGCGCAGTGTGTACGTGACCGGGATCGGCCGGGGGGACGGTCGGCAGGCCGTCGAACTCGGGGTCATGGAGCTGCTCACCCGCCAGGTGGACCGGGTCGGGGTGTTCCGGCCGCTGGTCCACGCGCAGGCCGCCGGGGAGCCGGGCGCCGACCACGTGGTCGAACTGCTCCGCGCCCGCTACCGGCTGGACCTGCCGGCCGCCGAGCTCTACGGCCTGACCTACGAGGAGGCCGCCGAACTACAGGCCACCCAGGGGCAGGACGAGCTGGTCAGCACCCTGGTCGACCGGTTCCGCGCGCTGGAGCGCAAGTGCCAGGCCGTCCTGGTGCTCGGCACCGACTTCGCGGACACCAGCATCCCGGACGAGCTGGCCTTCAACGCGCGCCTGGCCAACGAGTTCGGCGCCTGGGTGCTGCCGGTGGTCGGCGGCCACGACCAGGACCCGCCCACCGTGATCGCCGAGGTGCTGGGCGCCTACCGCGCCTACACCGACCTGGGCTGCTCGGCGCTGGCGGTGATCGCCAACCGGGTGGTCCCGAACAGCAAGCAGCGGGCGCTGCGCGGCCTGGCCCCCAAGCTGCCGGTGCCCGTCTACGTGATCCCCGAGGAACTCGCGCTGGCCGCACCGACGGTGGCCCAGCTGGTGGAGGCCACCGGTGCCGAGGTGCTGCTCGGCGACGCGGCCGGTCTGGCCCGCGACGTGCGCGGCTTCGTCTTCGGCGGCGCGATGCTGCCCACCTTCCTGCCCGCGCTGACCGAGGGGGCGCTGGTGGTGACCCCGGGCGACCGGGCCGACCTGCTGATCGGCTCGCTCGCCGCGCACGCCGCCGGCGCGCCGCCGATCGCCGGGGTGCTGCTGACCCTGGCTCAGCACCCCGGCCAGGACGTGCTGGCGCTGGCCGCCCGGCTGGCCCCCGGCACCCCGGTCGCGGTGGTCCCGGAGGGCAGCTGGCCGACCGCGGCCGCGCTCACCCACCTGGAGGGCAAGCTCTCCGCGAGCAGCCCGCGGAAGGCCGAGATCGCCCTGGGCCTGTTCGAACTTCATGTGGACACCGCGGAGTTGACCAGCCGGATCGAACTGAGCCGGTCCGACCGGGTGACCCCGATGATGTTCGAGCACGAGCTGCTGGAGCGGGCCCGCGGCAACCGCCGGCACGTGGTGCTGCCCGAGGGCACCGAGGAGCGGGTGCTGCGGGCCGCCGAGATCCTGCTGCGCCGCAACATCTGCGACCTGACCCTGCTCGGCGAGGTGGACGCGGTGCGCCGCAAGGCCGCGAGCCTGGGCATCACGCTGCCGCAGCCGGACCAGCAGGCCGACCGGGCCCAGCTGCGGATCGTCGACCCGGCCACCAGCCCGCTGCGCCAGGGGTTCGCCGAGCTCTACGCCACCGTGCGCGCGCACAAGGGCATGACCGTCGAGCTGGCCCTCGACGTGGTCACCGACGTCAGCTACTTCGGCACCCTGATGGTGCAGGAGGGCATCGCCGACGGCATGGTCTCCGGCGCCGTGCACTCCACCGCCGCGACCATCCGGCCCGCCTTCGAGGTGATCAAGACCTCGCCCGGCGCCGCGATCGTCTCCTCGGTCTTCTTCATGTGCCTGGCCGACCAGGTGCTGGTCTACGGCGACTGCGCGGTCAACCCGGACCCGGATGCCCAGCAACTGGCCGACATCGCGATCCAGTCCGCCGAGACCGCCGCCGCCTTCGGCGTCGAGCCCCGGGTCGCGATGCTCTCCTACTCCACCGGCACCTCCGGCTCGGGCGCGGACGTGGACAAGGTCCGCCGGGCCACCGAGCTGGTCCGCTCGCTCCGTCCCGACCTGCTGGTGGAGGGGCCGATCCAGTACGACGCGGCGGTGGACGCGCACGTGGCCGCCACCAAGCTGCCGGGCTCCGCGGTCGCGGGCCGGGCCAGCGTGCTGATCTTCCCGGACCTGAACACCGGCAACAACACCTACAAGGCCGTGCAGCGCTCGGCCGGCGCGGTCGCGGTCGGACCGGTGCTGCAGGGCCTGCGCAAGCCGGTCAACGACCTGTCCCGCGGGGCGCTGGTGCAGGACATCGTCAACACCGTGGCGATCACCGCCATCCAGGCGCAGCGGGAGCAGGACGCGCGCCAGGAGCAGAAGGAGGAGAGCGCATGACCGAGGCGACCCGGATCCTGGTGCTCAACGCCGGCTCCTCGTCGGTCAAGTACCAGCTGATCGACATGGTGGACGGCTCGCGGCCGGCGGTCGGCCTGGTGGAGCGGATCGGCGAGCGCGGCGGGCGGCTGCTGCACACCCCCGCCGGCGGCGAGCGGCGCGAGTCGGTGCGGGCCTTCCCCGACCACTGGGCCGCGCTGCAGGCGGTGGCCCAGGAGCTGGCCGCCGACGGCCTGGGCCTGGACTCCCCCGAGCTCGCGGCGATCGGGCACCGGGTGGTGCACGGCGGCATGCGGTTCACCGCGCCCACCCGGATCACCGACGAGGTGCTGACCGAGATCCGCCGCCTGGTGCCGGTGGCCCCGCTGCACAACCCGGCCAACATCATCGGCATCGAGGTGGCCCGGGCGCTGCGCCCCGACCTGCCGCAGATCGCGGTCTTCGACACCGCCTTCCACACCACGATCCCCGAGCACGCGGCCCGCTACGCGATCGACACCGCGGTGGCCGACGAGCACCGGGTGCGCCGCTACGGCTTCCACGGCACCTCCCACCAGTACGTCGCGCGGGCCACCGCGCGGCTGCTCGGCAGGGCGCCGGAGGAGGTCAACGTGATCGTGCTGCACCTGGGCAACGGCGCCTCGGCCTCGGCGGTGGCCGGCGGGGTCTGCGTGGAGACCTCGATGGGCCTCACCCCGCTGGAGGGCCTGGTGATGGGCACCAGGTCGGGCGACATCGACCCGGGCGTGATCTTCCACCTGCACCGGGTCGGCGGCCTGTCCATCGACGAGATCGACGACCTGCTGAACCGCCGCAGCGGCCTGCTCGGCCTCTGCGGGGACAACGACATGCGCGAGATCATCCGCCGCACCGAGGCCGGCGACCAGGCCGCCGAGCTGGCCTTCCGGGCCTACGTCCACCGGCTGCGCAAGTACCTCGGCGGCTACTACGCGGTGCTCGGCCACCTGGACGCCGTCGCCTTCACCGCCGGGGTGGGCGAGAACGCGGCGCCCGTGCGCGCGGCGGCCACCGCCGGCCTGGAGGAGCTGGGCATCGCGGTGGACCCCGAGCTGAACTCGGTCCGCTCCGGCGAGCCGCGGCTGATCTCACCGGCCTACTCGCGGGTCGCGGTGGCCGTGGTGCCCACCGACGAGGAGCTGGAGATCGCCCAGCAGGCGTACGCGCTGGTCCGCACGAGCTAGTCCGAACTGTCGGAGGTTCGTCCCAATCCCCGGGAATAACTCCTACGGATAGGATCATCCATATGCGCCGAGCGAAAATTGTCTGCACCCTGGGTCCGGCCACGGACTCCTACGAACAGCTGAAGGCCATCGTCGAAGCGGGCATGAACGTCGCCCGTCTGAACATGAGCCACGGCTCCCACGCGGAGCACGAGGAGCGGTACCGCAAGGTCCGCCAGGTGTCCGAGGACACCGGTCGCACCATCGGTGTGCTGGCCGACCTGCAGGGCCCCAAGATCCGACTGGCGACCTTCGCCAACGGACCGGTGACCGTTGACAACGGCGACACGTTCACCATCACCACCGAGGACGTCCCCGGTGACCAGTTCATCTGCGGCACCACCTACAAGGGCCTGCCCGGCGACGTGAAGCCCGGCGACCCGATCCTGATCAACGATGGCGTCATCGCCCTGGAGGTCGTCAGCGTCGACGGCCCGCGGGTGAAGACCGTAGTGATCGAGGGCGGGGTGCTCTCCAACAACAAGGGCATCAACCTGCCCGGCGCGGCCGTCAACGTGCCCGCCCTGTCCGAGAAGGACAAGGACGACCTGCGCTTCTCGCTCCGCCTGGGCGTCGACATGGTCGCCCTCTCCTTCGTGCGCAACGCCGGCGACATCGACGACGTGCACAAGGTGATGGACGAGGTCGGGATCCGCGTCCCGGTCATCGCCAAGATCGAGAAGCCGCAGGCGGTCGAGGCGATGGAGGAGATCGTCCTCGCCTTCGACGCGATCATGGTCGCCCGCGGCGACCTCGCGGTGGAGTACCCGCTGGAGAAGGTCCCGCTGGTCCAGAAGAAGCTGATCACGCTGGCCCGCCGCAACGCCAAGCCGGTGATCGTCGCCACCCAGATGATGGAGTCGATGATCCACGCCTCGCGCCCGACCCGCGCCGAGGTCTCCGACGTCGCCAACGCGATCCTGGACGGCACCGACGCGGTGATGCTCTCCGCCGAGTCCAGCGTCGGCAAGTTCCCGGTCGAGACGGTCAAGACGATGAGCCGGATCGCCGAGCAGGCCGAGGTCGAGCTGCTGGCCCAGGGCCTGCAGCCGCTCAACCCGGGCCGCAAGCCCCGCACCCAGGGCGGCTCGGTGGCCCGCGCGGCCTGCGAGCTGGGCGACTTCCTGGACGCCAAGGCGCTGGTGGCCTTCACCAAGTCCGGTGACACCGCCCGCCGGCTCTCCCGCTACCGGTCGCCGATCCCGGTGATCGCCTTCACCCCGGACGCCGCCACCCGCAACCAGCTCTCGCTGAGCTGGGGCGTGGAGGCCTACGTGACCGAGCAGGTGGCCACCACCGACGAGATGGTGCTGCAGGTCGACCGCGAGCTGCTGTCGCTGAAGCGGCTGGACGAGGGCGACACCGCCATCGTCACCGCCGGCTCGCCCCCCGGCGTGCCGGGCAACACCAACATGGTCCAGGTGCACCACCTGGGATCGCGCAACAGCAACTGAGACCGCCGCTGACAGCATGACGGGCCCCTCCGTTCGGAGGGGCCCGTCATGCTGTCAGCGGTGCCGGTGCCCGCGGCATCAGTGCACGCGGTGCCGGTGCCCGCGGCGTCAGTGCACGCGGTGCCGGTGCACGCGGTGCCGGTGCCCGCGGCGTCAGTGCACGCGGTGCCGGTGCCCGCGGCGTCAGTGCACGCGGTGCCGGTGCCCGCGGCGTCAGTGCCCGTTCGGGTAAGGCGTGTTGTCGTTGTACAGGTGCATGCCGGGGATGTGCAGGGTGCCGCCGAACTGGCCGGCCTGGATGGCGGTGACCCCGGTCATGGTGATGTCGAGCGGGATCGGCACCGCGCCGATCAGGTCGTAGAGCCAGGTCGGCAGCGTGTCGGGGGTCAGCGTGAGGGTGCCCAGCGGCGGGATCGGGATGCCGTAGAGCGCGGACAGCTCGCCGCTGAGGCTCTCGACGTACATGGTGATCGGACCGTCCACCATGGTCGAGGTGGAGCCGGGGGCGCCCTTCACGTGGAAGGTCTGGGCCGCGGTGCTGCCGTAGCCGGTGTCCTCGATCGTCGACATGTCGAGGTTGTCGATGTCCACCGAGCTGACGGTGAACTTGAGCACCCGCTTGGTGGTGGTCGGGGTGTGCACCTCGTAGACGCCACCGAAGACCGCGCCGTGCAGCGCGAGCCTGGAGGTGTTCAGCGTCCAGTTCTGGTCCGGCACCACCTGGCCGCCCTGCACCGCGGCGGCGGCCACCTTGCTGGTGTCCACCGGGCAGAGCGGGCGGGTGTCGCCGTTGGCCAGGGCGGAGGCGACGGCCGAGGGCGCGGCGGTGCCGCTCGGCGCGGGAGCCGTGGCGGGGGCACCGGAGGCCGTGCTCCCGGACGCGGTGCTCCCGGACGGCGTCGCGCCGGCGCTCGGCGAGGCGCTCGCGGACGCACCGGGGGTCGCGCTCGGGGACGCCGCGGGGGCGCCGGCACCGGGTGCGGGCGCGGCCGGCGTGGTGGCCGCGGCGGGCGGGGCGGGGGTGCTGCTCGCGCCGGGCTGGGCGGGCGCCGGGGCACCGCTGGTGGGGCCGCTCGCCGGGGCGGAGCCGCTCGGAGCGCCAGGGGTGGCCGGCGCGCCGGCCCGAGGGGCGGCGGCGGGCGCGGAGCTCGGCGTGGCCGCCGGGGTGGTCGCGGCCGGCTTCGGCTGCTGCTGGTTCTGGTGGTTCGGGTCGAAGATCCCGGCGATGCCGTTGATGATGTCGCCGATCAGGCCACCGCCACCGCCGCTGTCGTCCGCCTGGACCACGCGGCTGGTCTCCGCGGCGGCGGCCTGCCGCTGGG
This sequence comes from Kitasatospora sp. NBC_01287, assembly GCF_026340565.1. Taxonomy (NCBI): domain Bacteria; kingdom Bacillati; phylum Actinomycetota; class Actinomycetes; order Kitasatosporales; family Streptomycetaceae; genus Kitasatospora; species Kitasatospora sp. NBC_01287. Next base: position 3,460,784 of record NZ_JAPEPB010000001.1, read on the forward strand.
CGGCCGGGCCGGCGTTCGGCGCGACGAAGGCGGCGCTGACCACCTGGCCGCCACCGGTGGCCGAGGCCTTGGTGGCCTTCGGCGCGGGCACCGGGGTGAGCTGGCTCTTGGGCACCTGGGTGATCGTCACCGGGGCGGTGGCAGCCGCCGCGCAGGAGGGGTTGGTCGCGGCCGAGGCGGTCATGTCGGGCACCAGGCTGCTGCCCATCAGCAGCGCGGTCGGGACGGCGGCGAAGGCCAGCAGCCGGGCCCGCGTGCGGCCGCCCGCGCGCGGCGCGGCGTGCCGCGGCCCAGCGCCGCGGTGCTCTGCTTGCTCGTCCCCGCCGCTCACTTCAGGTCTCCCGCCTGCTCGGTCGTGCCGGCCTGCTCGGGGATCACCGCGGTCTCGGCCGTGGGCCCGGCAGCGAGTTCGGCAACGGGTCCGGCGGCGAGTTCGGCAGCGGTCGCCTGCTCGGGCACGGTCGCCTGCTCGGTCGCGGCGACGGACATCGCCACCCCCGCCTCGACCGGCGGCGCGGCCGCGGCCTTGGGCTCCTTCAGCGGCGCCCAGGAGCAGAGCAGCCCGCCGCCGATCAGCCCCAGCAGCAGGCCGAGCACGAAGCCGCCGAGGTTGGAGACCGGGATCGAGATCAGCGCCAGGATGGTCACCGCGATCCCGCAGAAGAAGCGGGTGGCCGGCTGGAACCAGGCCGAGACCCCGAGCGCCATCATCAGCAGGCCGATGACCAGCGATCCGGCGCCGGCCGTGGTGGACATCGCCATGGTGACCCCGGAGAGGGTCAGATGCGCGTAGGGGAAGTACAGGATCGGGAGCCCGCCGAGGACGGACAGCAGGCCGCCCCAGAACGGCCGGGTCCGGCGCCAGGCGCGGAACCTCAGCCGCGCCCGGGTGAACAGGCCGGCACCGTCGGGCCAGATGGGGGCAGTTGCGCTGGTCACGATGGAACTCCTCGTGGGTCTGTCCGAGGGGAAAGCGTGGGGTGTGCGGCCAGGGGACGGCTCGATCGCGCCGCCCCCTGGCCGCCGGGACCGCTCGGGCGGCCTCGGGTCATCCGTTCATCCGGCTCCGACCGGTGCGCGCGCCCCGTCGCGGGCCGCACGCACCGTCAGGGTCGGACTAGTAGCACTCCTTGTCGCCCGTCACGATGTTCAGGCTCAGACCGGGCAGCGCGAAGGTGCCGGCCGAGGTGGCCCAGGCGGTCTGCTGGACACCCGACAGGTCGGCCACCGGGGCGGACTGGGCGAAGCCGGTGGCGCCGGTCGGCAGACCGCTGCCGTCAATGGCCTTCCAGCCCTTGGTGGCGCTGCCGGACAGGGTGGAGGCGTCCTGGCCGATGTTGATCTGCTGGAACGTCGCGTCGGCGTTCAGCTGGTTCAGGTCGATCAGCAGGTTGGAGGCCTGGACCTGCTTGGTGTCGGTCGAGATGTCGCCGTTCACCGGCGCGGTGCCGGCGTGGAGCTGCAGGGTGTAGGTGCCGAGCGGACCGAGGTTGTAGACCACGGACTGGCACAGGTTGTGGATGCTGGCCTTGTCGAAGGCCGAGATCGCGACCACGTGCGGGCTCTTGTCGGCGCCCACGTCGACGGAGCCGAACTGGGCGAAGTTGGTGCCGTGCAGCTGGTCGGCGGTCACCTTGAACTGCTGGCCCGAGACGCTGAACGAGGCGGCCAGCGCGCTCTGCGCGATGCTGACGCCGACGACGGCGGTCGCGGCGATGCTGGGCACCATCACGAGGGCGAAGCGCTTCCAGCGGGTCTTGCCATAAGACTGGGACATGCGTGTCCTCCTTCTCGGACGTACATCTCCGGTTCGGGTCCGACACGCGCGGATCCCGTCCTGGGATGGGAGAAGAGCTACGTCCTCGGTAGCCGATAGCACCGCCGCCGAACAGGAAGACCTGGCGGCGGGCGATCACCCCCGAGCGACAACCAATCGGCTGCGCGGGGCCGCGCGGCCGTAAAGGACAGGAACCGCGGTGGGACGCGGACACCCCCCTGCCCTCCAACCGCCGGTGGGCACCGGCGGTTGCCTGGTGGGGATCCCGCATCGCACGTGTCCGGCAGACTGCCGGCGAGTGAAGTGAGGGACCAGGCGTGGCCGATCGTGCTGGAATCCCGGCCGAAGCACAAGGGGTGCATTACTGACGGGTAATCCAATAGTGATGATCAATGATCATGATCGAGGCATGACATCGACACAGAGTGACGAAATCCGGGCGTCGTGCCGGAGAAACCTCATGGAAACAGGAAGGAAACACCTGCGCGCGGTCACCTGAGGTGACCGCGCGCAGCTCTTGTCAAGATTTGATAAACCCTCGCGAGATTGACACCATTGTCGCCTTATCACTCACGACACCGCAGGTCACCCGCCGTGCCATCGGCGGCACCCGAGGCCAGGTCAGGCGGGGCACGACCTGCTCCGGGGCACCGTCAGAAGAGCACCCGGGCCAGCGCCGTGCGGGCCGCGGTCACCCGCGGGTCGTCCGCGCCGATCACCTCGAACAGCTCCAGCAGGCGCACCCGCGCGGCGTCACGATCGGCGCCGGCGGTCCGTCCGACGGTGCTCACCAGGCGCCCGAAGGCGTCCTCGACGTGACCGCCCACCAGATCCAGGTCGGCCGCGTCCAACTGGGCCTTGACGTCCGCGGGGTCGGCCGCGGCGGCCAGGCGCACCGCCTGCGGGTCGAAGTCCTGCACCCGGCCGAGCAATTCGGCCTGGGCCAGCCCGAGCTGGGCCTCCACGTTGCCGGGCTGATCGGTCAGCACGTTCCGGTAGGCCTGGACCGCACCGGCCAGGTCGCCGCGGTCCAGCGCCTCGTGGGCGGCGGTCAGCACCGGGTCCTCGGGCAGCCCGGGGAGCTCCCCGTCCGGCCCGCCGAGCGGAGCGCCCGCGCCGCCCGCGCCGCCGACGATGCCGAAACGCTGCTCGGCCACCGCGATCAGCTGGTCCAGCACCTTGCGGACGTTGGCCTCGTTCTCGGCGCCCTGGAAGAGCGGTACCAGCTGGCCCGCCACCACGGCCATCACGGCCGGGATGCTCTGGATGCCGAACTGCTGGGCGATCACCTGGTTCTGGTCGACGTCGATCTTGGCCAGCACGATCTGGCCGGCGTACTCCTCGGCCAGGCGCTCGAGGATCGGGCTGAGCTGCTTGCACGGGCCGCACCACTCGGCCCAGAAGTCGACGACCACCGGCACCTCGGTGGAGCGCTGGACGACCTCCTCCTCGAAGGTCTCCTCGGTGACGTCGAGGACGAGCCGGTACCCGACGCCGGGGACCGGCACTCCCGCGGCCTCGGCGGCGGCGGCCTGGCGGGCGCGCTCGACGCGGGCCTGCTCGGCCTTCTGCGCGGCCTCCCCGGCCGCCTTCACCGCGGCGAGGTCGACCGCACCGCGCAGGGCGGAGCTGTTCAGATGCGTGTTCCGTGGCTGCATGCCACCATCCTCCCCCGTCCGCGCGGCCGCCGGGCGCCATCCGCCGGGAAAGTCCGCCTCGATCCCCACACCGGAGCGCCTCGCGCCGGCTCCGCTCCCCTACGGTGCGGAGCCGGCCGCGGTGGCAGCCGGTCCATCCCTCCTCGCCCGCCAGGGGCGGGAGGGGCCATGCGGCGCGGATCCCCACCCGCGCCCCGCGCCCGCCCCTCCCACAGGGCCGGCACGTGGTTGCCGCTCTATTCGCTACAGGTCGTAGCGTATCTTTCCACCGCCCCCGGATCGCAAGTCCCCGCCAGGTGTCAACCACGTGATGTGGGCCACTTCTCTTGCGGGCGAACTGTCGATACGGTGGCACCCCCCACCCAAGCTACTCGTCAGTACATGCAAGGAGGCCCGGTGGCCGCCACCCCGCAGCCGGCCCCGCCCCGCAGCAAAGGGCGCCCGCGCAGCGCCGCCGCGGATCAGGCGATCCTCGACGCGACCCGCGAGGCGCTGGCCGAACTCGGCTGGGGCGGGCTGACCATGGGCCACGTCGCGGTCCGGGCCGGCGTCGCCAAGACCACCCTGTACCGCCGCTGGCCCTCGAAGAACGAGCTCGTGGTGGACGCCGTCGCCAGCCTCTTCGACGAACTGGCGGTGGCCGACCTGGGCAGCCTGCAGGCCGACATCGAGGACGTGGTGGCCCAGTTCGCCGCCGTACTGGCCCGCCCCGAGAGCCAGGCCGCGCTGCTCGCCGTCTTCGCCGAGGGCAGCCGCGACCCGCAGCTGCGGCTGCGCATCCGCGAGCACATCGTGGACCCGCAGAAGGTGCTGGTGCACCAGGGCCTGGCGCACGCGCTGGCCCGCGGCGAACTGGCCGCGGAGCGCGACCCGCTGGCCGCCGCCGAGCAGATCGACATCATCTTCGACACCATCGCGGGCGCGGTCGAGCACCGGATGCTGGTGATCGGCGAGCCGGTGACCCCGCGGTGGATCCGCCGCTTCACCGAGTTGCTGCTCAACCCCGGCCTCTACCCGGGCTGCTGACCCGGGCTGCTGACCCGGGCTGCCGACCCGGGGGTGGCCCTGGCGGCCGCCCCGGACCACCGGGTCGAACGGCCCTCACCCCGGAGAGAACGGCGCGGCCGCCGGGCGGGAACCAACTCCCGCCCGGCGGCCGCGTGCGCCACGGGCCTCAGAAGCCGGCCGGCTCCCGGTAGATCCCCCACTCCGCGCGCAGCGCGTCGCAGATCTCACCGAGGGTGGCCTCGGCCCGCACCGCCTGCAGCATCGGGGGGATCATGTTCGCCCCGTCCCGTGCCGCCGCCAGCATCGCGTCGAGGCCGGCCCGCACCGCCGCCTCGTCCCGCGCGGTCTTGCGGGCACCCAGCGCCCGGACCTGCTCGCGCTCCACCTCGTGGCTGACCCGCAGGATCTCCAGCGCCGGGGTGACCGACTTCGGGAAGCAGTTGACGCCCACCACCCGCTTGTCGCCCTTCTCCACCGACTGCTGGTACTGGAAGGCGGCCTCGGCGATCTCGCCGGTGAAGAAGCCGTCCTCGATGCCGCGCAGGATGCCGGCCGTCATCGGGCCGATCGCGTGGTCCGGGGAGCCCTTGGCCAGGATCCTGGCGAAGATCTCCTCGGCCTGCGCCTCGATCCGGTCGGTCAGCGCCTCCACGTACCAGGAGCCGCCCAGCGGGTCGGCCACGTTGGCCACCCCGGTCTCCTCCATCAGCACCTGCTGGGTGCGCAGCGCGATCTCGGCGGCCTGCTCGGAGGGCAGTGCCAGGGTCTCGTCCAGCGCGTTGGTGTGCAGCGAGTTGGTGCCGCCGAGCACCGCCGAGAGCGCCTCGACGGCGGTGCGCACCACGTTGTTGTACGGCTGCTGGGCGGTCAGCGAGACGCCCGCGGTCTGGGTGTGGAAGCGCAGCCACTGCGCCTTCTCCGTCTTGGCGCCGTACGCCTCGCGCAGCCAGCGGGCCCAGATCCGGCGCGCGGCGCGGAACTTGGCGATCTCCTCGAAGAAGTCCAGGTGGGCGTCGAAGAAGAAGGACAGGCCCGGCGCGAAGACGTCCACGTCCAGGCCGCGGGAGAGGCCCAGCTCCACGTAGGCGAAGCCGTCGGCCAGCGTGTAGGCGAGCTCCTGGGCGGCCGTGGCCCCGGCCTCGCGGATGTGGTAGCCGGAGACGGAGAGCGGCTTGTAGTCCGGGATGCCCTGGGCGCAGTACTCCATCAGGTCGCCGATCAGGCGCAGGTGCGGCTCCGGGGCGAAGAGCCACTCCTTCTGCGCGATGTACTCCTTGAAGATGTCGGTCTGCAGCGTGCCGTTGAGCACTCCCGGGTCCACGCCCTGGCGCTCGGCGGCCACCAGGTACATGCAGAAGATCGGCACGGCCGGGCCGCTGATCGTCATCGAGGTGGTGACCTCGCCCAGCGGGATGTCCCGGAAGAGCACCTCCATGTCGGCGGCCGAGTCGATCGCGACCCCGCAGTGGCCGACCTCGCCCAGCGAGCGGGTGTCGTCCGAGTCGTAGCCCATCAGGGTCGGCATGTCGAAGGCGACCGAGAGGCCGCCGCCGCCGGCCTCCAGGATCATCCGGTAGCGCTCGTTGGTCTGCTCGGCGTTGCCGAAGCCGGCGAACTGCCGGATGGTCCAGGTCCGGCCGCGGTAGCCGGTCGGGTGCAGACCGCGGGTGTACGGGTACTCGCCCGGCCAGCCGATCCGCTCGAAGCCCTCGTAGGCCTGCCCCGGCGGCGGGCCGTAGACCGGCTCCACGATGTCGCCGGACAGGGTGGTGAAGTCCGCGTCGCGCTTGCGGGCGCTGTCGTAGCGCTGCTGCCAGCGCTGCCTGCCGCGCTCGATCTCCTCGGCGTCCATGGGGCTCGCTCCCGCTCGGTGCTCGATTGATAGGACGTCCTGGAAATTTACTCGGACGTCCTAGTATTTGTCGATGGCGAGCCTCGGCCGCGCCGAACGCGAGAGGCCCCCACCGCATGGTGGGGGCCTCTCGGCGGAACGCGGGCACGGCGCGCGGGTCCGGCGCGCGGGCACGGCGCGGGAGGGTTCAGGCGCCGACCGGCTGCTTGCCCTCGGCCGGGGCGAAGAGCGGGGCGAGCTCGCGCGAGACCTTGCGCTCCACGAAGAAGGCGGCGGTCGGCACGGTGCCGGCGAGCAGCATCCAGGCCAGCTTGCCCAGCGGCATCTTGGCCTTGCTGCCGAGGTCGAAGGCGAAGACGAGGTAGACCACGTAGAGCCAGCCGTGCGCGATGCCCACCGCGGTGACGAAGCCGTCCGCGCCGTCCACCTTGAGGAGGTACTTGGCGATCACCCCGATGGTCAGCAGGATCAGCAGCACACCGGTCAGGTAGGCCATGACCCGGTAGCGGGTCAGCACACTCTGCTTCATGTCTCGGGTCAGCCTTCGTTCGGATCAGGGGGTGGGTCGAGCGATGGGACGGCTCATCGAGGGTAACCGCCCATTTGGGGCGATCTACGCCGGGGGCTCGGCGAAGTCGCCGGCCGCCACCCGCAGCGGCCTGAGCAGCTCGAACACCTGCCGGCACTGCGCCTCGTCGTAGGACTCCAGGCCGAATTCGATCGCCATCAGCTCCCGGGTGGCCTGCTCCACCGCCTCCCGGCCGCGCGCGGTGATCGCGGCCAGCACGCCGCGGCCGTCCAGCGGGTTGGGGCGGCGCGAGACCAGGCCGGCCTTCTCCAGCCGGTCCACCGTGTTGGTGACGCTGGTCGGGTGGACCATCAGCCGCTCACCGATCTTGGAGAGCGACAGCTCGCCGGTGCGGCTGAAGGTGAGCAGCACCAGCGCCTCGTACCGGGCGAAGGTCAGTCCGTAGGGCTTGACCACCGCGTCGACCCGGCCGAGCAGGATCTGATGGGCGCGCATCACCGAGGTGATCGCGGCCATCGCCGGCACCTCGCCCCAGCGGCGGGCCCACAGCTCGTCGGCACGGGCGATCGGGTCGAAGTCGAGTGCGAGGGGTTTGGCCACGCTCCACACCGTACCGGCGGGCCGCCCGGCACCTCCCGGACGGCCCGCATGATGGGATCAGGCGGCCACCGGGGCGGCGGCCCGCTCGCCGCGCTCCTCCTTGGCCAGGATTCGCTCGGCGAAGAAGCCGCCGGTCGGCAGCACCGAGAGGACGAGCAGCAGCGCCACCTTCTTCAGGTCCCAGCGCTGCTTCTGCCAGGCCTGGCAGAGGAAGAGCACGTAGGCGATGAAGAGCACGCCGTGCACCCAGCCCAGCACCGGAACCGGGTTGAAGCTGGTGGTGGACTTCAGCACCACCCCGATCATCAGGAGGATGAAGGAGAGGCCTTCGGGGCCGGAGACGAGGCGCAGGCGGTGTGCGGCGCTGTTCTGCATGGCGGGGTACCTCACGAGTGGCGGGAGTCGCTTGTGAACGGGGGCACAAGCCAGCGCCCATTATGGGCAGACCCCGCACCCCGGCCCGGCCCCGGGGTGGCCCGAGTGCCCGAGGTCACACCACTGACGGGGCGTCGGCGCCCCTCGCTATCCTGCTGGCGCGCGGTCCGCACCCGGGGCGCGCGAGCACCGATCGGGGGAGCACCACCGTGGCGAAGCGGGACTGGAACCGGCGCACCTGCGCCAAGCGCGGACACACCACCTACGCGCCGAGCGAGCCCGAGCTGCGCGAGCGGCTGCACGTCGCGACCGCCGCCGGGGAGGCCTGGCGCTGCCTGCGCTGCGGCGACTTCGCGCTCGGCGCGCCGCACGGCGGCGGGCCGGCCGCCGAGGCTCCGCCGGTGCTGCGCGGAAAGGCGCTGCGAGACCTGTTCGTGCTGCGGCTGCTGGCCGTCGAGCGCGGCCTGCGGGGCGTGCTCGGCGTGCTGGCCGCCTGGGCGGTGTGGAAGTTCTCCAACAGCCAGGACGCGCTGCACCAGCTCTTCGACCAGGACCTGACGGTCTTCAAGCCGGTGGCCGACCACTTCCACTGGGACCTGGAGCACGCCTCGGTCGTCGACACCATCCGCAAGACCTTCGACTACAAGCACAGCACCCTGGTCTACGTGGCCGGCGGCGTGCTGGCCTACTCGCTGATCGAGGCGGTGGAGGGGGTGGGCCTGTGGCTGGGCCGGCGCTGGGCGGAGTACCTGGCGGTGGTCGCCACCGCCGCCTTCCTCCCGCTGGAGGGGTACGAGCTGCACGAGCACGCGAGCGCGGTCAAGATCGCCACCACCGTGGTCAACGTGCTCGCGGTGCTCTGGATCCTGCTCTCCAAGCGCCTGTTCGGACTGCGCGGCGGGGTCGAGGCGTTCGAGGCGGAGCGGCACTCGGCCTCGCTGCTGGAGGTCGAGCAGGCGGCCCGCGCGGTGCCGGCGGCCGACCAGGCGGCCGTCTAGCATCGACGACAGGCGGCAGGCAGGCGGCAGGCAGCCGGCGGCAGGCGCTCCCCGGTCGTGCGCAGTCGCCGGTCGTACAATATTGTAGAAAGTTGAACAATATCGGGTAGCATGGTGGGTATGGACACCAACGCCACCGAGCCGACCGACCCCCCGGCCGCGCCCGCCGCCGATGACGCCCCTTGGCTGACGGCCCGGGAGCAGCGGCTCTGGCGTGCCCATCTGGAGGTCAGCCACCTGCTGGAGTACCAGCTCGGCCGCGAGCTGCAGCAGCACGACCTGGCGATCAACGACTACGAGATCCTGGTGGTGCTCTCCGAGTCCCCCGACCACCGGATGCGGATGACCGACCTGGCCACCGCCACCCTGCAGTCCAAGAGCCGGCTCTCGCACCAGATCACCCGGATGGAGAGCGCCGGTCTGGTGCTGCGCCAGGAGTGTCCGGGCGACCGCCGCGGCCTCTTCGCCCACCTGACCGAGCAGGGCTGGCAGACGCTGCGCCGGGCCGCCCCGGACCACGTGCGCAGCGTCCGGGCCCACTTCATCGACCGCTTCGACGACGAGCAGCTGGACGCCCTGTACGAGGCGCTGGGGCCGGTCGCCGACCACCTGCGGGCACTGCGCGGCCGGGCCTGACGAGCGCCTGACGGGCGCCGGGCACCAGCAGCCGGCCCCGGTCTAACGGTCGGTGAGGCCGGCGACCAGCTCGTCGGCCGCGCCGTACGGGTCCAGCCGCCCGGCCGCCACCTGCTCGGCCAGCGCGCCCAGGTGGCGGTCGCCGCGCAGGTCGCCGATCCGGGCCCGGAGCTGGGCGAGCGCGATCGCCTCGATCTCCTGGGCGGCCCTGCGCCGGCGGCGGGCGGCCAGCTCGCCGCGCTCCTCCAGCCAGGCGCGGTGCTTCTCCAGCGCCTCGACCACCTCGTCGACCCCCTCGCCGCGGGCCGCCACCGTCTTGACGATCGGCGGCCGCCAGTCCCCCGGCTCGCGCGCCTCGCCGAGCCCGAGCATGTGGCTCAGCTCCCGGGCGGTGGCGTCCGCGCCGTCCCGGTCGGCCTTGTTGACCACGAAGAGGTCGCCGATCTCCAGGATCCCCGCCTTGGCGGCCTGGATCCCGTCGCCCATCCCGGGTGCGAGCAGCACCACCGTGGTGTCCGCCTGGGCGGCCACCTCCACCTCGGACTGCCCGACCCCGACCGTCTCCACCAGGATCACCTCGCAGCCCGCCGCGTCCAGCACCCGCAGTGCCTGCGGGGCGGCCCAGGAGAGCCCGCCCAGGTGCCCGCGGGTGGCCATCGAGCGGATGAAGACGTCCGGGTCGGTGGCGTGGTCCTGCATCCGCACCCGGTCACCGAGCAGCGCGCCGCCGGAGAACGGCGAGGAGGGGTCCACCGCGAGCACCGCGACCCGCTTGCCGAGCCGCCGGTAGGCGGACACCAGCGCGGAGGTGGAGGTCGACTTGCCCACCCCGGGCGAGCCGGTGAGCCCCACCGTGTAGGCCCGCCCGGTGTACGGCGCGAGCGCGGCCATCGCCTCGCGCAGCTCCGGGGCGGCGTTCTCGACCAGCGAGATCAGCCGGGCCACCGCGCGCGGGCGGCCGGCGCGGGCCTGCTCGACCAGGGTCGGCACGTCGATCATGGACTCTCCTCACTCGAACGACCGGCGCCCCCTCTGCCGAGGGGGCGCCGGTGGTGACGCCGGATCAGGCCTTGGGCACCCGGATGATCAGGGCGTCGCCCTGGCCGCCGCCGCCGCAGAGCGCGGCCGCGCCGATGCCGCCGCCGCGCCGGCCCAGCTCCAGGGCCAGGTGCAGCACCACGCGGGCGCCGGACATCCCGATCGGGTGACCGAGGGCGATCGCGCCGCCGTTGACGTTGACCTTCTCCGCGGTGACGCCGAGGTCCGCCATCGACTGGTGGGCCACGGCGGCGAAGGCCTCGTTGATCTCGATCAGGTCCAGGTCCTCGACCGCGATGCCCTCCTTGCCCACCGCGTGCAGGATCGCGTTGGACGGCTGCGACTGCAGCGAGTTGTCCGGGCCCGCGACGTTGCCGTGCGCGCCGATCTCGGCGATCCAGCTCAGGCCCAGCTCCTCGGCCTTGGCCCTGCTCATCACGACCACCGCGGCGGCGCCGTCGGAGATCTGCGAGGAGGTGCCGGCGGTGATCGTGCCGTCCTTGCTGAAGGCGGGGCGCAGCTTGGCCAGGCCCTCGACCGTGGTGTCGGCGCGGATGCCCTCGTCCTGGCTGAACAGCACCGGCTCGCCCTTGCGCTGCGGGATCGCCACCGGGACGATCTCCGCCTCGAAGAGGCCGTTCTTCTGCGCGGCGGCGGCCCGCTGGTGCGAGCGGGCGGCGATCTCGTCCTGCACCTCGCGGCCGATGCCCAGCCGGGTGTTGTGCTTCTCGGTCGACTCGCCCATCGGGATGTTCTCGTACGCGTCGGTCAGGCCGTCGTGGGCCATCGCGTCGAGCAGCTCGATCGAGCCGTACTTGTAGCCCTCGCGGGACTTCGGCAGCAGGTGCGGGGCGTTGGTCATCGACTCCTGGCCGCCGGCCACCACGATGTCGAACTCGCCGGCGCGGATCAGCTGGTCGGCCAGCGCGATCGCGTCCAGGCCCGAGAGGCAGACCTTGTTGATGGTCAGCGCGGGGACGTTCAGCGGGATGCCGGCCTTGACGGCGGCCTGCCGGGCCGGGATCTGGCCGGCACCGGCCTGCAGCACCTGGCCCATGATCACGTACTGGACCTGGTCGCCGGTCACGCCGGCCCGCTCCAGCGCGGCCTTGATCGCGAAGCCGCCCAGGTCGGCGCCGGAGAAACCCTTGAGCGAACCGAGCAGCCGACCCATCGGGGTGCGGGCGCCGGCGACGATCACGGAGGTGGAAGCGGTGGAAGCGGTAGGCATGGAACGAGCCCCTTCGCACGTCTTGGCCAGCGAGTCCTGCCGGAATTCAGCACGGCGACAGGGCTCGGGGGGAGGATGCAGCTCAATGTACTGACCCGTAACCCGGGCGTCACCGGAGCGACGGTGTGATCAGGCTCGCACGCGACCCGGTGGCGCGGCGCGGGCGATCTGCGCTGCACTGGTCCGACCCCAGCCTCAGGAGGCCCACCGTGTTGACCCGGATCGACCACATCGGCATCGCCTGCTTCGACCTCGACAAGACCGTCGAGTTCTACCGTGCCACGTACGGCTTCGAGGTGTTCCACAGCGAGGTGAACGAGGAGCAGGGCGTCCGCGAGGCGATGCTCAAGATCAACGACACCGGTGACGGCGGCGCCTCCTACCTGCAGCTGCTGGAGCCGACCCGGGAGGACTCCACCGTCGCCAAGTGGCTGGCCAAGAACGGCGAGGGCGTGCACCACATCGCCTTCGGCACGGCAGACGTCGATGCGGTGGCCGCCGACGTCCGAAGCAAGGGCGTCCGGGTGCTCTACCCGGAGCCGCGGATCGGCTCGATGGGCTCGCGGATCACCTTCCTGCACCCCAAGGACTGCGGCGGCGTGCTGACCGAGCTGGTCACCTCCGCGCAGCCCGGCGCGGAGCACGGGGCGGAGCACTGAGCACCGCCCCGACCGGCCGGTAACCTGCCCCAGTGCCGACCTCGGCGGTTACAGTCCCGCCGCGGCCCACTACACTGCCCAGGGTCGCGGGGAGTCCATAGCCAGGGCACGGCTGAACAGACGCAGTCCTGATCTGTCACCATTCTCCAGAAGGCAAGAGTTCGCCCAGGAGTCCACCCGGTCGGCGGAGCGCGGTTCCCCGTGCGCCCCACCGGACCATGGCTCCGACCGCGGTGGACGACTCCAGGAGAGCTGGGGGCGTCCCCGGTTCCGGCCCGTCCGGAGCTGGCCGCGGATGTTAGGACCTTTGCTGCCGGCCGACCCGACGGGGTCGGCACGGCGCACGGGTCGAGGACGCGACCAGGAGATGGATGGGACCGCGCAGTGCGGGGCAACGACCGCTACGAGGTTGAGGATCACCTCTCCCAGTTCGAGGCCGAGATGGAGCGGCTTCGCAAGGAGCGGGACAAGACCGTCGAGCATGCCGAGGACCTCGCCTACCAGGTGGAGGTGCTCCGGGCCAAGCTGCACGAATCCCGTCGGCAGCTGGCTCAGCCGCGCGCCTTCGACGCCGTCTCCGGGCAGGCCGAGCAGTTGCTGCGCACCGCGGAGCTGCAGGCCCAGCAGCTGCGCGCGGACGCCGAGCGGCAGCTGCGCGAGTCCCAGGCGGCCACCCAGCGGCTGATGGCCGAGGCCGCCGAGCGCACCGCCCGCCTGGAAGCCGAGCTGCAGGGCCGCCGCCGCCAGCTCGAAGAGGAAATGGTCGAGCTGCGCCGGGCCGCCGAGCAGCATGTCAACGAGAACGTCAACTGGGCCGAGCAGACCCGGGCCGGCACCGAGCAGGAGGCCCAGCGCCTGCTGCAGGAGGCCCGCGCCGAGGCCGACCGCTTGATGGGCGCCGCCCGCGCCGAGGCCACCGCCCTCGCCGACCAGGCCCGCGCGCAGACCGCCGCCGACGTGGACGCCGCGCGCGGCGAGGCCCAGGCCGCCGCCGAGGCCGCCCTGCTGCGCGCCCAGACCGACGCCGAGCGGCTGCTGCGCGCCGCCACCGAGCAGGCCCAGCACACCGTCGGCCAGGCCGAGGAGCTGCGCGGCAGCGCCGCCACCGAGGCCCAGCAGCAGCTGGCCGGGGCGCAGGCCGCCGCCGCGCGGCTGCAGGCCGAGGCGCTGACCGCCGCCGAGCAGCGGGTCGCCGCCGCCCAGGCCGAGATCACCGAGCTCAAGCAGCGCGCCGAGCAGGACCAGCGGCAGGCCCAGGCGGCCGCCACCCGGGCCCAGGCCGAGATCGAGCGGCTGCGCGCCGAGGCCGAGGCGGAGTCCGAGCGGGCCCGCCAGGAGGCCGCCGAGCTGCGCGAGCAGGCCACCAGGGCCGCCGAGCAGCTGCAGGCGGAGGCGCTGGCCACCGCCTCGCAGCGGGTCGCCGACGGCGAGGCCGCCAGTGAGCAGCGCTCGCAGACCGCCAAGGCCGAGGTCGCCCGGATGGTCGGCCGGGCCACCGAGGAGGCGGACCGGATCAAGGCCGCCGCCGCCGAGCTGCTCGTCCGGGCCCGGACCGCGCAGGCCGAGGCGGACGCCGCCAAGGCCGCCGCCGACGACGAGAACGACCGGCTGCGCACCGCCGCCGAGAGTGTCGCCACCCAGCTGCGCTCCGAGGCCGAGGCGGCCATCGCCGAGCTGCGCGCCGCCGCCCAGGCCGAGGCGGCCGAGGTCAGGGCACAGGCCGAGGCCGCCGCCGACGCGCTGCGCAACGACGCCCGCGAGCAGGGTCGGGCCGAGGGCGCCAAGGACGCCACCGTCCATCTGGCCAAGGCCGCCAAGAGCGCCGAGGAGGCACTCGCCCGGGCCACCCAGGACGCCCAGGCCACCCTCGCCGAGGCCGGCGCCGAGGCCGAGCGGGTGCGCACCGAGGCGGCCGCCGAGGCGGAGCGGCTGCGCGAGCAGGCGCAGGCCGCCGTCGAGCAGGCGCAGAACGCCGCGCTGGACGACGCCGCCGGCATCCGGGCCCGGATGGAGGCGATGCAGGACGAGGCCGCCAGGTTGCGCGCCGAGGCCGAGGAACTGCGCACCGGCGCGGCCGCCGAGGCCGAGAAGCTGCGCGGCGAGGCCCGCCGCCAGGCCGTCGCCCAGATAGAGGAGTCCGCCAAGAGCGCCGAGGAGCTGCTCACCAAGGCCAAGGCCGACTCGGACGAGCTGCGCGCGGGCGCGGCCGCCGAGGTCGAGCGGCTGCGCGGCGAGGCCAAGGAGCAGGCCGCCCAGATGCAGGCGCGGGCCGAGCAGACCCTGGCCAGGGCCCGCGGCGAGGCGGAGAAGCTCCACGCCGCCACCCAGCAGCAGCACAAGGACACGCTGGCCGCCGCGAAGGCCGCCGCCGCCGAGAACCGGGCCGCCGCCGAGCGGGAGACCGCCGAGCTGCGCCGCGAGGCCGTCGAGTACGACCAGCGGCTGCGCGCCGAGGCCGAGGAGCAGGCCGACGCGGTGCGATCGGCCGCCCAGCAGGCCGCCGAGGAGCGCGAGGCGCAGGCCGTGGCGGAGGCCGAGCAACTGCTGGCCGAGGCCGAGGCGACCGCGAACGCGCTGCGCGAGGAGAGCCGCCGGGCCGCCGAGCAGGGCGCCGCCGACCTGCTCCGCGAGCGCGAGGAGACCGCGGCCAGGCTGACGGCCGCCCAGCAGGCCCAGGACCGGGCCGAGACGGCCGCCGAGGAACTGACCGAGCGCACCGACGCCGAGCTGACCGCGCTGCGCGACGCGGCGACGCGGGAGACCGACGAGCAGCGCCGCGAGGCCGCCGCCGAGGTCGCCGAACTGCGCGCCGTGGCAGAGCGGGAGACCGACGAGCAGCGCGAGAGCGCCGAACGGGAGAGCGCCGAGCTGCGCCGCGCCGCCGCCGAGTACGACCAGCGGCTGCGCGCCGAGGCCGCCGAGCAGGCCGAGGAGCTGCGGACCAGGGCCGCCGAGGAACTGGCGCAGGCCGAGACGGCCGCCCGGAGCACCGTGGCCCGGGCCGACCAGGAGGCCGGCGCCCTGCGCACCGCCGCGGCCGAGGAGGCCGCCGCGCTGCGCGCCGAGATCGCCGAGGCACTGGAGCAGGCCAAGCTGGAGGCCGCCGGCGTCAGCGCCGCCGCCACCGCCCGGGCGACCGAGCTGGTCAGCACCGCCGAGGACGAGGCCGCCGCCGTGCGCCAGTCGGTGGCGGGGCTGCACGAGAAGGCCGCCCAGCAGGTGGCCGAGCTGACCGCCCGTGCCGAGCGGAGCGCCGCCGACCTGCGGGAGAGTGCCGAGCGGGAGACCGCTGAGCTGCGCGAGCGCACCGGTGCCGAGCTGGCGGAGCTGCGCGCCGAGGCCGAGCGGGAGACCGCTGAGCTGCGGGAGAGCGCCGAGCGCGAGAGCACCGAGCAGCGCCGCACGGCCGCCGCCGAGGTCGCCGAACTGCGCGAGCGCACCGCCGCCGAGGTCGCCGAACTGCGCGCCGAGGCCGAACGGGACGCGACGGAGCAGCTCGAACAGGCCGCCGCCGCGGCCGCCGCCGAGCGCGAGAGCGCCGAGCGGGAGGCCGCCCGGATCGCCGCCGAGGCCGAGACCTACCACGACCGGCTGCGCGCCGAGGCCGACGCCTACGACAGCGGCCTGCGGGCCGAGGCCGAGCAGTACGCCGGCCGGCTGCGCGCCGAGAGCGAGGCCGAGGCCGCCCAGTTGGCCGCCGACGCCCGCGACTACGACGCGGCGGTGCGCGCCGAGGCCGACGCACAGCTCGCCGACGCCCAGCAGGAGGCCCACCAGCACCGCACCGAGGCGCAGAGCCAGGCCCAGCACATGGTGGCCGAGGCGGACGAGCGCGGCGCCGCGATCCTGGCCGAGGCCGAGCAGTACGCGGCCCGGCTGCGCACCGAGGCCGAGGAGTACGCCTCCGCCACCCGCACGCTGGCCGAGGAGTACGAGGTCGCCAGCCGCGCCCGGGCCGACGCCTACGACGAGAGCACCCGGGAGCAGGCCGAGCACTTCGACAGCGCCACCAGGGCCCAGGCCACCTCGGTGCTGGAGAAGGCCTTCGCGGACGCCGAGTCGCTCGGCGAGGAGGCCCGGACCACCGCGCTGGCCACCACCGCCGCCGCCGAGGAGCAGGCCGACGCCATGGTCGCCGCCGCCCGCAAGGAGGCCGAGCGGCTGGTCGCGGCCGGCGAGGCGGCCGGGCAGGCCGAGGTCGAGCGGGCCCGCGCCGACGCCGACGCGCTGCTCTCCGAGGCCCGCCGGGACGCCACGGCGATCCGCGAGCGGGCCGAGGAGCTGCGCGAGCGCACCGAGGCCGAGGTGGAGGCGCTGCACGAGCGCGCCCGCAAGGAGAACGCGCAGGCCATGAAGTCGGCCGGCGAGCGGGTGGACGCGCTGGTGACGGCGGCTCAGGAGCAGCTCACCGAGGCCGAGGAGCTGGCGGTGGCCGCCGTCGCCGAGGCCGAGGAGCGCGCCGCCGCGCTGGTGGCGGCCGCCGAGGAGCGCGCCGCCGAACTCACCTCCCAGGCCTCCTCGGAGGCCAGCAAGGTGCGGATCGCCGCGGTGCGCAAGGCCGAGGGCCTGCTCAAGGAGGCCGAGCAGAAGCTGGCCGCCTCCTCCAAGAAGGCCGAGCAGCTGGTCGCCGAGGCCGAGCGGAAGCGCAAGTCGGCCCAGGACGAGGCCGAGGAGCAGCTGGAGGCCGCGGCCGGTGAGGCCGCCAAGCGGCTGCGGGCCGCCGAGGAGACCGCCACCGAGCAGCTGCGGCTGGCCGAGGAGGAGGCCGACCGGGTGGCCACCGCGGCCCGGACCGAGGCCCAGCGGGTCACCGACGAGGGCCGGCGCGAGCTTGACGAACTGGTGCGCCGCCGCAAGGACATCAACACCGAGATCTCGCGCGTGCAGGACGTGCTGTCCGCGCTGGAGGCCTTCGAGGCGCCCTCCCCCGTGCAGCAGGCGGTGGCCCGGGAGGCCGCCGACTCCTCCGGCGGCGCCAAGCGCGGCGGTGGCGCCGGCGGGTCCAACGGGGGTTCCAAGGCGGGCGCTGGAGTGGGCGCCCCCCGATCGGGTGGCGGAAGGTCCGGGGGGACACCACCCGATTGAGCGGACATTGTCCGTCAGCCATAGGCTTCTCGCCTACGACACTCCGGTAACGTGTCAGGATTCCCTCAACCTCATCAGCGGTTTGACGACAGGAAGCCCAGAACCCCATGAGCGACAGTCACTCCCCTCACGGCTTCGACCTGGTGCGCCGTGGGTACGAGCGCGCCCAGGTCGACGAGCGGATCACCAAGCTGGTGGCCGACCGTGACAGCGCGTTGACCCGGATCAGCGCGCTGGAGAAGCGGATCGAGGAACTCCACCTGGAGACGCAGAGCGCCCAGGCCCAGGTGGCCGACGCCGAGCCCTCCTACGCCGGCCTCGGCGCGCGGGTCGAGAAGATCCTGCGGCTGGCCGAGGAGGAGGCCAAGGACCTGCGCGAGGAGGCGCACCGCGCCGCCGAGCAGCACCGGGAGCTGGCCGAGGCCGCCGCCCAGCAGGTCCGCTCCGAGGCGGAGAACTACGCCAAGGACCGCAAGGCGAAGGCCGAGGACGAGGGCCTGCGGATCGTCGACAAGGCCAAGAGCGACAGCGCCCAGCTGCGCAACGAGGCCAACAAGGACGCGCAGAACAAGCGTGAGGAGGCGGACGCCCTCTTCGAGGAGACCCGCACCAAGGCCGCCCAGGCCGCGCTTGAGTTCGAGACCAACCTGGCCAAGCGCCGCGAGCAGTCCGAGCGCGACCTGGCGGCCCGTCAGGCCAAGGCCGAGAAGCGGCTGGCCGAGATCGAGCACCGGGCCGAGCAGCTGCGCCTGGAGGCCGAGAAGCTGCGCACCGACGCCGAGCGCCGCGCCCGCCAGACGGTGGAGACGGCCCAGCGCCAGTCCGAGGACATCGTCGCCGACGCCAACGCCAAGGCCGACCGGATCCGCAGCGAGTCCGAGCGCGAGCTGGCGGCGCTGACCAACCGCCGCGACTCGATCAACGCCCAGCTGACCAACGTCCGCGAGATGCTGGCCACGCTGACCGGCGCGGCCGTCGCAGCCGCCTCCCTGCCCACCGACGACGCCCTGGGCGTCCCGGCGCAGCAGTCCCGCTGACGCAGTGCCAGGACGGCGCCCGACCCCGCTGAGCCGGGGTCGGGCGCCGTCCTGCTGTGCCGTTGGAGGCCCCTGCCCCCGCCGCGGGCTACACCCGCCGCAGCAGCGCCGTCACCGCCGCGTTGAAGGCCGCCGGGGCCTCCAGCGCGCTCAGGTGCCCGACACCCGGAATCACCGTCAGTTCGGCGTCCGGCAGGGCCATCGCCAGCGCTTCCGCGTCCGCCACCGGGGTCAGTGCGTCGTACTCCCCCACCACCACCGCGGCCGGCACCCGCAACCGCTCCAGCAGCGGGAAGGAGTCGGGCCGGGCCGCCATGGCGCGCTGCGCCCAGGCCACCCCCGCCGGGGAGGCCGCGCCGATCAGCGCCCGCACCTCGGCGACCAGTTCCCCGGTGGAGTCCGGGCCGAGCAGCGAGCTCTCGGTCTTCTCCTCCAGCAGCAGGGCCACGCTCCGCCGGGCGAGAACCGCCGCCGCGATCCGCTCCCGGTTGGCCAGCGCGGCCGGCTGGTCCGCGCTCGCCTTGGTGTCGGCCAGCAGCAGGCCGGCCAGCCGCTCCGGGTGGCGGCGGGCGAAGGCCATCGCCAGGTAGCCGCCCATCGAGACCCCGCCGACCACCGCGCTCGCCACGCCCGCCTCGTCCAGCAACCCGGCCAGCAGGTCCGCCCAGTGATCGAGCGAGGGCTCCCCGTCCGGCGCCCGGGAGGCGCCGAAGCCCGGCAGGTCCGGCGCCAGCACCCGGGCCGTGCCGAGTGCTCCGTCGAGCTGGGCGCGGTACATCCCCGCGTGGAGGGGGAATGCGTGCAGCAGGAGCAGCGGTGTGCCGTTTCCGCTGTCGCGAAGAGCGAGATCGGTCATGGCGCCCACCGTAGGCGGCATCCCGAAGAGCCGCACAATCCGGGCTCATATGTCTTATTTGTCATAAACTGACGACGCATGAGGATCAGGGAGCGGGAGTGCCGATGATCGAGTTGCACGGACTGACCAAGCGCTACGGCGACAAACTCGCCGTGGACGGACTCACCTTCCAGGTGCCGCAGGGCGTGGTGACCGGGTTCCTCGGTCCCAACGGCGCCGGCAAGTCGACCACGATGCGGATGATCCTCGATCTGGACCGTCCCACCAGCGGCCAGGTCACCATCGACGGCAGGAGCTACGGCCACCTCAGCGAGCCGCTGAAGTACATCGGCGCGCTGCTGGAGGCGCAGGCCGTGCACCCGGGCCGCACCGCCCACAACCACCTGCTCTGGCTGGCCCAGAGCAACCGCATCCCGGTGGGCCGGGTGGACGAGGTGCTCGCCCTGGTCGGCCTGACCGAGGTGGCGCACAAGCGGGCCCGCGGCTTCTCGCTCGGCATGGGCCAGCGGCTGGGCATCGCCTCGGCGCTGCTCGGCGACCCGGAGATCCTGATGTTCGACGAGCCGGTCAACGGACTGGACCCCGAAGGCATCCTGTGGATCCGCAATCTGATGAAGCGGCTGGCCGCCGAGGGCCGCACCGTCTTCGTCTCCTCCCACCTGATGAGCGAGATGGCGCTGACCGCCGAGCACCTGGTGGTGATCGGCCGGGGCAAACTGCTGGCCGACCTGCCGATGGCCGAGTTCATCGAGCGCAACTCGCGCTCGGTGGTCCGGCTGCGCACCCCGCACCCCGAGCAGCTGCTGGACGCGCTGGCCGGACAGTCGATCACCGTCGACCGGCGCCCCGACGGCTCCCTCGAGGTCGCCGGCGGCGACCCGGCCCGGCTCGGCGACCTCGCCGCCGCGCACGGCGTCACGCTGCACGAACTGAGCCTGCAGCGGGCCTCGCTGGAGGAGGCGTTCATGCAGATGACGGCCGACTCGGTGGAGTACCACGCGGGCCCGCAGGGCGCCCCCGGCGCCCCCGGGCTCGATGCCGCGGGCGCCCCGGGCGTCTGGGGCGCGCAGTGGCAGCCGGCCGGCGGCACGGCGGACAAGAAGCAGCAGAAGGGCGCGAACTGAGATGGCATCATTCCCCGCGATCCTGCGCTCCGAGTGGACCAAGATCCGCAGCGTCCGGTCCACGGTCTGGACGCTGCTGCTCACCTTCGTGGTGACGGTGGGCCTCGGCGCGCTGCTCTCGCTGCTCACCAGGAACAACTTCGCCGACTTCCGCAAGAACGTCAGCACGCCCTTCGACGCCACTGCGACCAGCTTCTCCGGCATCGTGCTGGGCGAGATCGCGATGATCGTCTTCGGCGTGCTGGCGGTCGGCAACGAGTACAGCACCCGGATGATCCGGGTCTCGCTCGCCGCCGTACCGCAGCGCGGCACCCTGCTCAGCGGCAAGCTGCTGGTGGTCGGCGTGCTGGCCCTGCTGGTCTCGCTGGTGACGGCCTTCATCGCGTTCTTCCTGGGCCAGGCGCTGCTCGGCTCGCACCACACCACGCTCGGCTCGCCCGACGTGCTGCGCGCGGTCTTCGGCGCGGCGGCCTACCTGACCCTGCTCTGCCTCTTCTCGGCCGGGGTGACCGCGATGCTGCACAACCAGACCCTGGCGCTCGGGGTGCTGGTGCCGTTCTTCTTCCTGCTCTCGCCGATCCTCTCGGCGGTGCCCAAGGTGAAGACCCTGGCGCACTACTTCCCGGACTTCGCCGGGCGGCAGATGCTCACGGTCTTCCCGACCTCCGACACCCCGTACGGCTGGCTGGCCGGTTTCTTCATCTGCGGCGCCTGGACGTTGGCGGCCATGCTGGGCGGCGCGGCGGTGCTGAAGAGCCGGGACGCCTGACGGCGGTCCCGCACCCGCGGGCCCGCCCGCGCGGCGGCTCGGCTCGGCAGCGCGGCTCGGCGGCTCAGTAGCGGGGCGCGCCGCGCCCGCGCTGGACCGCCGAGCCGCGGCGTTCGCGGGCGCCCCAGCAGGCCCGGTGCCAGTGCCGGCGGTCCTCCACCCCGGCGCCGTGGTCGGGCCAGGCCACCACGTGGCCCGTCCCGGGCGGGATCTCCTGATCGCAGCCCGGGCAGCGGTAGAACCGCCCCGGGGTGCCGGCCACCGTCTGGACCACCCACTCCTCGCCCTGGAAGCTCTCCGTCCGGCGCAGCGAGCCGCCGAGCGGGGCCGCGGGCTCGGCGCCCCGTTCGGTGGAGCTGCTGATCCGGTTGCGACGCGGAGACACGATGGTCACCTCTCGGTGGGGGCGCGGTTCGCCCTCCAGGTTAAGACCGACCGGCCCGGGGTCGGCGAACCCGGGGTCGGCAGGGAGCCGCCCTGAGGCGCACAGCGACCTCTATCACGACCAGGGTGGCGGTTGACGGGGTTTCGGGGATATACACCCGTTCTGCGAGGAAATTGCCCGTCCTGAGTGCCAATGGCACATGACATGGGTTACTCACGTGGTGACAGAGCGGGGCTCGCACAGCCTGCGCGCACCCGAGGAGGGCATTTCCGTGACCCAGACCAGCGCCGCCGCCGGTGTCCACCCCGACTCCGACGCCGACCATCCGCCGCGCGCCGACCGGTCCGGCCGCGGCACCCGCGCGCCCCTGGCGGAGCGTCCGCCGGCGCTGCCCCCGGCGCCGGCCACCGAGCGCGGCGGCAGTCATCCGGCGGCCCAGGACACCATCCGGGTCGGCGCCTTCCTGCTCTCGGCCCAGTTCCCCGGCCAGCACCACGCCGAGGTACTGGACCGGACGGTGGCGGCCACGGTCGCCGCCGAACGGGCCGGGCTGGACGCGGTCTGGCTGGCCGAACACCACTTCGTCCCGTACGGGGTCTGCCCGAACGCCGCCACCCTGGCCGCGCTGCTGCTCGGCCGCACCCGGCGGATCCAGCTCGGCACCGCGGTCAGCGTGCTCTCCACCACCCACCCGATCGCGCTCGCCGAGCAGGCGGCGCTGCTGCACCTCACCTCCGGCGGGCGGTTCACCCTGGGGGTCGGGCGCGGGGGTCCCTGGGTCGACCTGGCGGTCTTCGGCGGCGGACTGGCCGCCTACGAGCAGGGCTTCGCCGAGCGGCTCGACCTGCTGCTGAGCTTCCTGCGCGGCTCACGGGTGCGCGGCGACGGGCCGCAGTTCACCTTCCCCGAGGTCGCGGTGGTGCCGCGGGCGGCCGAGCCGGCCAGGCTGGCCGGGCGCGAACTGGCCGACTGGCTGGGCCTGCGCCCCGAACCGGCGCTGCGGTTCCCGCGCCAGCGCACCGAGGCCGGCGGTGCGAGCGGCGGTGCGAGCACGCCGGGCGGCGGCCCGACCGCGGCCGGGCCGGCCGTGGTGGTCGCCTGCACCTCCCCCGCCGGCGTCGAACTGGCCGCCCGGCGCGGGCTGCCGATGCTGCTCGGGATGCACTCGGGCGACGAGGACAAGCAGCTGATGCTCGCCGCCTACCGCACCGCCTGGCGGGCCTGCGGACACGGCGAGGAGCGACTGGCCCGGGTGGAGCGCGAGCACGTGGCGGCGGGCGTGGCGCAGGTGGCCGACCGCACGCCCGCGGCCCGGGCCACCCTGCTGCGGGCGATGCCGGGCTGGTTCGAGTACGGGCTCGGCGCACATCGCACGGTGGACGGGCGGGAGCGCAAGATGCGCGATCCGCACGCGTACACCGAACTGCTCTGCGACCTGCACGCGGTGGGCACCCCGCGGCAGTGCGTGGACCGGCTGCTGGCCACCGCCGAGCGGACCGGGATCCGGCGCTTCGCGCTGCTCGCCGAGGGCTCGGGAGACCACGCGGGCACCTTGGAGAACATCACCCGGCTCGGCGCCGAGGTCCTCCCCCAACTGAGCTGAGGGCGGCCGGGCCTGGCAGGACCGGCACGGCCCGGTCCGTCAGGGCGATCGGCCGCCGCCGCTGGTGGCAGCGGCGCCCGACCGCGCTGACGGCTCAGCAGTCGCGCAGCAGCGGCGACTGGTTCAGCAGTTGGGCCCGTACCGAGGTGAAGCGCAGACGCCGCGCCTCGGCATCGGCCGTCGGACCGAAGACCGCCACCCGGTGGCAGTTCTGGAAGGCCAGCTGGACCCCGAAGTGCCGCTGCAGGGCACCGCGGATGGCGTCACTGGCCATCGCGCGCAGCAGCTGGCCGCGCGCCTGCTCGCTCGGCGGCGGGACCTGGTTGTCCGCGAAGCCGGTGCCGTCGACCTTCATCTGGGCGACGAGCGAGCTGATCAGGTCCCAGGCATAGGGCAGGGACGTACGGACGCAGTCGACGAACTCCCGCTCGTCGACCTCGCCTCGCTCGGCCTTCTCCAGAAGAGCCGGTGAGACGTCGAGCGACATGGGTTCTCCTCTCGCGGTCCACCGCGCGCACCTCGCGCGGGTGGTGGTGCCAAGTGCAGATGGTGCGACTGGTGCGACTGGTGCGACTGGTGCAATCAGTACCAATGGTGCGAATGGTGCGGATCAGGTGCGGGTGGTGCCGTGCCGTGCCGTGCTCAGTCGGTTGGCCCCGGGAAGGGGCGTGCCGGTCGGACCCGACCTGGGCGGTACCGCCGCGGTCGGCACCCCTCGCGGGGCGGACGCGGCTGTGACCAGGGTCGCAGCCCAGGCCCGACAAAACTGTCGAACGACGCTATTGCCGTCGAAATCGGTGCCAACGCGGCCGGAATGGCTGAAACCATCCCGGTGCCACCGATGCCGATCCATCGCCACACTCCATCCCCGTTGGCTACGCGGGCGTTCGAAGGCGTCACCCAACGTAGCGGTCTGGGCGCACAGGCGCCAGACTCCGGGAGCCACGGACTCCCGGGTTCCCATGGTTCGCCCCCTTCTACTCCCCGGCACACCCCTCGGATGGGGTTGCTTCAATTGGCTCCGCCCGCCCCGGTCGTTCGACCGCGCGTCTCGCCACGGCGCCCTGCGGTGCCGCGCATCCCGTCCGCAGTCGAACGCCTGCCGGGAGGATTGACGCACCGAGCGTCGCCCTCCGGTCACCTCACGTGATCGCGCTCAAGGGCCGCTCGGAAACGCCTAGGCTTGCCCCCATGCGTCTTGTCATCGCCCGCTGCTCCGTCGACTACGCTGGTCGACTCTCCGCCCATCTGCCCTCCGCCACCCGGCTGATCCTGATCAAGGCCGACGGAAGCGTGAGCGTCCACGCCGACGACCGCGCCTACAAGCCGCTGAACTGGATGTCACCGCCGTGCAGCCTCAAGGAGGCCGACGGCTCGTGGACGGTGGCGAACAAGGCGGGCGAGAAGCTGATCATCACCCTGGAGGAGGTCCTGCACGACTCCTCGCACGAGCTGGGCGTCGACCCCGGGCTGATCAAGGACGGCGTCGAAGCACACCTGCAGGAGCTGCTGGCGGACCGCATGGAGGTGCTCGGCGCCGGCTGGTCACTGGTCCGCCGCGAGTACCCGACCGCGATCGGCCCGGTCGACATCCTCTGCCGGGACGCGGCCGGCGGCACCGTCGCGATCGAGATCAAGCGGCGCGGCGAGATCGACGGCGTCGAGCAGCTGACCCGCTATCTGGAACTGCTCAACCGCGACCCGCTGCTCGCCCCGGTGAAGGGCGTCTTCGCCGCTCAGGAGATCAAGCCGCAGGCCCGGGTGCTGGCCACGGACCGGGGCATCGACTGCGTGGTGCTGGACTACGACGCGCTGCGCGGCATCGACGACGACAAGCTGAAGCTGTTCTGACGCTCCCTCACGCCCCGCCGGCCGGCGGGGCGTGAGGGGCGGCGGGGCGGCTCAGGAGCTGCTACCGCTGGCCGACGGGCTGGGCGAGGCGGACCCGCTCGGACCGGCCGAGCTGGCACTCGGCGACGGTGCGCTCGGTGAGGCCGAGGCGCTGCTCGGGCTGGGCGCCGGCGACTTGCTGCTCGGCGAGGGAGCGGGCGCCGGCGGAGTGGGTTGCGCGGGCGGCGCGCCCGGAGTGGTGGGCGCCGGCGCGGCGGGCTGCCCCGGCTGGACCGCGGTGGGCTGGGCCGGGCTGTCCGGGGCCGAGCTCGCCCCGCTCGGGCGCGCCGTCGGCGAGGCCGTCCGGCCCCGCGAGGCACCGGCCGTGGCACTCGCACTCGCCGCGGCCGACGCACTGCCGGAGGCGGACGCCGAGGCCGACGCCGATCCCGAGGCGGCGGCCGAGGCCGGGTCGGGGAAGGAAGCACCACCCGAGGCGGTGGGCGAGGCGGTGGCGCTGCCGGCGTTCAGCACGTTCCCGGTCACCCCGATGCCACCCCCGCCCGGCGCCGCTCCCCCGCCCCCGGAGACGCCGAGCGCGACCACGGTGCCGACCGCGCCGAGCGCGAGCAGGCCGCCGACCGCCAGCAGCGCGTTCCGCCGCGACCAGCCGCGCAGCGCCCCGGCCGGCGGCCAGGAGCGCTCGGCCAGCACCCGGATCACCGGCCGACGGATCACCTGGGTCTGGGCCTCCGGTTCCACCGGCGCCCGCTCGGCCTCCTGAAGCAGCGTCAGCAGGCGCCGCGAGGCCGCCAGTTCCCGACTGTCCCCGGCGAGCCCGCGCAGCGCACAGGACGCCTCCACGGCGTTCCTCGCCAGTGCGTGCGCCTGCGGGGCGCCGTCCGCCAGGGCGAGCCAGTACGCCCCCAGCTCGTGCTGGAACCAGGCCTCCTCGCGCCGCCGGCCGCTCTGCCGGGCCACCGCGAGCCCGAGTTCGAGCACCTCGCGCCAGGCGCCCCAGCGCAGCGTCAGGGCCAGCGCCGGGGCCGCCGCGCGCGCCAGGTGCAGCACCGCGTCGGTGCGCCCGGCCGCGCGGTCCGCCCGCAGGGCACCGAGCACCACCTCCGCCTCGGCGGCGATCTGCTCGGTGCTCACCGAGCCGTGACCGACCCACCAGGAGAAGTGCCGCGCCGCCCCCTCGGTGCTCCGCCCGTCGGGCCCCCAGTGCTCCGCCAGTGCCTCCAGCACGCCCGCGGTGAGCCGGTGGTGACCGCCGATCGACTCGGCGAGCCCGCACTCCGCCAGCTCGCGCAGCGCGCTCTCGCCGTGGTCGACGTCGATCAGCGCGGGCAGGTGCGGCGCGGTGGGGCACTCACCGCCGAGCGCCACCGCCAGCCGCAGCACGGCGTCGGCGCCCTCGCTGAGCCCCTCGACCAGCAGCAGCGCGGGGGCGGCGGTCTGCGCCACCGAGGGCAGCGGCACCTCGGCCCGCAGCTCGGCCTCGCGCAGCGCCGGGTCCTGCTCCGCCTCCTCCTCCACCGCACCGCCGAAGAGGCTCTGCCGGTCCTCCTCGGCGGCAAGCAGGGTGTCCACCGCCAGGTCGCGACGGCGCAGCAGCGCGGCGGCCTGCACGAAGCGCAGCGGCAGGCCCTGGGACTCGAACCAGAGGTCGACCGCCCAGGCCCGCTCGGCCTCGTCCAGCAGGCGGCCGGCCAGCCGGGCGGTGAGCGCCAGGCAGGCGGGCCTGGTCAGCCCGCCGATCGTGTGGTCCTCCAGCCGCGAGCCGGCCGGCAGCGCCCGCTGGCCGCCGGCCGGGGCCTCGACGCCGCCGGGCCGCACGTCGCTGCCCGGCCGCGAAGCGGCGCCGACGGCCGCCGGGGCCGTGCCGCCGGCCGACGGGGCTATCAGGAAGGCGCACTCGGGAGCCAGCGCGAGCAGCTCCTCCAGCTCGGTGCCGCTCTGGGCGACCTCGTCGATCACCACGATCGCGCCCACCGAGGCCAGCAGCACCGGCAGTTGGCCGCGGTCGGGACGGAAGCCGGGGGCTTGGTAGGCGGCGGCGAAGAGGTCCTGCAGCAGGTCCTCGCCGTCCCGGCGGTGCCCGCAGAGCTGGATCACGCCGTGCGGGGCCAGCTCGCCCGCGCCCGCGGCGACGGCGGCCAGCAGCGCGCTGCGGCCGGAGCCGGGCTCGCCGAGCAGCCGGACCGAGCGGCCCTCGGCGAGCTTGCCGAGCAGCTGGGCCACCTCGGCCTCGCGGTCCAGCAGCGGCAGGTCGCCCGGGCCCGAGCCGAGGGCGAGCGGGCCGACCGCCGGGCTCGGCCCGGGGCCCGCGGTCGCCCGACCGCCGTGGCGCTGCGGCCCGCTCGGCCGGCGTCGCGGCTCGGGGCGGTGCTCGGGCGGGCAGGGCTGGACGTCGGAGCCGTCCAGGCCGCCGACGGTCACCAGGTAGCGACCGGCGACCAGGTCGCCCGATCGCACGCGCAGGTTCTCCTGCCCGACTTCACCGGATGGCTGTGCCACGATGCGCTCCGCCTGTGCTCCGCCGTGCGGCCGCCGGCCGCCGGCCGCTGTGAGGGACCGGGCCGCGGGCCGCGCGCGGGCGCGCGTCCGACGGCCGACGGACCGCCGCACCGCGCGCGGCGGCACCGCCCCGGCGGGGCCGGCGGCGATTCGAACGGTCCTGTCGAGCGCAGACTCTCGCACATCCGGGCCCCACCGTGCAGCACGGTCCCCGGCCGGCGCCCCGATCGGGACTCAGTGCGACGGGGCGGTCACCGAGGGCAGTGCGGGCTGGCCGGCCGGCCCGCCCGGCAGGGTGGCCCCGCACGGGTCGCCCACCGCGCCCTCCACCGCCAGGATCCGGTGCAGCCGGGTGGCCACCAGCAGGCGCTGCAGCTGGGGCGGCACCTCGCGCAGCACCAGGCGGCGGCCGAGCCGGCCGGCCCGGCGGTGGGTGCCCATGATCACGCCCAGCCCGGTGGCGTCCCAGGAGTCCAGCGCCCGCAGGTCGAGGACCAGGTCGCCGGCGCCGCCGTCGACCGCCTGGTGCAGCCTGGCCCGCGCGTCGGCGGCGCTGCGCACGTCCAGCCGGCCTTCCAGGGCCAGGACAGCGTGCCCGCCGAGCCCGGGGTACTCCACGATGCGCACGCTGTCCTCCTTCAGCATTGAGGCCCCCACCATCTGACGCCGGACCAGTGGTCCAGGTTGCTGCTCCTCCGCCCGTCCTGGAGCAACTTCACTCGTCCGAGGGAATATACGCAGCCGGGCCTGGGGCGCACGCTCGATTACCGCGCAAATCACCCATCTGCGGCAGCGCCGTGAGCAAGCTCACCCCTCTGGTGGCGCCGCCCGGCTCAGCTCTGGTAGCCGTAGAAGCCCTGGCCGCTCTTGCGGCCCAGGTCCCCCGCGGTGACCATCCGGGACATGATCTCCGGAGCCGCGAACTTCTCGTCCTGGGTCTCCTCGTAGATGTTGCGCGCGGCATGCAGCAGGATGTCCACGCCGGTCAGGTCGGCGGTCTGCAGCGGGCCCATCGGGTGGCCGAAGCCCAGCCGGCAGGCGGTGTCGATGTCCTCGGCGGTGGCCACCCCGGACTCGTAGAGCTTGGCCGCCTCCACCACCAGGGCGGTGATCAGACGGGTGGTGATGAAGCCGGCCACGTCGCGGTTGACCACGACCACCTCCTTGCCCACCCCCTCGGCGAAGGCGCGGGCGGTGGCCAGCGCGGCGTCGCTGGTCTTGTAGCCGCGCACCAGCTCGACCAGGCGCATCAGCGGCACCGGCGAGAAGAAGTGCACGCCGACCACGGACTCCGGGCGCTCGGTGACGGCGGCGATCCGGGTGATCGGGATGGCCGAGGTGTTGCTGCCCAGCACCGCGCCGTCCTTGGCCAGCTTGTCGAGCTCGCGGAAGACGGCCTCCTTGACCTCCAACTGCTCGAAGACGGCCTCGATCACGATGTCCGCCTCGCCGATGGCGCCCAGGTCGGTGGTGGTGGTGATCCGGCCGAGCGCGGCGGTGGCCTCGTCGGCGGTCAGCTTGCCCTTGGCGACGAACTTCTCGTACGAGGCCTCGATGGCGGACAGACCGCGCCCCAGCGCCTGCTCGGTGACGTCCCGCAGCACCACCGGGTGTCCGGCCTGCGCGGACACCTGCGCGATGCCCGCGCCCATGAGTCCGGCGCCGATCACGGCGATCTGCTGACGCTGCGTGGGTACGTTGCTCATGGCTGCTTCTCCCGAAGTCCCGTCCAGACGCGCTCCGGGGCAGGGGATCGCCCTCCGGGAGCCGCGCCGCTCACCGCTCGGACTGTAGTGCCCCGGGGCGGGCCGTGGGGTGATTGGCGGGTGTGATCTGCGTCGGCCTCGGGGCGGCGGGGCGCGGGTGGCCGCCGCCCGGCCCAAGTGCTGGGCCGGGCCTGGTCCCTGGCGCTGGGGTCAGCGGTTCTCCCCCGGCACCCAGAGCACGTCGCCGCGCTCCTTGTTGGCGGTCCTGGCCAGGATGAAGAGCAGGTCCGAGAGCCGGTTGAGGTACTTCGCGGCCAGCGGGTTGACGCTCTCCCCGTGCTCCTCGATCGCCGCCCAGGTGGCCCGCTCGGCGCGCCGCGCCACGGTGCACGCCAGGTGCAGGTAGGCGGCCCCGGGGGTGCCGCCGGGCAGGATGAAGCTGCGCAGCTTCTCCAACTCCGCGTTGTAGCGGTCGCAGTCCGCTTCGAGGCGGTCGATGTAGGTCTGCTCGACCCGCAGCGGAGGGTACTTCGGATCCTCGACCACCGGTGTCGCCAGATCGGCGCCGACGTCGAAGAGGTCGTTCTGAATCCGCGTCAGCACGGCCACCAGGTCCTCGGCGAGGCCGCCGGCCGCGATCGCCACGCCGAGGGCCGCGTTGGCCTCGTTGGCGTCGGCGTAGGCGAGCAGCCTGGGGTCCGTCTTGGTCGTGCGGCTCATGTCACCGAGCGCGGTGGTGCCGTCGTCGCCGGTGCGGGTGTAGATGCGCGTGAGGTTGACCATGCGCGGCAGCCTACTCAGCCTTGCGCGGCTCACCCGTGACGGTGGTGCCGATCACGAAGCCCTTGGCGGGGCCCTCGGGGATGGTGACGTCGGTGCCGTGGCCGAACAGTCTGGGCGGTCACGACCAGCCTGCACAACAGCCCCGCCCGCACGCCGGACAAGCTGCGACGATCACCCGGACGAGCAGTCGCCGCTACGCGACGTTGACACTCCCCCACCCTTCGGGCGGGGGTGCCCCCATCCCTGCGTGTTCGCCGCTACGCGACGTTGACCCGCTGTCCCGGCGGGGCCGCTTCCAGCCAGGCGAGGAAGCCGGTGAGGGCGTCGTCGCTCATGGCCAGTTCCAGCGGGGAGCCGTTGTGCAGGCAGCGGAGCACGACGGAGCCGGAGAGCAGGGCGAGCTCCTCCTGGCCCTCGGGGTAGCGGCGGCCGAGGACCTCGATCTCGCGGCGGGGCAGCACCTTGCGGGCGCGGGGGGCGTAGGAGAAGACCCGGAACCACTCGATGTGGTCGCCGCTGTAGCGCCCGATACCGAAAACCCACCCCTTGCCGTCGGTCGCGGGGACCGGGGCTGAGGTGGGCTGTCCGTTCTCGTCGAGATCGGGGAGGGTCGAGGCGTCGGCCGGCATTTTCAGCCGGTAGCTGCAGTCGAAGGTGCCGCCGACCCGCTGGATGAGGCGGCGGCGTACCGCGAACGCCACCAGGCCGACCACCCCCAGGGCCACGACCGCCGCGCACACCACAAGGGCGAGGACCATGCTCACCGACCTCCTCGCTACCCGCATCCCCGTTTGCCGGTCGCATCAACTCCAGGAGTATCAACGAAACAACGGCGCTGTCCCTACCAACCGATACGACAGTCCCGGGGTCACGCTCGCGCGTCCCCGGGACCGTCGGTCGAACTTCCGTGCAAAACCTCAGGCGGCCTTGCCGCCGGCCGCGACGAGGCGGACCTCGGCGCGGCGCTCGGCGTGCGCGTCGCTCTCGCTCTTGGCGAGCTCCAACGCGCGCTCCGCGCGGGTCACATCGATCTCGTCCGCCAGCTCGGCGATCTCCGCGAGCAGAGAAAGCTTGTTGTCGGCGAAGGAGATGAAGCCACCGTGCACGGCCGCGATGACGGTGCCGCCATCGGTGGTGCGGATGGTGACCGGGCCGGACTCCAGCACGCTCAGCACCGGAGTGTGACCGGGCATGATGCCGGTGTCTCCGGAGGCCGTGCGGGCGACAACGATGGTGGCCGCACCGGACCACACCTTGCGGTCGGCTGCGACCAGCTCGACGTGCAGCTCAGCCAACGTGGGCTCCTAGGCTCTTGCAACGCCCGATTACTCGGGAGTTTCGGTAAGAATAACGGGCTCGCGCCCCTGGGATGAAACGTGGGGCGCGGAGATGACCTGAATCACAGCCGCAGTGCCATGAGGGGTGGTCCCCAGGATGCGGGAACCACCCCTCTTGGTCACTCACGGCTGAGCGGCCTGCTACTTCTTGGCCAGCTCGGCGGCGTTCTTCTCGAGGTCCTCGATGCCACCGCACATGAAGAAGGCCTGCTCCGGAACGGAGTCGTACTTGCCGTCCGCGATCGAGTTGAAGGCCTCGATGGTCTCCGACAGCGGCACGGTCGAACCCTCGACACCGGTGAACTGCTTCGCCACGTAGGTGTTCTGCGAGAGGAAGCGCTCGATCCGGCGGGCCCGGTGGACGGTGATCTTGTCCTCTTCGGACAGCTCGTCGATACCGAGGATCGCGATGATGTCCTGCAGGTCCTTGTACTTCTGCAGGATGCCCTTGATCCGCAGGGCCGTGTCGTAGTGGTCCTGCGCGATGTAGCGCGGGTCCAGGATGCGGGACGTGGAGTCCAGCGGGTCGACGGCCGGGTAGATGCCCTTCTCGGTGATCGGACGGGAGAGCACCGTCGTCGCGTCGAGGTGGGCGAAGGTGGTCGCCGGGGCCGGGTCGGTCAGGTCGTCCGCGGGGACGTAGATCGCCTGCATCGAGGTGATCGAGTGACCGCGGGTCGAGGTGATGCGCTCCTGCAGGAGGCCCATCTCGTCGGCCAGGTTCGGCTGGTAACCCACCGCGGAGGGCATCCGGCCGAGCAGGGTCGACACCTCGGAACCGGCCTGGGTGAACCGGAAGATGTTGTCGATGAAGAGGAGCACGTCCTGCTGCTCGACGTCGCGGAAGTACTCCGCCATCGTCAGGGCGGACAGGGCGACGCGCAGGCGGGTGCCCGGCGGCTCGTCCATCTGGCCGAAGACCAGCGCGGTCTTGTCCAGCACGCCGGACTCGGTCATCTCCTCGATGAGGTCGTTGCCCTCACGGGTGCGCTCACCGACACCGGCGAAGACCGACACACCACCGAAGTTCTCGGCGACGCGGTAGATCATCTCCTGGATGAGGACGGTCTTGCCGACACCGGCGCCACCGAACAGGCCGATCTTGCCACCCTGGACGTACGGGGTGAGCAGGTCGATGACCTTGATACCGGTCTCGAACATCTCGGTCTTGGACTCGAGGTCCTTGAACGCGGGAGCCTTGCGGTGGATCGGCCAGCGGACCTCGACCTGGGACTCGAACTCCGCCTTGTCGGTGTTCAGCACCTCGCCGAGGGCGTTGAAGACCTTGCCCTTGGTGATCTGGCCGACCGGCACCGAGATCGCGGAACCGGTGTCGCTGACGGCCGCGCCGCGCACCAGGCCGTCGGTGGGCTGCATCGAGATGCCGCGCACCACACCGTCGGGCAGGTGCTGGGCGACCTCGAGGGTCAGCGTCTTCTTGCCCGTGCCGTCGGGGTTCTCGACCTCGACGTGCAGGGCGTTGTACATGCTCGGAATCGCGTCGACGGGGAACTCCACGTCGACGACCGGGCCGATGACCCGCGCGACGCGGCCCGTCGCCAGACCACTCGCGGCCGGCTCAACAGTGGTGGTCATTCTCATTCGCTCCCGCGGCTAGCATCGGCGAGCGCGTTGGCACCGCCGACGATCTCGCTGATTTCCTGGGTGATCTCGGCCTGACGGGCCGAGTTGGCAAGCCGCGTGAGCGACTTGATGAGCTCTCCCGCATTGTCGGTCGCGCTCTTCATCGCGCGCCGACGGGCGGCGTGCTCGGAGGCGGCCGACTGCAGCAGCGCGTTGTAGATCCGGCTCTCGACGTACCGCGGCAGCAGCGCGTCCAGCACGCCTTCCGCCGACGGCTCGAAGTCGTACAGCGGGAAGATCTCGGTCTTGGCCGGCTTGTCGTCGCTCAGCTGGACCTCGTCCAGCTTCAGCGGCAGCAGCCGGGCGTCGACCGCGTTCTGGGTCAGCATCGACACGAACTTGGTGGAGACCAGGTGCAGCTCGTCCACCCCGCCCTCGGTCGCGGTGAACGCCTCGATCAGCTCGCTCGCCACGATCTTCGCGTCGCCGTAGGTCGGCTTGTCGGAGAAGCCGGTCCACGAGCTCGTCACCGGGAGGTCCCGGAACCCGTAGTACGCGACACCCTTGCGACCGACGATGTACGTCACCACCGTCTTGCCCTCGGCCCGAAGCCGCTCGCTGACCACGAGCGCCTGCTTGATGGCGTTGGTCGAGTAGCCGCCGGCCAGACCGCGGTCCGCGGTGATCAGCAGCACCGCGGCCGTCGTGGCCTGCGGGTTCTCGGTGGTGAGCGGGTGCTTGGCGTTGGACCGGGTGGCCACCGCCGTCACCGCGCGGGTGAGCTCATCGGCGTACGGAGTGGAGGCGGCCACCGCGCGCTGCGCCTTGACGATGCGCGACGCGGAGATCATCTCCATCGCCTTGGTGATCTTCTTCGTCGCGGTGACAGAGCGGATCCGGCGCTTGTAGACCCGAAGCTGTGCTCCCATGGGTCGCTACGTCCTTTCCCTCGTTACCGGACTCAGGCCTGCTCGGAGAGCAGCTTGCCGTCCGCCGTGGTGAAGCCCAGCTTGAAGGACTTGACCGCCTCGGTCAGCGCGTCGATCGTGCCGTCCTCCAGCTTGCCGGTCTCCACGATGCCGCCCAGCAGCGCCTTGTGCTCGATCCGGACGTAGTCCAGGAACTCGCGCTCGAAGCGGCGGATGTCGGCGACCGGGACGTCGTCCAGCTTGCCGGTGGTGCCGGCCCAGATGGAGACGACCTGCTCCTCGACCGGGAACGGCTGGTACTGGCCCTGCTTGAGCAGCTCGACCATGCGGGCGCCGCGCTCCAGCTGCGCCTTGGAGGCCGCGTCCAGGTCGGAACCGAAGGCGGCGAACGCCTCCAGCTCGCGGTACTGGGCCAGGTCCAGGCGCAGGCGGCCGGCGACCGAGCGCATGGCCTTGATCTGGGCCGAGCCACCGACGCGGGAGACCGAGATGCCGACGTTCACGGCCGGGCGGATGCCGGCGTTGAACAGGTCGGACTCCAGGAAGCACTGGCCGTCGGTGATGGAGATGACGTTGGTCGGGATGTACGCCGAGACGTCGTTGGCCTTGGTCTCGATGATCGGCAGACCGGTCATCGAGCCGCCGCCCAGCTCGTCGGAGAGCTTGGCGCAGCGCTCCAGCAGACGCGAGTGCAGGTAGAAGACGTCGCCCGGGTAGGCCTCGCGCCCCGGCGGGCGGCGCAGCAGCAGGGAGACGGAGCGGTAGGCCTCGGCCTGCTTCGACAGGTCGTCGAAGATGATCAGGACGTGGTTGCCCTCGTACATCCACTGCTGGCCGATGGCCGAACCGGTGTACGGGGCGAGGTACTTGAAGCCCGCGGGGTCGGAGGCGGGAGCAGCCACGATGGTGGTGTACTCCAGCGCGCCGGCCTCCTCCAGGGCGCCACGCACCGAGGCGATGGTCGAGCCCTTCTGGCCGACGGCGACGTAGATGCAGCGGACCTGCTTCTTCGGGTCGCCGGAGCGCCAGTTGTCACGCTGGTTGATGATCGTGTCGACGGCCACCGCGGTCTTGCCGGTCTGGCGGTCGCCGATGATCAGCTGACGCTGGCCGCGGCCGATCGGGGTCATCGCGTCGATGGCCTTGATGCCGGTCTGCAGCGGCTCCTTGACCGACTTGCGGACCATGACGCCCGGGGCCTGCAGCTCCAGGGCGCGGCGACCGGAGGCTGCGATGTCGCCCAGGCCGTCGATCGGGCTGCCCAGCGGGTCCACGACACGGCCGAGGTAGCCGTCGCCGACCGGGACGGACAGGACCTCGCCGGTGCGGTGCACCGTCTGGCCCTCCTCGACGCCGGCGAACTCGCCGAGGATGACGACACCGATCTCGCGGGCCTCAAGGTTCAGCGCGAGGCCGAGGGTGCCGTCCTCGAACTTCAGCAGCTCGTTGGCCATGACCGAGGGCAGGCCCTCGACATGGGCGATACCGTCCGCCGCGCCAGTGACCGTGCCGACCTCTTCACGCGAGGCGGCGTCCGGCTGGTACGACTGGACGAAGTCGGCCAGCGCGGACCGGATCTCCTCCGGCCGGATCGTAAGCTCCGCCATCAGGCTTCCCTGCTCTCCTAGGTTGCGATCCTCGGCCCGCCCAAGGAGGGCCGCAAGTATTCGATCCTCGGCCGGTGCTGTTGGACCGGCCGTTCGTATGTGCCGGCTGCCCCGTGGGATGGGACCGGCGCCCGACCGAGGGTCGGATGTGCTGTGCGGGTGGCTCAGCCTTCGAGGGCCTGACGAGCGCCCTCCAGGCGGCTCGACACGGTGCCGTCGATGATCTCGTCGCCGACCTGGACCCGGACACCGCCGACGACCTGGGGGTCGACGTCGATGTTCAGGAGCACCGCGCGCCCGTACAGCTTGGCCAGCGCGCCGGACAGGCGCTGCTTCTGGCCGTCGCTCAGCGGAACGGCGGTGGTGACCAGCGCCACCACGCGGTCGCGGCGGTCGGCGGCGAGCTTGGCGTAGGCCGCCAGGCCCTGGTCCAGGCTACGACCGCGCGGGTTGGTGACCAGCGAGGTGACCAGGCGAACCGTGCCCGGCTGGGCGCGCCCGCCGAGGAGCTTGTTGACCAGCTCCGCCTTGGCGGCCTTGCCGGCCTTCGGCTCGGTCAGCCCGGCGCGCAGCTCGTGCGAGCCGCTGACGACCCGGCCGAACCGGAAGAGCTCGTCCTCCAGGTCGTCCAGCTTGCCGGCCTGCTCCGCGGCGATCACCTCGGCGTAGGCGGCCAGCTCCTCGGTCGCGTCGACCAGGTCGCGCGAGCCCGACCAGCGGGACCGGACCAGGCCGGAGACCAGGTCGACGGTCTCGCCGGAGACCTGGCCGCTGAGCACCGAGGCGATCAGCTGGGCCTTGTCCTGACCGGACCGCGCGGGGTCGGTCAGGACACGGCGCAGCGAGACCTCGCGGTTCAGCAGCGCGGTCACGGCGCCGAGCTCCTCGGCGAGCTTGGCCGAGTCCACCGAGGTGTTGTCGGTCAGGCTGTCCAGGTTCTCGCGGCCGGCAGCGAAGGCTTCGCGGCTGGCGCCGATCACTTGGCGACCGCCGCGCTCGCGTCGGCCTTGGCCTCCAGGTCGTCCAGGAAGCGGTTGATCACGCCACTCTGGCGGGCGTGGTCCTCAAGGGACTCACCCACGATGCGGGAGGCCAGCTGCGAAGCGAGCGAACCCACGTCCTGGCGCAGGGCGGCGGTCGCCTGCGTCTTGTCGTGCTCGATCTGGGTGTGGCCCGCGGCGATGATGGCATCGCGCTGGTGCTGGCCCTCCTCGCGCATCTCGCGGATCAGGGCAGCACCCTGCTCGCGAGCGTGCTCGGTGATCCGAGCGGCCTCGTGGCGCGCCTCGGCGAGCTCGGCGCGGTACTGCTCCAGCAGCGCCTGCGCCTCGGCCTGTGCGGCCGTGGCCCGCTCCATGCCGCCCTCGATCTGGTCCCGGCGCTCCGCCAGCACCTTCTCGATGCTGGGGAGGAGCTTCTTGCCGAGCAGACCGAAGACCACGAAGAAGCAGATCAGGCCGATGATGAGCTCAGGCGCCTTGGGGATCAGAGGGTTGAAGTCCTCCGAAGCCAGCTGCATCGCGATGAGCGACATATCTGGACCTTCCGTCCGGTGGGTTACGGCAGGATTACTTGACGCCGTAGACGAACGGCATGACGATGCCGATCAGGGCGAGCGCCTCGGTCAGCGCGAAGCCGATGAACATGTTCGAGCGGATCAGGTTGGCCGCCTCGGGCTGGCGGGCCATGGCCTGCACGCCGTTGCCGAAGATCAGACCGACGCCGATGCCGGGGCCGATCGCAGCGAGACCGTAGCCGACCGAGGCGATGGAGCCGTTGACCGCAGCGAGACTCTCGACGAGTGCCATCTCTTTGTGTCCTTTGCAGGGGTGATGAGGCCGGTGGTGGTTGGCCACCGGACGATTCAGAGGGAACGTGTGCCTTGGAGCCGTGACCGGCTCAGTGCGCTTCTTCCAGCGCACCGGCGATGTAGCTGCTGGCCAGCGTCACGAAGATGTAGGCCTGCAGGAACTGGACCAGCAACTCGAACGCGGTCAGACCCAGGGTCACCACGAAGGAGGTGGTCCCGTACAGCGCGCCCAGGCTCGGGCTCAGCAGGTACCAGGTCGCCACGGAGAAGACGACGATCAGCAGGTGACCGGCGAACATGTTGGCGAAGGCACGGACGGCGAGCGTGAACGGCCGCACGAAGATGTTCGAGAAGAACTCGATCGGGACCAGGATGAACATGACCCAGCCGGGCACGCCCGAGGGCCAGCAGAGGTTCTTCATGCCGCCGACGAAGCCGTGCTTCTTGAAGGTCAGGCTCATGTACGTGATCCAGCAGACCAGCGCCAGACCGGCCGGCCAGGCGATCACCGCGGTGACCGGGAACTGGGCGAACGGGATCACGGACATGATGTTCATGATCCACACGAAGAAGAAGATCGAGACCATCATCGGGACGTACTTCTCGCCCTTTTTACCGATGTTCTCGAACACGATCGCGCGCTTGACGAAGTCGTAGCCGATCTCACCGACCAGCTGGAGCTTGCCCGGCAGCACCTTCGGCTTGGCGAAGGCGGCCCAGAAGAAGCCGATCACCAGCAGCGCGCAGACGATCGACAGCAGCATCGGCTTGTTGAAGCCGAAGCCGGCGACCGTGAAGATCGGGTGGAACTGGAACTCGTTCAGGCCGGGGGCCGGGAAGCCGCAGCCGGAGAACAGGTGGCAGCCCCCAGAGGCAAGCGACTGCGTGAGCTGGTCAGCACTCACCACGGACTCCTTCGTCGTGACGCATGGTTACGGCAACCTCGGTGTGTCGGCGCGGCCTGCGGCCACGGAGCGGCACTGGAACTTGATGGGTTTCTCGCGGACCCGGCGCGCCGGCAGTGGCTGCCGGCGCGGGATCTTGTCTGACTGCGCGGGTCCGGGGGGCGATCCGTCCGCTCGGTGTGCACGCACCGCTCGGCGGGACCTGGCCGCTTCCCGTACTCCGTTGTTGCGTCGGACGATAGCAGCCTGTCAGCGCCGCATAAACACCGCCCCCCTCGCCAGGGGGACAGCCGGCACTGCTCACTGTTGACGCTCCGACCGCGACACCTCGTCGGACTTCCGCGTGGCGGAGTCGTTCTCGACGTAGAAGATCTTGGCCTTGAGTGAGGCGCGCACCGAACCGGCGGTCCAGATCAGGGCGCAGCCGAGCACGGTGAAGCCGAACGCCTTGGTGTTGAAAAGCGTCGTGTTCTTGAACACCGCGAGAACAACGGCCACCGCCATGATCTGGGTCATGTACACCAGCAGGCCGGCGGCCATCATCATCTGGGGATTGTTCCTGGTCAGCCGGTCTAGGGCCCACTGGCCGAAGCTGAAGAACCCCAGGACCAGCAGGGTCGCCGCCAGGGCGCCGATCAGGCCTTTGCTCCCCACGACCGCGGCGGAGATCGCAACGGCGAGCACACCAGCGACCGCAGTGGGGATTGCGGCGCCTCGGATGATCCGGGCGTCGTGGGACGGCATGTCGGCAACTCCGGCGGCATGTCGAGGACGGGGGAACGCTCAACGGGAAAGCGAGAACAGGGGTGGCGCACCGGTGCGGGGACACCGGACCGAGCGAGGCTGCCGCGAGACCGGCCGGCGAGCGGCCGGGGCTCCTCGAGGCGGACCCACTGGGGACGGAAGTCCTTCACCAGTAGGTCTTTCGGCTTGTTCTCGGTACTCGTGAACGGTATCACAAACTATTTGATGAGAGCTTTACCATGAACGTGTGGCTCCTGTCACACCGACGGCCCATCAGTGCCGCCGAACGGGTGAGGCAGATGGAGCAACGAAGTTGAGGGGCCATCAGCTCGTGGAGCCGGCAGGGTATCAGCGCTTGGGATGGTCCCCGACCGCGCTCGCACCGGTGCCCAGGCGGCCCAGCAGCTCCTGGTCCCTGGCCGAGAGTTCGGCCATCGCCGGGACCTCCTCGCGCAGCACCGGGTCGGCTGCCGGCGCCGCCGCCGTCACCGCGCCGGCCGCGGTCACCACGGCGTTGCCCCGGGCGGCCGCGCGGCTGCCGCGGCGGTAGCGCGGCGGCACCATGGACTGCACCGCGGCGGGCGCCTTGGGGCGGAACCACGGCAGCAGCAGCACCACGATGCCGACCAGGCAGAACCCGGCGCAGGTCAGCACCACGGTGCGGCCGGTGTTGGTGAACGAGAACGCCACCGTGCCGAAGGCGATCAGCGCGGCCCAGAAGTACATGATCAGCACCGCGCGGCTGTGCGAGTGGCCGATCTCCAGCAGCCGGTGGTGCAGGTGCTGCTTGTCGGCGGCGAACGGCGAGCGGCCCGCCCAGGTGCGGCGCACCACCGCCAGCAGCAGGTCGGCCAGCGGCAGTGCGATCACCGCCAGCGGCAGCAGCAGCGGGATGTAGATCGGCACCAGGATGTGCGTGGTGGCGGTCTGCGAGCCGCCGGTCTGCGCGGTGATCAGGTCGGGGTCGACCCGGCCGGTCACCGAGATCGCGGCGACCGCCAGCATCAGCCCGAGCATCATCGAGCCGGAGTCGCCCATGAAGATCCGTGCCGGGTGCAGGTTGTGCGGCAGGAAGCCCAGGCACATGCCGATCAGCAGCGCGCTGAACAGCGCGGCGGGGGCCGCCTCGCTGATCGAGTAGCCGTACCAGAGCCGGTAGGAGTAGAGGAAGAAGGCCATCGCGGCGATGCAGACCATGCCGCCGGCCAGGCCGTCCAGGCCGTCGATGAAGTTCACCGCGTTGACCATGACGACCACCAGGGCGACCGAGATCACCATGCCCAGGGTCGGGCTGAGCGCGACCGGCCCGACCCCGGGGACCGGGATCGAGATGACCGTGATGCCCTGGTAGACCATCACGCCGGCGGCGATCATCTGGCCGCCCAGCTTCACCAGCGCGTCCACGCCCCACTTGTCGTCCAGCACGCCGAGCACCCACATGATGCCGACGCCGGAGAGCAGGGCCTTGATGTCCGAGGAGTCCTCGTGGAAGACCTTGCCCAGGTTGCTCAGCTGGAAGGCCACCAGGAGGCCCGCGCAGAGGCCGCCGAACATGGCGATGCCGCCCAGCCGCGGGGTGGGCTCGCGGTGCACGTCGCGCGCGCGGACCGGCGGCATCGCGCCGGCGATGATCGCGAACTTGCGGACCGGGCCCACCAGCAGGTAGGTGACGGCCGCCGTGCAGAAGACCACGAGCAGGTACTCACGCACCGCCGTCCTCCTTCCGCGCGCGCAGCCGGGTGCGTACGGAGGGTGCTGCCGTACGGCTCAGGGGTTCGAGGTGCGTCGCCACGGCACCCACCTTATTGAGTCGGACGCGCGTGGTGTGCATCGCGGTTCGCATCAGCGGCCCGCGTTCCGCTCCGATCAGCGGCCCGGACCACCGCCGCCGTTCCCCGGCCGCTGGGCCAGCGCGCGCACCCGGGCCGCCGCCGTGGCCGGCGCACCCCCGCTGAGCAGGCCACCGATCAGCTCACCGACCTCCGCGAGCTGTTCCGGCCCCAGTCCGAGGGCGGCGCAGGCGCCGGTGCCGAGCCGGATGCCGGAGGTCTCGGCGGCCGGCGCCGGATCGAACGGCACCGCGCACTTGCCGAGCAGCAGGCCCGCCGCCGCGCACATCCGCTCGGCCTGGGCCCCGGTGAGGCCCAGCGGGCCCACGTCGGCGGTCACCAGGTGGGTGTCGGTGCCGCCGGTCAGCGGACGCGCCCCGGCACGCTCCAGCGCGGCCGCCAGGGCGCGCGCCCCGTCGACCGCGCGCCGCGCGTACGCGCCGAACTCCGGCGTGGCCGCCTGGGCGAACGCCACGGCCTTGGCGGCGACCTCGTTCATCGCCGCGCCGCCCTGGGTGAACGGGAAGACCGCCCGGTCCACCCGCTCGGCCAGCTCCCCGGTGCAGAGCAGCAGGCCGCCGCGCGGGCCGCGCAGCATCTTGTGGGTGGCGGCCACCACCACGTCCGCGTACGGCACCGGGGAGGGCGCGGCGCCCGCCGCCACCAGGCCGGTGATCTGCGCGGCGGTGGCCACCAGGTAGGCGTCCACCTCGTCGGCGATCTCCCGGAAGGCCGCCCAGTCGGGGTGCCGGGGGTAGGAGATCGAGCCGGCGATGATCGCCTTGGGCCGGTGCGTCCTGGCCAGCTCGCGGACCTGGTCGAGGTCGATCAGCCCGTCCTGCTCGCGCACGCCGTAGCCGATCACGTCGAACCAGCGGCCGGAGAAGTTGGCGCGCGAGCCGCAGGAGAGGTGGCCGCCGTGCTCCAGCGACATCGCCAGCACCGTGTCGCCCGGCCGCAGCAGTGCCGCGAAGGCCGCCAGCATCGCCGAAGTCCCGGATCTGGGCTGGACGTTGGCGTGATCGGCGGCGAACAGCGCGCGGGCCCGGGAGATAGCCAGCAGCTCGGTGGCATCGGCCACGGCGCAGCCGGTGTGATGGCGGTGGCCCGGGTAGCCCTCGGCGTACTTGTCCACCAGCGGGCCGGCCAGCGCCGCCAGCACGGCCTCGGTGGCGAGGTTCTCCCCCGCCAGGAGCTGCAGGCTGCCCGCTCGGCGCTCGGCCTCCGCCGAGAGCAGGTCGGCCACTTCGGGATCGGCCGCGCTCAGGGCCGTCGAGGGCTGCCAGGCGTGGCGGTGTGCTGCGAGGCGGTGCGCGGCATCGGTGAGGGTCATGGCGGCGCTCCGGGGCCGTTAGGGCGGTGGAGTCCAGCCTAGGACCGTGCGGGCCCCGGGGCCTGATGGCGCGGGGCGGGTACGCCCGTCAGGGCGGTCAGCACCGGGTCCAGCGCGTGGAATATCTCCTCGCCGCAGTTGCGGAACATCCCGATCGGCGCGCCGTAGGGGTCGTCCACCTCGTCCGCCTCGGGCGAGGCGGCCAGCAGCCAGCCGCGCAGCGCGGCGGCCGCCTGCACCAGCGCCCTGGCCCGCTCGGTGACGTCGGTGCCGGTGTCCACCTCGGGCAGGGTGGCCTGGTCTATCGAGGTGACCAGCCGGGTGAACTCCTTGAGCGTGAAGGTGCGCAGGCCCGCCGCGTGGCCCATCGAGATCACCTGCGCGCGGTGGTCCAGGGTCGCGGTGAGCACCAGGTCGGCCTCCACCACGTGCTCGTCCAGCAGCTCGCGGCCGGCGAAGTTGCCGCTGTCCACGCCGTACTCGCCGAGCACGGTGGCCGCGTGAGCCTCCATCGGCGCGCCCTCGTGCCCCCAGGTCCCCGCGCTCTCCACCACGATCCGGCCGGCCGCCCGCTCGGTCAGCCGGGTGTCCAGCTCATGGCGGGCCAGCCGCTCGGCGATCGGCGATCGGCAGACGTTGCCGGTGCAGACGAAGAGGATCCGGAAGTAGTCCGAGGGGCGGGGGACGACCGCGACGTAGGACGGCATCCGGTCATGGAGCGAGGCGGTCAACTGCCGGCCTCCAGGTCGGGGACGACCTCCCTCAGCTGCTCGATGCTCACGGCGCCCGCGCGCAGCAGGACCGGCACCTTGCCGGTGACGTCGACGATGCTGGAGGCCAGGCCGTGCTCGGCCGTCCCGCCGTCCAGGTACACCGCGACCGGGTCGCCCAGCTGGAGCTCGGCCTCCGCGCAGTCGGCCGGGGCGGGCCGGCCCGACTTGTTGGCACTGG
This sequence comes from Kitasatospora sp. NBC_01287, assembly GCF_026340565.1. Taxonomy (NCBI): domain Bacteria; kingdom Bacillati; phylum Actinomycetota; class Actinomycetes; order Kitasatosporales; family Streptomycetaceae; genus Kitasatospora; species Kitasatospora sp. NBC_01287. The sequence continues at coordinate 3,503,872 of NZ_JAPEPB010000001.1, forward strand.
AGACGGCCAGCGGGCCGGTGGCGTTCAGCAGCTCGATGGCGACCGGGTGCAGCGGCATCCGGACCGCGACGGTGCCGCGGGTCTCGCCCAGGTCCCAGCGCAGCGAGGGCTGGTGCTTGGCCACCAGGGTCAGGCCGCCGGGCCAGAAGGCGTCGACCAGCTCCCAGGCCTTCTCCGAGAAGTCGGTCACCAGGCCGTGCAGCGTGGTGGGCGAGCCGACCAGCACCGGTGAGGGCATGTTGCGGCCGCGACCCTTGGCCGCCAGCAGGCCGGCCACGGCCTCCGGGTTGAAGGCGTCCGCGCCGATCCCGTAGACGGTGTCGGTCGGCAGCACGACCAGCTCGCCGCGGCGGATCGCCGCGGCGGCCTCGCGCAGCCCGGTCGCACGGTCGCCTGCGTCGGCACAGTCGTAACGGCGGCTCATCGGAGCGGTCCCCTTCGAAGACGGTTGGAAGTCACAGCGAAGTCTTGCGGGCTGTCGTACCGCGCTGACGGTTCACGACCTCGCCCTTCGGGCTGTCGTACGGCGCTGAACGGTTCACGACCTCGCCCTTCGGGCTGTCGTACGGCGCTGAACGGTTCACGACCTCGCCCTTCGGGCTGTCGTACGGCGCTGAACGGTTCACGACCTCGCCCTTCGGGCTGTCGTGAAACGCGGCCGCCCGTTCAGATCCCGGTGGTCGGCCGTGTCGGTCCAGCCGCCCTCCTCGTTGAAGATCCACGGCACTTGGCCGCCCTGGGTGTCCGCGTGCTCGATCACCACGGCGCCGCCGGGCCTCAGCAGCCGGGCGGCCACCCGCTCGATGCCGCGGATCACGACCAGGCCGTCCTCACCGGAGAAGAGCGACATCTGCGGGTCGTGGTCGCGGGCCTCCGGCGCCACGTACTCCCACTCGGTCAGCGGGATGTACGGCGGGTTGCTGATCACCAGGTCGAACCGGCCGTCCCAGGAGCGGTCCTCGGCGAAGGCCGCGGTGGCGTCACCCGCGTGCAGGGTGACCCGGTCGCGGTCGGGGCTGGCCTCGATGTTGCGGCGGGTGTAGCGCAGCGCTCCCTCGTCCAGCTCGAAGGCGTGCACGATCGAGCGCGGCAGCTCCTGGGCCAGGGCGAGCGCGATCGCGCCGGAGCCGGAGCACAGGTCGACCACCAGCGGCTCGGCCACGTCCATCTCGCGGACGGCCTCTATGGCCCACTCGACCACCGTCTCGGTCTCCGGGCGCGGCACGAAGACCCCGGGGCCGACCGCCAGCTCCAGGTAGCGGAAGAAGGCGTGCCCGGTGATGTGCTGCAGCGGCTCGCGGGCCTCGCGGCGCGAGATCGCCTCCCAGTAGCGGGCGTCGAAGTCGGCGTCCGGCACGGTGTGCAGCTGGCTGCGCTTGACGTGGTGGATGTGTGCGGCGAGCTCCTCCGCGTCGAAGCGCGGCGACGGCACGCCGGCCGCGGCCAACCGCTGGGTGGCCTGGGCCACCTCGGCGAGCAGCAGGTTCATCCGTACGTACCCCTCTGCGGTGGTTACTGCTCGTGTGCCACGGCGAGCTTCGCCGCGGCGTCGGCGTCCACGGCGGACTGGATCAGCGCGTTCAGGTCGCCGTCGAGGACCTGGTCCAGGTTGTACGCCTTGAAGCCGGTGCGGTGGTCCGAGATGCGGTTCTCGGGGAAGTTGTACGTCCGGATCCGCTCGGAGCGGTCGACGGTGCGGACCTGGCTGCGCCGGGCGTCCGAGGCCTCCTGCTCGGCCGCCTCCTGCGCGGCGGCGAGCAGCCGCGAGCGCAGGATCCGCATCGCCTGCTCCTTGTTCTGCAGCTGGCTCTTCTCGTTCTGGCAGGAGGCCACGATACCGGTCGGCAGGTGGGTGATCCGGACCGCGGAGTCGGTGGTGTTGACCGACTGCCCGCCCGGGCCCGAGGAGCGGTAGACGTCGATCCGCAGGTCGTTCTGGTGGATCTCCACCTCGACCTCCTCGGCCTCCGGGGTGACCAGCACGCCGGCGGCGGAGGTGTGGATCCGGCCCTGCGACTCGGTGGCGGGGACCCGCTGCACCCGGTGCACGCCGCCCTCGTACTTGAGCCGGGCCCAGACGCCCTGGCCGGGCTCCAGCTGGCTGCCCTTGGTCTTCACGGCCACCGAGACGTCCTTGTAGCCGCCGAGGTCGGACTCGTTGGCGTCGATGAGCTCGGTCTTCCAGCCCACCCGCTCCGCGAACCGCAGGTACATCCGCAGCAGGTCGCCGGCGAAGAGCGCGGACTCCTCGCCGCCCTCACCCGCCTTGACCTCCAGGATGACGTCCTTCTCGTCGTTGGGGTCGCGCGGGACCAGCAGCAGCCGCAGCTCCTCGGTCAGCTCGCCCTGCCGCTGCTCGGCGGCCTTGGCCTCGGCCAGGAAGTCGGGGTCCTCGGCCGCGAACTCGCGGGCCGCCGCGATGTCCTCGCCGGTCTGCTTCCAGGCCCGGTAGGTGCGGGTGATCGGGGTCAGTTCGGCGTACCGCTTGGCGAGCTTGCGCGCGTTCGCCTGGTCCGCGTGCACCGACGGGTCGGCCAGCCTCGTCTCGAGGTCGGCGTGCTCGACGAGGAGCTCTTCGACTGCCTCGAACATGGGGATCGGCCTACTTTCCCGGAAGGTGAGAGATGGACGGCGAGACGCGAACGGCGCCGGCCCGGACGCCCCCGCGTGAACGCGGGGGCGCCAGAGACCGGCGCCGAGTGAGCGCTAGGCCCGGTTGCCGCTGAGGCCCTTGCCGAAGCGGGCCTCGAAGCGGGCCACGCGGCCACCGGTGTCGAGGATCTTCTGCTTGCCGGTGTAGAACGGGTGGCAGGCCGAGCAGACCTCGGCGCGGATCACGCCGGAGGCCTCGGTCGAGCGGGTGGTGAACTCGTTGCCACAGGTGCAGGTCACCGAGGTGACCACGTACGTGGGGTGGACGTCGCGCTTCAAGGGAGTCTCCTAGGTATCGGGAGGGCGCCGGGTCGGCGGCAGGATGCCGCACGTGAACCGGGACCGACGGACCAGTCTGCCAGCACTGGCCGCTTCTTCCCAAACCGGTGCCACCCCGGGGATATTCCGGCGCCTCAGGAGTGCTGTCAGGAGTGCTGTCAGGAGTGCCGTCAGGAGTGTGCGGCGGAGGGCTGCGCGGCCGCCCCCGCCGCGCCGCCCGAGCTGCCCGGATCGGCCGGGTTGACCGGCTGACTGCTGACGATCGCCTGCGGCGCGGCCTGGTCGGCCCGCAGCGCGGCCCAGAGCTGGCCGGCCTGCGGCATCCGGGCCACCACCCGGTTCGGGTCGCTCGGCGCCGTGACCACCGGCAGCGTCACCATGGTCAGCTGGTCGGCGCCGATCCCCTTGAGGTCCTCGCCGAGGCCGGTCAGCGCGCTCACCGAGGCCAGCTGGGAGTCGGTGGTGATGGACTTCGTCAGGGTGTCGCCGACCGTGTAGAGCCGGGCCGGACTGGTGAACATCCCGATCGAGCCGATCTGCCTGGTGATCGACTTCACCATCTCCTTCTGCAGCTCGATCCGGCCCAGGTCGCTGCCGTCCCCCACCCCGTGCCGGGTGCGCACGAAGGCCAGCGCCTGGTCGCCGTTCAGGTGGGTGGTGCCGGCCTTGAGGTCCAGGCCGCTGTCCTGGTCGTGGATGTCCACCGTGGTGGTCACCGTGACGCCGCCGATGGCGTTGATGAAGCCCGCGAAGCCGGCGAAGTCGATCTCGACGAAGTGGTTCATCCGCATCCCGGTGAGCTGCTCGGTGGTCTTCACCGCGCACGCCGCGCCGCCGACCTCGAAGGCGCTGTTGTACATCGCGCCGGTCGCCGCGGGCACCGCGCTGCCGTCCGGCGCGGTGCAGGCGGGCCGGCTCACCAGGGTGTCGCGCGGGATCGAGACCACGGTGGCGGCCGAGTGGGCCTGGTTGACGTGCACCACCATGGCCGTGTCGGAGCGGGCGGTGCCGTCGGTCGCCCCGCCGGCCAGTGACCCGTTCGCGCCGTCGCGCGAGTCGGAGCCGAGCACCAGCACGTTGAAGGAACCGCCCGCAGGGGCCGAGGGGCGGGCGCTGCCGAGCTGGGAGTCGATGTCGACGCTCTTGATGTTGGCGTTCCACCGCCAGTACGCGTAGCCGGCCGCACCGGCCCCGGCCAGCACCAGGGCGGCCACCGTGATGGCCACGGCCCGCAGCACTCGGGCCTTGCGGGTGCGCACCTTGCGGGTACGCGCCTTGCGCCGCCCGCCCGGGGTGGGGTCCTGCTGTTCCTCGGCCATCGGTACCGGTCCTCACGTCGCTCGGCCGCACTGGCCGACCTTTTGAGGATAGATGAGCGAATTAGATACGTATGTCCGGTTTGCGAAACGGCCACGTCCACTCACTCCGCTGCCGGTCCCCCCTGCCGGTCACTCGGCCGCCGTCCCCCCGCACGCGGGAACGCCGCGGGCGGCCACCGGAATCCGATGGCCGCCCGCGGCGGTGCTCCGAGGACCCGTCAGTCGCCCGACCCCGGCGTGGTCTTGGCGATCTGCATCAGGAACTCGGCGTTGGACTTGGTCTGCTTCATCTTGTCCAGCAGCAGCTCGATCGCCTGCTGCGAGTCGAGCGCGTGCAGCACCCGGCGCAGCTTCCAGGTGATCGCCAGCTCCTCGCTGCCGAGCAGGATCTCCTCCTTGCGGGTGCTGGACGCGTCCACGTCCACCGCGGGGAAGATCCGCTTGTCGGCGAGCTTGCGGTCCAGGCGCAGCTCCATGTTGCCGGTGCCCTTGAACTCCTCGAAGACCACCTCGTCGGCCCGGGAGCCGGTCTCCACCAGCGCGGTGGCGAGGATGGTCAGCGAGCCGCCGTTCTCGATGTTGCGCGCGGCGCCGAAGAACTTCTTCGGCGGGTAGAGCGCGGTCGAGTCGACACCACCGGACAGGATGCGGCCGGAGGCGGGCGCGGCCAGGTTGTAGGCACGGCCCAGGCGGGTGATCGAGTCGAGCAGGATCACCACGTCGTGGCCCAGCTCCACCAGGCGCTTGGCGCGCTCGATGGCCAGCTCCGCGACCACGGTGTGGTCCTCGGCCGGACGGTCGAAGGTCGAGGAGATGACCTCGCCCTTGACCGAGCGCTGCATGTCGGTGACCTCTTCCGGACGCTCGTCGACCAGGACGACCATCAGGTGGCACTCGGGGTTGTTGCGGGTGATCGCGTTGGCGATCGCCTGCATGATCATCGTCTTGCCGGTCTTCGGCGGGGCGACGATCAGACCGCGCTGGCCCTTGCCGATCGGCGACACCAGGTCGATGATCCGGGTGGTCAGCACGCCCGGGTCGGTCTCCAGGCGCAGCCGCTCCTGCGGGTAGAGCGGGGTGAGCTTGCCGAACTCGGGGCGGTTGCGGCCGCTCTCCGGGTCCATGCCGTTCACCGAGTCCAGCCGCACCATGGCGTTGAACTTCTCGCGGCGCTCGCCGTCCTTGGGCTGGCGCACCGCACCGGTGATCGCGTCACCCTTGCGCAGGCCGTTCTTGCGGACCTGGGCGAGCGAGACGTAGACGTCGTTGTTGCCCGGCAGGTAGCCGGAGGTCCGCACGAAGGCGTAGTTGTCCAGGATGTCCAGGATGCCCGCGACCGGGATCAGCACGTCGTCGTCGCCGACCTGCGGCTCGGCCACGGCGCCCTCGAAGCCGTCGCGGCGCCCGCGCCGGTTGCGGTCGCGGTAGCGGCCACGGCGGCCGCGGCGGCCGTCGCCGAACTCGTCGTCGTCGTAGCCGCCCTGCTGGGCCGCGGCGGGCTGCTGGACCGGGGCGGCGGCGGGCTGCTGCTGGGCCGCGGCGGGCTGCTGGGTGGCCGGCTGGCCGCCCTCACGGCGGTCGGCGCGGTCCCGGCGGTTGCGCCGGTCGCGGCGCGACTCACGGCCGTCACCCTCGGCCTCGGCCACCTCGGGGCGCTGCTCCGCGCCCTCGCGGCGGTCGCGGCGGTCGCGGCGGTCGCGGCGGCCCTCACGCTGGTCGTCGCGGCCCTCGGCGGTGCGGGGCTGCTCGGCGGCGCGAGCCTCGGCCTTGGCCTCGGCGGCGGGCGCGGCCTGCTCGGCGACGCTCGAAGCCGTGGAGACCGGAGCGGCGGCGGGAGCCTCCGCGGCGGCCGGGGCGGTGGGGGCGCCGGCGGCGGAGGTGGCCCGGCGGCGGCCGCGCTCGGCGCGCGCCGGAGCGGCGGCCTCGGGAGCGGCCTGGCCCGGGATCTCGATCTGCGCCGGGGTCTCGGTGGCGGCCGCGGTGGCGGCGGCCCGGGTGCGCCTGGCCGGCTTCTCGGCCGGCTCGGCGGCGGGGGCGCTCTCCTTGGCGGCCGTCTTGGCCGGCGCCGGGGCACCGGCGGAGGCGAGCAGCGGGTCCCCGCCGCTCTTCTCCTTGATGGCCTCGATGAGCTGGCTCTTGCGCATCCGGCCGGTGCCGCTGATGCCGAGCGTCGAGGCGAGCTTCTGCAGCTCGGCCAGGACGAGACCGTCAAGGCCTGCGGCAGCGGTACGGCGGCGCTTGGCCGGCGCCGCCGGGGCGGCGGGGGTGTCCGTCGCATCGGCGTCCGGGCGCGCGCCCATCAGATCGGTGGTGTCGCTCACTAAGGGTCCTTCCCTGGAGCGGACGTCGGCCTGTCTGGCTCGGCGACCGGTTGTGCTGTCTGACCTGTGCTCTGCTGTGCGCAGGTCCGAGGCGGTGCTCCCGCCACCACGGCGGAGCCGCTGGGGGGAGAGGTGCGAAGTGCGGTGCACGAAGCACGGTGGAGCGAAATGGCGCGGCGGGCGGTTGGAAAAGCACCGCATGCCGACCGCTGCCTGCGAATCCCGGGCCCCCGTCGCGTGACGGTCTCCGGCGCTCCCGCCCGTCCGGGCCTCAGCTGGAGGCCGGCCTGGGCGGGTGGGGGTCAGGATCCGACACGGCTTCGGGACGCGGCCGCAATCGCGCAGGCAGGCTGCGTACGCGCTGTGGCGGGCTCCCGGAGAATCGTGGTCCCCGACAACGTCTTGATCCCGCACGAGCGGGCTCAGAAGAGGGGGACGCGGTGCACCGGGCCCCACGGGGCGCCTGATGCAGCATTGAGGTTAACACTACCGACCCCCTCACACATTCCCCAGCCTCGCACTTGCCAATCGTGTCCGTCCCGAACGCCGCCGTCCGGCCAGTTGGGCGCACGGCCGTGCGGTCGCCGGACGGGTCGGCACCGTCGGACCGACCTGCGGCAACGGTCATCCGTCCAACGGCAGGACGCCCGCTCCGTCACGGTCGAGCCGCAGCCGGTGGGCGGCGAACGACTCCCCCGCGAACGTGAGCAGCTTGTCGGCGCCGGCCTCGTCGGTCAGCGCGAGCACGGTCGGACCCGCGCCGGAGATGACCGCGGGGACGCCCTCCGAGCGCAGCGCGGCCACCAGGGCCGCGCTGTCGGGCATCGCGGCGGCGCGGTAGTCCTGGTGGAGCCGGTCCTCGGTGGCGGGCAGCAGCAGCTCGGGGCGCCTGGTCAGCGCCTCCACGAGCAGCGCGGAGCGGCCGGCGTTGGCGGCCGCGTCGGCCAGCGGGACGGTCTTCGGCAGCAGGCCGCGGGCGGTCTCGGTGAGCACCTCGGTGGCCGGGACGAAGACCACCGGGACCACCTCGGCGGCCGGGTCGAGGCGGACCGCCCTGGCGCGGTCCTCGTCGGTCCAGGCGATGGTGAAGCCGCCGGCCAGACAGGCTGCGACGTTGTCCGGGTGGCCCTCCAGCTCGGAGGCGAGGGCCAGCACCGCGGCGTCGTCCAGGGCGGCCGGGCCGCCGATGGTGACCGCGCGGGCGGCCACGATGCCCGCGCAGATCGCGGCCGAGGAGGAGCCCAGGCCGCGCCCGTGCGGTATCCGGTTGGCGCAGACCACTTCGAGGCCACGGGGCTGCCCGCCGAGCCGGTCGAAGGCCGCGCGCATCGCGCGGACCACCAGGTGGCGCTCGTCGCGGGCCAGCGTCTCGGCGCCCTCTCCCGCGATGTCCACGGTCAGTCCGGAGTCGGCGACCCGGACCACGATGTCGTCGTACAGGCCGAGGGCGAGTCCGAAGGCGTCGAAGCCCGGGCCCAGGTTGGCGCTGGTCGCGGGGACCCGCACCCGGACGGCGGCGGCACGGAACGCGGGACCGGCCATGCGGTGGACTCTCCTGGGGAGTGAGGCAGGCCCGTCGGCGGGCCCTGCGGTGGTACGGCGGCGGGGGTGTCAGTGCGCTGCGCGCGGCTCAGGCCCGCCCCGCGGGGGAACGGCCCAGCCCTTGGCATGTGCCACACCGCCGGGGTTCAGCGTATCGAAGAGAGGTTCCACAGCGGTACACCCCGCTCCCTCCCGATCGACCGTGTTGCAGGTAATGGCCGGAATCCGGCCGGAATCAGCCTCGCGACGAGGCATCGTCAGGACATCACCAGGACATCACCAGGGCATCGCGAGGACTTCGCAAACAACAACGAATGCGACAGCGGGGCAGTTACTCACCCGTCGCGACGCGCTTGCCGCCGACGCGGCGGACGGGCCGTCCCCGAGGGGGATCGGCCCGTCCGGCCCGGCCCGGCGGCGGCTGCCGACCGGATGCGACGGGGCGTCAGTCCAACAGGCCGAGCTGCTGCGCGGCCGCCTCGGCGCTGACCGGGACCACCTGCGGCTGCGGCGCGCCGGCCACCGCCCAGTCCGGGTCCTTGAGCCCGTTGCCGGTCACCGTGCAGACGATCCGCTGGCCCGGGTCGACCAGTCCGGCCTCCGCCTTGGCCAGCAGGCCGGCCACGCTGGCAGCCGACGAGGGCTCCACGAAGACGCCCTCCCGCGCCGCCAACAGGCGGTAGGCGGAGAGGATCTGACGGTCGGTCACCTTGTCGATGAGACCGCCGGACTCGTCCCGCGCGGCCTCGGCGAAGGCCCAGGAGGCCGGGTTGCCGATCCGGATCGCGGTGGCGATGGTCTGCGGCTTGAGCACCGGGGCACCGTCCACGATCGGGGCCGAGCCGGCGGCCTGGAACCCCCACATCCGAGGTGTGCGGGTGGCCAGGCCGTCCGCCGCGTACTCGCGGTAGCCCTTCCAGTAGGCGGTGATGTTGCCCGCGTTGCCCACCGGCAGGACGTGGATGTCGGGGGCGTCGCCGAGCATGTCGACGATCTCGAAGGCGGCCGTCTTCTGACCCTCGATGCGCACCGGGTTGACCGAGTTCACCAGCGCGACCGGGTAGTTCTCGGACAGTTCACGCGCGAGGGTGAGGCAGTCGTCGAAGTTGCCGTCCACCTGGAGGATCTTCGAGCCGTGCACCAGGGCCTGGCCCATCTTGCCCAGCGCGATCTTGCCCTGCGGGACCAGCACCGCGCAGACCAGGCCGGCCCGCACCGCGTAGGCGGCGGCCGAGGCCGAGGTGTTGCCGGTGGAAGCGCAGATCACCGCCTGGGCACCGTCGCCCTTGGCCTTGGACATCGCCATCGTCATGCCCCGGTCCTTGAAGGAGCCGGTCGGGTTGGCGCCCTCGACCTTGAGGTAGACGTCGCAGCCGGTCCTCTCGGAGAGCACCTGGGCGGGGACCAGGGGCGTGCCACCCTCCAGCAGGGTGACCACGGGCGTGCTCGCGTCCACCGGGAGGCGGTCGCGGTACTCCTCGATGATCCCGCGCCACTGGTGGGTCCGGCCGCCGACCTTGTCAATCACAGCGTTCATTGCCGTCATTCCCCTTCAACCCGCATGATGCTGGCCACATCCCGCACGCTGTCCAGCGCGCGGAGCTTGTCCACGGTCGCCGACAGGGCGGCGTCGGTGGCCCGGTGGGTCACCACGACCAGCGAGGCGTCACCCTCGCGGCCCTGCTGGCGGACCGTGTCGATGGAGACCCCGTGCTCGGCGAAGACCGAGGCGACCTGCGCCAGCACGCCCGCGCGGTCGTCCACGTCCAGGCTGACGTGGTAGCGGGTGATCACCTGGTCCATCGGCTTGGCCGGCAGCCGGGTGTAGACCGAGTCGCCCGGTCCGGTGGCGCCGTTGAGCTTGTTGCGGCAGACCGCGACCAGGTCGCCCAGCACCGCCGAGGCGGTCGGCGCACCGCCGGCGCCCGGGCCGTAGAACATCAGCCGGCCGGCCGCCTCGGCCTCGACGAAGACCGCGTTGTAGGCCTCGCGGACGCTCGCCAGCGGGTGGCTGAGCGGGATCATCGCCGGGTGCACCCGGGCGGTGACCGACTCGCCGTCCGCGGCCCGCTCGCAGATCGCCAGCAGTTTGACCACGCAGCCCATCGCCTTGGCGCTGGCGATGTCGGCGGCGGTGACCTCGGTGAGGCCCTCGCGGTAGACGTCGGCGGCGGTGACCTTGGTGTGGAAGGCGATGCCGGCCAGGATCGCGGCCTTGGCGGCGGCGTCGAAGCCCTCGACGTCAGCGGTCGGATCGGCTTCGGCGTAGCCGAGCGCGGTGGCCTCCTCCAGCGCCTCCGAGTAGCCGGCGCCGGTGCTGTCCATCTTGTCGAGGATGAAGTTGGTGGTGCCGTTGACGATGCCCAGCACCCGGTTGACCCGGTCGCCCGCCAGCGACTCGCGCAGCGGGCGGATCAGCGGGATCGCGCCGGCCACGGCGGCCTCGTAGTACAGGTCCACCCCGGCCGCGGCGGCGGCCGCGTGCAGCTCGGCGCCGTCCTGGGCGAGCAGCGCCTTGTTGGCGCTGACCACCGACGCACCGTGCTCGAAGGCGGTGAGGAGCAGGTTCTTCGAGGGCTCGATCCCGCCGACCACCTCGATCACCACGTCGATGTCGCCGCGCTCGACCAGCGCCTCCGCGTCGGTGGTGAGCAGGTGCTCGGGAACGCCCGGGCGGGGCCGCCCGGCCCGGCGGACCGCGATGCCGACGAGCTCGACCGGCGCGCCGATCCGCGCGGCGAGGTCGGCGGCGTCCGTCGTCATGATGCGCGCCACCTCGGAGCCCACCACACCACAGCCCAGCAACGCCACCTTCAGCGGCCGCGTACGCATCATCCGACTCCGCTCATCCATCTCGTTCCCGGCGGCATTTCGGCGAGCCGACGGGTTTTGGCTTGTTCCAGTCTCGGGGACGATTCGGAAAGATCTACGGGCGTCTCAAGATTCGAGACCAGATTTCCGTCATCCGATATCGAGGCGCAGGAGATCCTCTTCCGTCTCGCGCCGCACGATCACCCGGGCGGCACCCTCCGCGACCGCCACCACCGGCGGCCGCAGGGCGTGGTTGTAGTTGCTCGCCATCGAGCGGCAGTAGGCACCGGTGGCGGGCACCGCGATCAGGTCGCCGGGCGCCAGGTCGGCGGGCAGGAAGGCGTTCTTCACCACGATGTCGCCCGACTCGCAGTGCTTGCCGACCACCCGGGCCAGCATCGGCCCGGCCGTGCTGCGCCGGGAGACCAGGGCCACCGAGTACTCGGCGTCGTACAGCGCGGTGCGGATGTTGTCGGACATCCCGCCGTCCACGCTGACGTAGGTGCGCAGGCCCGGCAGCGGCTTGACGGTGCCCACCTCGTAGAGCGTGAACGCGGTCGGGCCCACGATCGCCCGGCCCGGCTCGACGCTCAGGCGCGGCACGGCGAGGCGCCGCTCCGCGCACTCGCGGCGCACGATCCCGGCCAGCGCGGTGGCGATCTCGGCCGGCTCGCGCGGGTCGTCCTCGCTGGTGTAGGCGATGCCCAGGCCGCCGCCCAGGTCGATCTCGGGCAGCTCGACGCCGTGCTCGTCGCGGATCTCGGCCAGCAGGCCGACCACCCGGCGGGCGGCCACCTCGAAGCCGGCGGTGTCGAAGATCTGCGAGCCGATGTGCGAGTGCAGGCCGCGCAGTTCCAGGCTGCCGGCGTGGCCCAGCACCTCGCGCACGGCCTGCGCGGCGGCGCCCTGCCCGAGCGAGAAGCCGAACTTCTGGTCCTCGTGCGCGGTGGCGATGAACTCGTGGGTGTGCGCCTCGACGCCCACCGTCACCCGGACCAGCACCGGCTGGCGCACGCCCTGGCGCTCGGCGATCGCGGCCAGCCGCTCGATCTCGGCGGCGGAGTCGAGCACGATGTGCCCCACGCCGGCCTTGACCGCCTGCTCCAGCTCCGCGGCGGACTTGTTGTTCCCGTGCAGCGCGATCCGCTCCGGCGGCATCCCGGCGGCCAGCGCCACCGCGAGCTCTCCCGGGCTGCAGACGTCGAGGTTGAGCCCCTCCTCGTGCAGCCAGCGGACCACCGCCTTGGAGAGGAAGGCCTTGCCCGCGTAGTAGACGTCCGCCCCGCCGCCGAAGGCCTCGTGCCAGGCCCTGGCCCTGGCCCGGAAGTCGGCCTCGTCCAGCACGTAGGCCGGGGTGCCGAACTCGGCGGCCAGCTCGGTGACCGGGATGCCGCCGACCGTGGCGGTGCCGTCCGCGTCCCGGGTGACCGTCCTGGACCAGATCTTGGGGTCCAGCGCGTTCAGGTCTCCCGGCGGCGCCAGGTAGTGGCCTTCGGGCAGCACGTCGCCGTGCCGGGGGCCTGCGGGGTGGGCGGAGCGGCTCATCTGCGGCGCTCTCTCTCGTGGCGGTGCGCGGGTGCCGGGCGGCGGCACCCGCGCGGCGGGTGCTACATCCGCTCGGGGGCGGAGACGCCGAGCAGGGCCAGGCCGTTGGCGACGACGGTGCGGGTCGCGTCGGCGAGCCAGAGGCGGGCGTGCGTCAGGTCGGTGACCTCTTCGTCGCCCTTGGGCAGGATCTGGCAGTTGTCGTAGAAGCGGTGGTACTTCCGGGCCACGTCCTCCTCCAGGTACCGGGCGACGTGGTGCGGCTCGCGCAGCTCACCGGCCTTGGCCACGATCCGCGGGAAGTCGGCGAGCGCGCCGAGCAGGTCGGACTCCCACTCGGAGGCGAGCAGCTCCGGCTTGAAGTCGGCGGCCGCGGCCTTGGTGATGCCCATCGACTCGGCCTTGCGGGTCACCCCGCACATCCGGGTGTGCGCGTACTGGATGTAGAAGACCGGGTTCTCGTTGGTCTGGCTGGTCAGCACGTTGATGTCGAGCGTGATGGTGGAGTCGGTGGAGGAGCGCGCCAGCGTGTACCGGGCGGCGTCCACGCCGATCCACTCGACCACGTCGTCGATGGTGATGATGTTGCCGGCCCGCTTGGACATGCGGACCTCCTCACCATCGCGCAGCATCTTGACGAACTGGCCGATCTTGACCTCGATGTTGCGGTTCATGTCGTCGCCCGCGCAGGCCGCGATGGCCTTCAGCCGGTTGACGTAGCCGTGGTGGTCGGCGCCCAGCATGTAGACGCTGACCTCGGAACCGCGATCGCGCTTGGAGAGGTAGTAGGCGGCGTCGGCGGCGAAGTACGTCGTCTCGCCGTCGGCCTTGATCAGCACCCGGTCCTTGTCGTCACCGAAGTCGGTGGTGCGCAGCCAGATCGCGCCGTCCTGGTCGAAGACGTGTCCCTGCTCGCGCAGCCGCTCGATCGCCTTCTCCACCGCGCCGGAGTCGTGCAGCGACTTCTCGGAGAACCAGGTGTCGAAGTGGGTGCCGAACTCGTCCATCGACCGCTTGATCTCGGCCACCATCAGCTGCAGGCCGTGCGCCCGGAAGGCCTGGAGCTGCTCCTCCGCGGGCAGTTCCAGGATGCCGGGGACGCTCTCGGTGATCGCCTTGGCGATGTCGGCGATGTACTCGCCGACGTAGCCGTCGGCCGGTACCTCGCGGCCGTTCGCGGCGGCCTGCAGGGAGGCGGCGAACTTGGAGATCTGCACGCCGGCGTCGTTCAGGTAGTACTCGGTGGTGACGTCCGCGCCGGTCGCCTTGAGGATCCGCGCCAGCGAGTCGCCGACGGCCGCCCAGCGCACGCCGCCGATGTGGATCGGACCGGTCGGGTTGGCGGAGACGAACTCCAGGTTGATCTTCAGGCCCTTGAGCGCCTCGTTGCGGCCGTACGCCTGGCCTGCCTCGACGATGGCGCGGGCCAGCTCGCCCTGGGTGGCGGCGTCCAGCGTGATGTTGAGGAAGCCGGGCCCCGCGATGTCGACCTTGGCGACGCCCGGCAGCTCGCGCAGGCGCGCGGCGACCAGCTCGGCGACCGCGCGGGGCGGCTTGCCGGCCGGCTTGGCGAGTTGGAGCGCCACATTGGTGGCGTAGTCGCCGTGGTCGCGGTTCTTGGGTCGCTCGACCGTCACCGTCTCGGGGACGTCGACGGACAGCTCGCCCGCCTCGACGGCGGCGCGCACGGCGACCTGGACTGCGTGGGAGAGCTCTGCGGGTGTCACGCGCCCAAGCCTAGGCGAGAGCAGGTACCCGCCCGCCACTCGGTTTGCCGGTTGAGATCCGCGGGTCGGCCGAGTCGCGTCCGGTCGGGTCCCGTTCGGTCGAGTCGTGTTCGCCGTCAGCGAACGTCGCCGCCGCCGAAGGTCAACCCGCCGTTCCGCCCGTGGCCCCCCTGCTCCCCGTGCTCCTTGATGGCCAGCAGCCTGCGCACCAGCGCGACCAGGTCCGCCGGGTCGAACGGCTTGCCGAGGTACCCGTCCACCCCGACCGACTCACCCCGGCGCAGGTCCGCCGGCGTGCAGGCGCTCACGATCGCGATCGGCAGCCGCGCCGTCTGCTCCTCGGCCCGCAACCGCGCCGCCGTCCGCAGCCCGTCCAGCCGCGGCATCATCACGTCCAGCGTCACCACGTCCGGCCGCACCCGCCGGACCACCTCCAGGCACTCGGCACCGTCCGCCGCGGTCACCACCTCGAAGCCCTCCAGCTCCAGGTTGACCCTGATCAACCGGCGGATCACCTCGCTGTCGTCCACCACGAGGATCCGCCCGGACACGTCTTCCGACACCCCACGAGATTACGGCGGCACGGTGGCGCGCGTCCGGCCTTTGGACACTTCGGACCGAGCGGGGGGGTGGGGGCCGGCTCCACCCCGCTTCCGGGAAACCCCTGCACGGAGCACGCCGCCGACCTGGTAACGTTCTTCCCGTCGCAGCGATGCGGCGAGCAACACCAAGCAGGACATGGCAGGCCCCCGTAGCTCAGGGGATAGAGCACCGCCCTCCGGAGGCGGGTGCGTAGGTTCGAATCCTACCGGGGGCACTTCGCGAGAAGTGCTGAACGAGGCCCAGGTCAACCGACCTGGGCCTTCGTCATGTTCCGGTCCGGTGGCGCGGGTCGGCCCCGGGCGCTCCACGCTCTCCGCAGCCTCGCCAGGTGCTGATGCCCTGTCAGTTCTGGCGCCTGCCCCTGTTCCGCCGGTCGCGGGCACGGCGTTCGGCACCGCGCTCGCGGCGGGCCTGGAGCTCGGCGTAGCGGCGGCCGTGCAGGCAGTCGACCGCACCGGAGAGGAAGACACCGGGCGCGAGGAGGACCACGCAGAGCAGGTAGAGCAGCACCAGCAGGCCCGCCGGATGCCGGACCAGCCCGCTGGAGTGACGGCGCGGCCCGGCCAGCGGCAGCGCCCGGCGCAGGAAGGCCAGCCGGAACCCCTCGGCGGTGGCGAGCACCCCGAAGGCCAGGACGCCCCAGAACACGGCGCCGAAGTGCCGGGCGCCCGGGTTGTCCCAGAGGAGCAGCCGGTAGAGCAGCACGTACGGGACGACGGTGCCGGCGAGCAGCGCGAAGGTGAGCAGCCGCCCGACCTGGTAGTTGACGCCCCGCGCGGCGGGGGCACTGCGGGGTGTGGGCATGGGGTGCTTCCTCGTCGGGCAGGGGAACGGGCGACGGCGATGGTACGCGGGACGCCGGAAAGGGGGTCAGGCGGCGCGGGGAAGGCCGGTTTCGGCAGCCAGGTCGACGAACGAGCACTGTCGAAGGACACGCACCATCTGCGTCGCGAGCACCCAGCGGGCACGCGGCTCACGGGAGGCGGCGATCACCTCGGCGGCAGCCACCGGGGCGGGCACGCCGGGGCGGTAGAGGCTGCCGTACACGGCGCGAGTCCCGAACTCCCGTGCCCGCACGGCCACGCAGCCGCCCCGCAGGTGCGGGCAGCGCCGGGCGGCGGTCCGCGCGCAGGCGAGGCAGACCGGCGGATGGGTGGCGGCCATGCCCTCGGGCCAGCCGGGCCAGTCGGCGCGGTCGTCCTTGAGCAGCCAGAGGACGCCCTCGTCCGTACGACTGGCCGGCCCGCCGCAGACCTGGCAGAGCAGCGCCCGCATCGCCCGGCGCTGTCGCCCGAAGTGGACCCGCCCGAAGTCGGGCCTGCCCTGGCCACGGGCGTGGGTCATCCGGGCCCAGAGGACGCCGTCCGCGTCGCGGTCGTGGGGGACCTCGTCGCGGTAGGCGATGCCGCCGGCGGGGTGGGCGACGACGTCGAAGCGGGCGTACTGCTCCTCGCTCCAGGCGGTGATGTAGGGGACGACGCCAGGTCGCGTTGCAGCCTCAACCATCAGGACCTCCAGACTCGATGCGGCTTCTCTAGAGAAGCCAACTTGTCTAGAGATGTCAATCACCCGCGAGTGGCCATCTCCGCCCGCCGCGCGGTCCTACGATGTCCGGAGATCACCGAGGAGAGTCATGGCCGCCACTGGCGAGAAGCAGCCCAAGTACCGCAAGATCGCCAACGCACTCAGGACCGCCATCGAGTCCGGCCAGTACCGCGCGGGGGAACGCCTTCCGGGCGAGAACGAGCTGATGGAGACATACGGGGTCGCCCGGATGACAGCCCGTCAAGCGCTCGGACTGCTCCAGACCGAAGGCCTCGCCGAAGCGCGAAAGGGCTCCGGCGTGTTCGTTCGGGAGTTCCTCATCCGCATCGGGCGCCGGAGCATCCAGCGCCTTGCCGAGGATCAGTGGGGATCGGGCCGGTCGATCTGGTCGGCGGACGTGGAGAACCGGGCGCTGGTGGTCGACCAGGTCGCGGTCACCGAGCAGGGCGCACCGGAGCTCATCGCCGGGGTGCTGGGTATGGAGCCGGGTGAGCCGACGTGCGTCCGGCACCGGCGCTTCGTGCTGGACGGCAAGCCGGTGCTGCTCTCCACCTCCTACCTGCCGGCGTCGCTGGTCGCGGGCACGGCGATCACGCGGCCGGACACCGGGCCGGGCGGCAGCTACGCCCGCCTCGCCGAGATCGGCGCCAAGCCGGTGCACTTCCGCGAGGAGATCCGCTCCAGGATGCCCACCCAGGACGAGAGCGAACGGCTGGAGCTGGGCGCGGGCACACCTGTGGTCCTGGTCTGCCGGACCGCGTACGCCGCAGGAGGTCGGGCGGTCGAGGTCAACGAAATGGTGCTCGACGCGGCGTCCTATGTGCTGGAGTACGACTTCGACGCGTAAATTCCACCGTGGAGGGTCTGTTGAGCAGTTGCTTCGGCCTGGTCGAGCGCCTCACCGGCGTCTACAAGAACATGACCCGGGGGGTGGTCGCGCTGGTCTTCCGTTGCCGCCCGGTGGGCGGTGCGGTGCGGACGTCCGACGAGTCGACGGCCGTACGGTGGCTCACCGAGCAGGACGTGCGCACGCACCTGCACGAGGTCTACGGGGTCCGCCTGCTCGACGCCCTGGCCGCTACCGGTTCGACTGCCCCTCGGGTCCGGGCCCACGACGGGCGGGTGCTGATCGATGAGCGGCGCGGCCGTCTGACAGACGGCCAGAAATAGGACGAGACCGGGCCTGTGCCAGCTTCCCGGGGCATGAGCAGTGCCTGCCGCGCCTCTCAGCCTCGCCAGCCATCGGGCAGCCGGTAGAACGTCGTCGGCAGGACTCCAGCGTGGCCCGCTTTGAAGCGGGTGGGACGCAGCCGACGATCCCGACGTTGGAGAGGCTCGCCGCGGCCCTGGGACTGCGGCTGGTCGTGCGGATGGACAGCGACGAACCACTCCGATCCGACACCGGCGCCATGAGCGCTTGACGAGGCGCGGCAGGCAGCGGCACGACACAGGGCCTGGGCCGTTCGGCCCAGGCCCTGGTGCCTCGGGCGCCCGCTAGCCCGACTGCGACACCGCCAGCTGGAACAGGTTCCCGATCGTGCTGTCGAAGTACGCGCTGTACGAGGTGTCCGGGGAGTTGCCGCCCTGCTGGTAGCCGCCGATGATGCCGATCAGGTCGCCGTTGGCGGTGTTGATCCAGGGGCCGCCGCTGGTGCCGCCCGGGAAGGCGGGGCAGTCGATGCGGCGCTGGTAGGCGGACTGCTGGGTGGTGGCGTTGGAGCAGAGGATCGGGACGTCGGCCGAGCTGGCGTAGCCGTAGAGCCGGACGGTGGCGGTGAAGGACTCGTTGAGGCCCAGCGGGTTGCCGCCGACCACGTCCTGGATCTGCCTTCCGTTCAGCGGGGCGACCTGGAGGATGGCGAAGTCCTGGTCGGGGTCCTGGCTCTGCTTCCAGCCGTTGGTGCTGTAGATCTGGGTCACCTGCCAGACGCCGTAGGGGGTCTGGCCGCTGCGGAACGCGGGGGCGAAGACCAGGCCGCTGGTGCTGCTGACACAGTGGGCGGCGGTGACCAGCAGGTTGCGGGTGGGGCTCTGCACCACGCTCGCCGTGCAGAAGTGGTTGCCGGGGGTGGCGCTCCCGCTGAACAGGGCGCCGACCCGGTCGGTCTCCGGCCCGGCGGGGGCGGTGGCGGTGGTGGGGGCCGAGCGGGTCGCGTCGCCCGAGCCGTCGGTGCCGTCCGAGCCGTCACCGCTGCCGGTGGTCGCGGTGGGCGCGGGGACGGCGGTGTCGCTGGGCGCGGCCGTCGGTGAGGGTGTCAGGGAAGCCGTCGGGGAGGTGGCGGCCGGCGGGGGCAGCTGGGCCACCGGGGCGGCGGTGGGGGCCGGCGGGCCGACCGGGGCGACGGTGGTGGGCGAGGGGGACGAGGACGGCGCGGCGGGGGACTGCGTGGCCTTGGCCGCCGCGACGACGGCCGCGGCTCGGGTGGAGGCGGCCGCCCGGGAGGTGACCAGACTGACGCAGGCGATGGCGATCACCATGGCGGTGGTGAGGGAGAGCACCAGGACCAGCGGACGGTTGACGGGACGACTCTTCTGCCTGCGGTGGCCGCGCTGCTGACTTGTCATCAGGACGGTTTCTCCTGCCCGCGATCGGCGGCCTCGGACGGGCCGGCTGGTCGACGCCCGCGACGGGGAGTCTCGACTACCTGATGACTATTACCCGCCTCACTGGAAAGGTGATGATCCTCGACTGAGAGCCGCGTGAGAATCCACCGCCCGGCGCAGGGCGGGCGGTGGGATCGAGGCCGGGGAACATCATGGCCGACGGTTCGTGGCGGGAGAAGCCCCGGAGCCGCACCATTCAGGACAACCGACTTCAGGACAACCGGCCTCAGGACAACCGGCCTCAGGGCATCCGGCCTCAGGCCGCGGCCCGCACCGACGCCTCCTCGTCCTCCCCGGCCGCCTCACCCGGGCTCGGCCGGTGGTTGACCATGAAGAAGGCCAGCACCGCCGCGAAGAGCAGGATGCCGAGCGCCACCGTGGTGGCCACCGTGTAGCCGTGCACGTTCGCGGTGTTCTGCACCGCGCGGCTGCTCGCGTCCCGGCCGACCAGGTAGGTGGTGGTGGCGGTGGCCGCGATCGTGTTGAGCAGTGCGGTGCCGATCGAGCCGCCGACCTGCTGGGCGGAGTTGATGGTGGCCGAGGCCGCGCCGGTCTCGCGCGGGGCGACGCCGAGGGTGGCCAGGCTCATCGAGGGCATGAAGACCATGCCCATGCCCACGCCGAGCAGGATCTCCGAGGGCAGCACCGTGGTCGCGTACGCGCTGCCCACCTTGAGCTGGGTGATCCAGGCCATCCCGGCGGCGGCCAGCAGCAGGCCCGGCACGATCAGGTTGCGCGAGGGCACCCGGTTCATCAGCCGGGCGGCGAGCCCGGTGGAGCTCAGGATGATCGCGCCCGTCATCGGCAGGAAGGCGACGCCCGTCATCAGTGGCGAGAAGCCCTTGATCTCCTGGAGGTAGTAGGTCAGGAAGAGGAAGAGGCCGAAGAGGCCGATCACGGAGAGTCCGACCGAGAGCGCCGCGCCGCCCCGGTTCCGGTCGCCGACGATGTGCAGCGGCAGCAGCGGATGGTCGGTGCGCCGCTCGGCGAAGACGAAGGTGGCCAGCAGCGCCACGCCCAGGGCCAGGCAGGAGAGCACCAGCCAGTCCGTCCAACCGCGCGACTCGGCCTCCGAGGTGCCGTAGACGATCGCCAGCAGGCCGCCGCAACCGAGCACCGCGCCCGGCAGGTCGAGGGGGATCCGCGAGCCCTTGGCGATGAAGTCGCGGTGCAGCAGGCGCGTCGCGGCGAAGGCCGCGCCCAGCGCGATCGGCACGTTGACGAACAGGCACCAGCGCCAGTCCAGGTACTCGGTGAGCACTCCGCCCGCGATGAAGCCGATGGCGCTGCCGCCGCCCGCGATCGCGCCGAAGATGCCGAAGGCGGTGGCCCGCTCCTTGGCCTGGGTGAAGGTGGTGGAGAGCAGGCCCAGGGCCGAGGGGGCCAGCAGCGCGCCGAAGGCACCCTGCAGGGCGCGGGAGGCGAAGAGCATGTCACCGGAGACCGAGGCGCCGCCGAGCGCGGAGGCGGCGGCGAAGCCGAGCAGTCCGATGATGAAGGTGCGCTTGCGGCCGTAGAGGTCCCCGATCCGGCCGCCGAGCAGCAGCAGGCCGCCGAACGCCAGGGTGTACGCGGTGATCACCCACTGCCGGTCGCCGTTGGAGATGCCCAGGTCCTGCTGGGCGGATGGCAGGGCGATGTTCACGATCGTGATGTCGAGGACGATCATCAGCTGTGCGACGGCGATCACGGCCAGCGCCCGCCAGCGGCGGGGGTCCGGCACCGGGTCGGTCAGGGCGGTTTGCGCGGACACGGGAGCACCCTTCCGGACGGGGGTGCCGTCGGCGTGCGCGGACGGCACTCCTCTCCAGCGAAGCCCTCGGCCGGGGGTGGGGCAAGCAGGATCCGTGACAAAACCGGATAAAAGGTGATCTTTTAGGCAAGCTTTACCCTTTGGTCAAGCTTTGACCGCCGAGCTTGACCGCCGAGCTTGACCGCCGAGCTTCGACCGCTGTGCCCTAACCGCCGAGCTATGACCACGGCGGTGCTCACGCCCTGTCGGCGTGCTGCTCGCGCCCCGTCAGCGTGCGGGGCGCGAGCGTCACCGCTCCGGGGAGGCCGCGGCTCCCGGGCGCGTCACAGCTGCGCGAGCACCTCGACCAGGTCGTCCAGCCCGAGCGAGCCCTGCGAGAGCGCCGCCATGTGCCAGGCCTTGAGGTCGAACTCCTCACCGCGCGCCTCGTGCGCCGCCCGCGCCGCCGCCCGGCCGCGCAGCCAGGCGCGCTCGCCGAGCTTGTAGCCGATCGCCTGGCCGGGCATGCCGAGGTAGCGGACCAGCTCGCTGTCCAGGGTCTCGACGGCCAGCCCGCAGTAGGCGCCGAAGAACGCGCGGCCCAGCTCCGGGGTCATCGCCTCGCCCGGGTGGAACGGCGAGTCGGCCGGGAAGTCCAGGCCCACGTGCATGCCGATGTCCAGGATCACCCGCAGCGCCCGCAGCATCTGGGCGTTGAGGTAGCCGAGCCGGTGGCCGGGGTCGGTCAGGTAGCCGAGCTCGTCCATCAGCCGCTCGGCGTAGAGCGCCCAGCCCTCCAGGTTGGCGCTCACCCCGCCCAGGCTGACCTGGTAGGTGGAGAGGCTGCCCGCCACGTAGTTCCACTGCGCGAGCTGCAGGTGGTGGCCGGGGACGCCCTCGTGGTACCAGGTGCTGACCAGGTCCCAGGTCGGGAAGGTCTCCCGGCCCATCACCGGCAGCCAGGTCCGGCCGGGGCGGCTGAAGTCCAGCGAGGGGGCCGAGTAGTACGGCGCGCTGGCGGTGCCGGCGGGGGCGAGCTTGGACTCGACCCGGGTGATCGGCTCGGCCAGGTCGAAGTGGGCGCCCTGCAGGTCGCGGATCGCCTGGTCCATCAGGCCCTGCAGGTACTCGCGGGCCTTCTCGGCACCGGCGATCGAGGGGCCCTCGGTGTCCAGCCAGCGCATCGCCTGCATCGGCGTGCTGCCGGGCAGCACCTTCTCGGCCTCGACGGCCATCTGCGCGGCCAGGTCGTGGAACTCCGTCCAGGCCCAGCGGTAGGCCTCGTCCAGGTCCAGGTCGGCGCCGTTCCAGTAGCGCGCCCAGCGCAGGTAGCGCTCGCGGCCGATCGCGTCGGGGGTGCCGGCCGCGGCGGGGCCGTAGACCTCGGCCAGCCAGTCCCGCAGCAGGGCCAGCTCGGCGGAGGCGGCCAGCGCGTGCCCGGTCAGCTCGGCGCGCAGGCCCTCGGGGGCCGGGGTGACCAGGGCGCCGAACCAGCCGGCCGCCCGGCCCGCCTCGTCGGCCGCCTCGTCCGGGGCCAGCCACTCGGCGAGCTGCCCGATCACCGTCTCGACCTGACGCGGCGCGGAGAACAGGCTCTGCTCGACCCCGGCGGCCAAGGTGGCCCGGTACTGCTGGACGGCCAGCGGGAACCGGGCCAGCCGGCGGCCCAGGCTCGCCCAGTCCGCCTCGGTCTCGGTGGGCAGCAGGGTGAAGACCTCGCGGGTGTTGTGCAGCGGCGAGCCGAGGTTGCGCACCGCGCGCAGGTCCTCGCCGGCCTCGTGCACGGCCAGCTCGGCGGTCAGCCGCTCGCGCAGCAGCCGGGCGCAGCGCTGCTCGGCCTCGGGATCGGCGGCGGTGGCGAGGAGGTCGGCGGCCTCGGCCTGGTCGAGCTCGGCCAGCGTGCGGCGGGCGAGGTCGGCGACGGCGGTGTGGCCGGCCGGGGAGAGGTCGGGGAGGTGGTCGTCCTCCGGGTTGAGGCCGAGGTAGACCGCGGTCAGCGGGTCGAGGTCGGCAAGAGCCTGGACGTACGCGTCCGCAATGGTGCGCGGCGTGCGGCCGTCGGCGGCGACGGGGTTCGGTTCGGAAGCCATTCGGACATCTTTTCGCAGCCCGGACGCTTTGCAACACCCTTTCCGGAACCGGGCCCGCGGGATCGGCGGCGGGCCCGGCCGCACCGTGCCGGGCGACCGACGGGCGGGCGACGGGCGGGCGGCACCGGCGATCACCGGGCGGGCACCGCACTGGGCGATGTGGCGGGCACCGCGCGAGGCGCCCCCGCCGTGAACGCCGGGGCCGGCGGCGCGAACCGGGCCCGCACGCGGGGTTCCGTCGGCGCGGTTGCGCACTACGCTGACCGCCATGAACGCCACCGAGCCGGCCGCGCCCAGCCCATCGCCCGCCGCCGGTCCGGTCACCGGGCCCGCCCGGGGCCCCGCCGAGCGGCCCCGGCGGGCCGGCTACCGGCGGCTGCCGGTGCAGCAGCGCCGCGAGCAGCTGATCGCGGTGGCCCTGGAGCTCTTCAGCGCCCGCCCGCCGGACGAGGTGAGCCTGGACGACGTGGCCGAGGCCTCCGGCGCCTCCCGCCCGCTGGTCTACCGCTACTTCGCCGGCGGCAAGCAGCAGCTCTACGAGGCGGCGCTGAGCAGCGCGGCCGAGGAGCTGATCAGCCGCTTCACCGTGCCGCCGCGCGGCACCCCGACCGAGCAGCTGGGCTCGGTGCTCGACGGCTACTTCTCCTTCGTCGCGGAGCACGACGCCGGCTACGGCGCGCTGCTGCGCGGCGGCTCGGTGGTGGAGACGGCGCGGACCGGCGCGATCGTCGACAAGGTGCGCCGGGCCGCGCTGCGCCGCACCCTGCGCTACATGGGCGTGGCCGAACCGGGGCCGCGGCTCACCCTGCTGGTGCGCTCCTGGATCTCGGTGGTCGAGGCCTCCTCGCTCAGCTGGCTGGACGAGGGCCGGCAGATCCCGCCCGCCCAGCTGCGCGACTGGCTGGTGGACGAGTTCGTGGCGATGTGCGCGGCCACCGCGGCCCATGACCCGCAGAGCGCCCAGGTGCTGGCCGACCTGCTGGCGCTGGAGGCACCGGACGGGCGCGCCGCGGCGCTGCTGGCCCGCCTCGGCGCCCTGCGCACCGGGCGCTGAGGCGGGCCGGGTACCAAGGCGGGCCGGCCGCGGCCCCGCGGCCGGACGCCCCGCGGTGGTCAGGCCTTGCCCAGCACCTGCCGCTGCCGCCCGAGCCCGGCGACCTCCAGCTCCATCACGTCACCGGGCCGCAGGAAGGCGGTGCCCGGGCGGCCGCTGGTGACGCCCGCCGGGGTGCCGGTGGTGACCACGTCGCCGGGCTCCAGCACCATGAACTGGCTGATGTAGCGCAGCACCGGGTAGACCGGGAAGATCATCTCCGCGGTGTGCCCGTCCTGCCGCAGCTCGCCGTTGACCCAGAGCCTGAGCTCCAGCGCCTGCGGGTCGCCGGCCTCGTCGGGGGTGACCAGGTAGGGGCCCAGCGGGAAGAAGGTCTCGCAGCACTTGCCCTTGTCCCACTGGCCGCCGCGCTCCAGTTGGAAGGCGCGCTCGGTGACGTCGTTGGCGATCGCGTAGCCGGCGATGACGGCCGCCGCCTGCTCGTCGCTCTCCAGGTAGCGGGCCTGCCGCCCGATCACCACGGCCAGCTCGACCTCGTAGTCGGTCTTGGTGGCGCCGCGCGGCACCAGCACCTCGTCGTCCGGGCCGACCACGGTGTTGCTGGCCTTCAGGAAGAGCACCGGCTCGGTGGGTATCGCGGCACCCGCCTCGGCCGCGTGGTCGCGGTAGTTCAGCCCGACGCAGACCACCTTGCCCGGACGCGCCACCGGCGCGCCGATCCGCCGGCCGGCGAGGTCGACGACGGGCAGCTCGCCCCGCTCCACCGCGCCCGCCAGTTCGCTCACGTCCAGACCGGACAGGAAGGCCCCGTCGACGTCGGGGGTGCGCCCCGAGAGGTCGTACGCGGTGCCGTCCGGGCCGAGCACGACCGGCCGCTCGGCGCCCGGGGGGCCAACACGGAGGAGCTTCATCTGCCCATCACCACCTGTGGTGTCGCATCTGCGCGCAGCGGGCCGCACACCCGCTTGCGCCTGTGCGTCCGAGATATATCAACATTTTGTGGAACGGATCCAGGGGGTGGCCGTCGGCGAGTTCCTATCAATTCCTCCAAGTCGGCCCCGGGCCGAATCAGCTGCCCGCACGGTTGACACCGCTGAGCAGGGCGTCGAGCACCCCCGGTGGGCAGGGGCGCTCGGGGACCGGGGTGCGGGCCAGCCGGCGCTGGATGTCCTCCACGTCCGGGTGGCCCTCGCCGAGCGCGGCGGCGGCGTGCGGCAGCAGTTCGTCCAGCAGGCAGTACGACTGGTCGTGCGCGCCGGCCCTGGCCAGCAGTACCGCGAAGTCGTGGCAGCCGCGCACCGTGCGGCCGTCGCCGCGGCCGAAGGCGAGCGCGAACTGCGCGATCAGCGGCCGCAGCTGGGTCAGCGCCTCGGGTGCCCGGCCCTCGCCGGCCGCCTGGAACGCGGCGTCGGCGCGGCGTCGCAGGTCGCGCACCGCCTCGGCCACCCGCTCCAGCCGGCGGCCCACCTCGGCCGCGGCGGGCGGGCGGGCGGCGGGGTCCTTGGCCAGCAGGTCGAGCAGCAGGCGGTCCAGCTCACGCGGCAGCGCGGTCGCCGGCACCGGCGGCGCCTCCACGTGCTGGACCATCAGCGCGTAGGTGCCGGCGGCGGTGAACGGGCGTGCGCCGGTGAAGAGTTCGAAGAGCACGCAGCCCAGCGCGTAGAGGTCGCTGCGCACCGTGCCCGCCTCGCCACGCCAGCGCTCGGGGGCCAGGTACGGGGCGCTGCCGATCACCACGCCCGCGGTGGTCAGACCGCCGTCCTTGTTGTCGCCGATCTGCGCGATCCCGAAGTCCAGCACCTTGAGCAGGCGGTGGTCGGGGTCGGTGAACATGATGTTCTCCGGCTTGATGTCGCGGTGGATCACGTCGGCCGCGTGGGCGGCGGCGAGCGCGGCGCACAGCTGGCGGGCCCAGTCCAGCGCGCGCGGCAGCTCGGGGCGCTCGGTGGCCAGCACCTGCTTCAGGGTCAGGCCGTTGAGCAGTTCCATCACCAGGTAGCGGTAGCTCTCGCCGCCCTCGGCGGCCTCGCCCTGGTCGAAGATCAGGACGATGTTGGGGTGCGTCAGGCGGGCCAGCACCGCCATCTCGCGGCCGAACCTGGCCCGGTCGGTGCCGGCCTCCTGGTCCTGCCGGCCGTCCTGGTCGCGCAGCGTCTTGACCGCCACCTGCCGTCCGACCCGCTGGTCGTAGGCCTCCCAGACCACCCCGAAGCCGCCGCGGCCCAGCTCGCCGACCAGTCGGTAGCGCTCCCCCAGCAGATCGCCGGCTCTCATCTCTCCCCCAGCCTCCCCGGCTCCAGGACGTCAGTGGACGGGAAGGCCGAGCAGCATCGCCAGCTCGCCGGGGCGGGCGATGCCGCGGTGGCGTCTGCGCTCCAGGTCGCCCCGGAAGGACCACAGGTCTCGCGTCGCCTTGGCCACGTCCTCGTCCCCCGGTCCCAAGGTGGCGATCATCAGCGGCACGAGATCGCCCAACAGGCCTGCCGCTCCAGCGATATCGTCAGTCATCCCCCGCCAGATGGCAAGGTCGTAGGCGACCTGCAGGGTCTGCGGGTGGCCGGCGCCGAGGGTGCGGGCCGCGTGGGCCACCAGCGCGGTCAACTGGCGGACGGCTTCGAGGCCCTGGCCCGCCTCGCCGAAGGCCCAGGCCTGGTCGACCTGGGCCCGGATCAGACCCTCCTGGGGCGGCGGCACCAGGGCGCCGTGGTGGCCGGCCGCCACCGCGCCGATCCGGGCCGCCGCGTCGGCGGCGTCGGCCGGGCGCGCGCCGGGGTCCTTGGCCAGCAGGGCCAGGACCACCTGGTCCAGGCCCGGCGGCAGGTCGGCGCGGACCAGGCTCGGGTAGGGCACGGCGTCGTTCAGGTGGCGGTGCATCAGCTCCTGCGGCGACGCGCCGGCGTAGGGCGGGCGTCCGGCGCAGAGTTCGAAGAGGACGCAGCCCAGCGCGTAGAGGTCGGCCCGGCCGTCGGCGGGTTCCTGGCGCCACTGCTCGGGCGCCAGGTACGGGGCGTTGCCGGTTGCGGTGGCGGGTGCCAGGTGGGCGGTGCCGAAGCCGAGCAGCTTGACCCGCCCCTGGTCGGTGAGGAAGAGCCGGCTGGGCTTGATCCCCCAGTGGACCACGCCGGCCGCGTGCGCCGCCTTCAGGCCGAGGCACGCCTGCTGCAGCCAGATCAGGATGAATCCGAGGTCGGCGGGGCCGGCCGCGATCACCGTGTCGAGGGAGCGGCCGCTGAGCAGTTCCAGCACCAGCGACCGGTCGAGACGGTCCTCCACGGCCACCAGGTGCTGGTGGCCGAGCCGGCCGACCCGCTCGGCCTCGTCCAGGAACCGATCGACGGCCGGCTGCGGGGTGCTCGCGGGCGGCGGCGCCTGGTGCAGCAGGACCCGGTGGCCGTCCGTCCGGTCGAGGGCCTCGGAGCGGATCCCGGTGGCCGATCGGCCCAGTTCGCGCACCACTTGGTAGCGGCCGTCCACCGGCGGCGCCTGGAGATCTGACATGCCGATCAGCCTATCGGGACGGCGCCCTCCGCTGCCGGGCTTCGCCGCAGCGGCCCGGCAGCGGCTCGGCGAGCCCGGGGGTGGCTCGGCGTGCCCGGGGGTGGCTCGGCGAGCCCGGGGGTGGCTCAGAGCACCCTGGCCAGGAAGGCCCGGGTGCGCTCCTGCCGCGGCCGGTCCAGCACCTCGGCCGGCGGCCCCGCCTCGACAACCACCCCGCCGTCCATGAAGACCACGGTGTCGGCCACCTCCCGGGCGAAGCCGATCTCGTGGGTCACCACGATCATCGTGGTGCCGGCCCGGGCGAGGTCCTTGATCACTTCGAGGACCTCGCCGACCAGTTCGGGGTCGAGCGCCGAGGTCGGCTCGTCGAAGAGCAGCACCTTGGGCTCCAGCGCCAGCGCCCGGGCGATCGCCACCCGCTGCTGCTGGCCGCCGGAGAGCTGGCGCGGATAGGCGTCCGCCTTGTCGGCCAGCCCGACCCGGGCCAGCAGCTCCAGGGCCGAGGCGCGGGCCCGCGCCTTGGTGTGGCCCAGCGCGCCGACCGGGGCCTCGGTGACGTTCTCCAGCACGGTCAGGTGCGGGAAGAGGTTGAAGTTCTGGAAGACGTAGCCGATCCGGGTGCGCCGGCGCAGCACCTCGCGCTCGGGCAGCTCGCGCAGCCGCGCGCCGACCCGACGGTGGCCGATCAGCTCGCCGTCGACCAGCACCACGCCACGGGTCGGCTTCTCCAGGTGGTTGACGCAGCGCAGCAGCGTCGACTTGCCGGAACCGGAGGGCCCCAGCACCACCGTGACCGAGCCGGCCGGCACGCTCAGGTCCACCCCGCGCAGCACCGGCAGCGCGCCGAAGCTCTTGTGCAGGCCGGACACCTCGACCATCGCGGTGCTCACGCGTGCTCCGGCGGGCTGATCTGCGAACTCGTGACGGCCGAGCCGGCGGTGCCCCACTTGGCCAGGATCCGCTGGTAGGTGCCGTCCTTGATCAGCTGGTCGACCGCCGCCTGGAAGGCCGGGGTCAGCGGGCTGCCCTTCTTGAAGGCGAAGCCGACGTCCAGGCGGTGGAACTCGCCGAGGAACCGCGTGCCGGCGGCCGGCTGCGCGGCCTGGTAGCGCAGGCCGTTGATGGTGGACATCTCCACGTCGATCCGGCCCTGCTGCAGGCTGGTCAGGATGGCGCCGTTGTCCGAGAAGGACTGCACGGTGTAGGGCTTCTTGCCGGCATCGGTGCACAGGTGCTTCTGCGAGTTGAGCGTGCTCTCGAAGGTGGTGCCGGCGCCGGTGCCGATGGTCAGGCCGCAGAGCTGGGTCAGGTCGGTGACGGTGTTCAGCGCGGTGTTGTCCTTGCGGACCGCGAAGCCCTGGCCGTCGTCGATGTAGGTGACGAAGTCGATGGTCTTCAGCCGCGCGGTGGTGACCCCGAAGTTGCCGGTGCCCAGGTCGTACTTGCCGCTGCCGAGGGCGGGCAGGATGGTCTCGAACGCGGCGTCCTCGCGGTCCACCTTCAGACCCAGCACCCGGGCCACCGCGTCGGTGAAGTCCACGTCCAGGCCGGCCGGCCTCTTGGTCGCCGGGTCCGGGTAGTAGGCGGTGGGCGGGGTGCCGAAGGCGCTGCCGACCTTGATCGTGCCGGCCTGGCGCACGTCGGCGGGCAGCAGCGCCGCGATCGCGTCCACCTTCTGCTCCTGGGAGACCACGTCGCGGCCCGGGTCGACCCCCTGCGCGGACGGGAGGGCCTTGGCGGTGCCGCCGGCCGCTCCCCCGCAGGCGGTGAGCGCGAGCAGCGGGAGCAGGGCGGCGGCGAGGGCCTTGAGCGGTCTCACGGGGTCGGTGCCTCTCGGGTCGGGTGCGTCGGGCGCGGGGGGTGCGCCGAAAGCGGGTACGGGTGGTGCGGGGCGTTCGGGGTGTGCGGGTCCGGGTCGCGGCGCGCGGGTCCGGGTCGCGGCGGCGGGATCAGGCCTGGACCGCGATCAGGCCTGGACCGCGATCAGCTGGTGGCGGTCGCGCTCGGCGGCCGCCTCCTTGCGGGCCTGCTCGGCCGCCCGCGCGGCGTCCCGCGCGGCGACCTCGGCGCGGACGATCGGGATCACGTAGCGGCCGAAGTCGATCGCGTCGTCCAGCAGGTGGTAGCCGCGGGCGGAGAGGATGTCCACGCCCAGGTCGTAGTAGTCCAGCAGCGCCTCGGCCACCGTCTCCGGTGTCCCCACCAGGGCGTTGGAGTTGCCGGCCCCGCCGGTGGCGGCGGCGGTCGGGGTCCAGAGCGCGCGGTCGTAGCGCTCGCCGGCCTCGGCGATCGCGATCAGGCGCTGCGAGCCGGTGTTCTCCGGTGCCGCCCCGGCACCCGCGCCCCGGCGGCGCAGCGGCTCACCGGCCGAGCGGCGGGAGTTGATCCGCTCGACCGTGCGGTGCGCCTTCTCCCAGGCCAGTTCCTCGGTCGGCGCGATGATCGGCCGGAACGCCACCTGGATCCGCGGCACGTCGGTGCGCCCGGCCGCGGCGGCGGCCTGCTTGACCCGCTCGATCTGCGCCGCCGTCTCGGCCAGCGGCTCGCCCCAGAGGCAGTAGACGTCCGCCTCCGCCCCGCCGGCCGCGTACGCCGCCTCGGAGGAGCCGCCGAAGGAGACGCCGGGCCTGGGCTGCTGCACCGGGAAGACGTCGGCGACGAAGTCGTTGAACCGGTAGTACTCGCCCTCGTGGTCGAAGGCATCGTGACTGGTCCAGATCCGCTTGACGATCTGGATGTACTCGCGGGTGCGGTCGTAGCGCTGGTCCTTGGTCAGGAAGTCGCCCTCGCGCTGCTGCTCGTGGTCGTTGCCGCCGGTGATGAAGTGCACGGTGAGCCGGCCCTGGCTGATCTGGTCCAGGGTGGCGAAGGTCTTGGCGGCGAAGGTCGGGTACGAGACGTTGGGCCGGTGGGCCAGCAGGATCTGCAGGGTGTCGAGCCGGGACGCCAGGAAGGCGGCGGCCGGGGCCGGGTCGGGCGAACCGGCCCCGTAGGCGAAGAGCACCCGGTCCCAGCCGTGCTCCTCGTGCGCGCGGCCCAGGCGCAGCGTGTAGTCGCGGTCGAAGGCGGCGGTGGTGCGGGCGGTGGTCTCCGAGCCGTCACCGGTGGCGGCGATACCGAGGAACTCGACGGGCATGGCTGACTGCCTCTCAGATGATGGCGCGGCGGCGCGACCGGGCCCGCGGCAGCCCTCGGCGGCCCCCGGCCCCGACCTGCGGCGAGGGCGGGCGGGCGCGGTGGGGCACGGCGGGAACGGGAAGCGAACGCGACGGGCGCGGCGGGAACGGACGGCGGGAGCTGACGGGGCGAACGGAACCAGCGGACGGCGCGGAGCGAGCGCGTGACGGTGGATCAGCCGGATCGGCCGGCGGGGGCGGCGGCAGCGTGCGCCTGGCGGCCGTCGAAGGGCCCTGAAGGGGCGGCGGCGACGGCGGGTCCCGGCCCGCGAAGGGGCACCGAGGGAGGAGGCCGCGTGCTAGGACGCGGCGCCGGGCCGATTCAGACGGCCCGCTGCCGGGTCAGCCGCGACACGCCGCGGACCACACCCGACAGAAGTCGATGTGGTCGCGGGTGACCAGGGGCTGGGCGGCGTTCATGTGCCCAGTTGAACAGCGAACCGTGGAGTTCGTCAACCACCTTCCGTGCCACAGTCCTTGCCGACCTCCTTCGCCGAGCCCGCCGCCGCCCCGCCTCGCGGGCCTCCCTTGACAGCGCTTCACCCCCGCCGCGTACGATCGTCGGCAGAGCGAGAGCAGTACGGCCGCGTTGAGGGACGCGGCCCGCGTGATGGCGCCCCGACCGCCTGTCCGCCTGCTCTGGAGCCTGCCCCATGGCCACCTCGCACGAGGTCCTGCCCGCCACCGGCCCGCCGCCCGCCGACCCCGCGTCGACCACCCCGCTCGCCGAACTCGCCGAGCTGCCGATCGTCCCGCGCCGCCGCCCCGCGCAGTGGCTGGCCACCGCGCTCGCCCTGCTGGTGCTCGCGATGGTGGCCAACTCGCTCGTCCGCAACCCGCGCTTCCAGTGGGACGTGGTCGGCGACTACCTGACCACCGGCGCGGTGCTGCACGGGCTGACCCTCACCCTCTGGCTGACCGCCGCCACCATGCTGCTCGGCTTCACCCTGGGAACCGTGGTCGCGGCCGCCAGGATCTGGGGCGGCCCGCTGCTGCGCACCCTGGCCTGGGGCTACGTCTGGCTCTTCCGGTCGATCCCGCCACTGGTGCAGCTGCTGCTCTGGTTCAACATCGGCGCGCTCTACCCGACCCTGGGCCTGGGCATCCCGTTCGGCCCGGAGTTCGTCACCGTGAAGACCGTGCACCTCTTCGGCCCGGTGCTCACCTCGGTGATCGGGCTGACCCTGCTGGAGGCCGGGTTCGCCGCCGAGGTGGTGCGCGGCGGGATCCTCTCGGTGGACCAGGGGCAGCTGGAGGCGGCCCAGTCGCTGGGCCTGCCGCGCCTGCGGGTGCTGCGCCGGATCGTGCTGCCGCAGGCGATGCGCTCGATCGTGCCGACGGCCGGCAACATGCTGGTCGGGCTGCTCAAGAGCACCGCGATCGTCAGTGTGCTCGCGGTCCAGGACCTGCTCTACTCGGTCCAGTTGATCTACAACCAGACCTACCAGGTGGTGCCGCTGCTACTGGTGGCCACGCTCTGGTACCTGCTGCTGACCACCCTGCTGTCGGTCCTGCAGTACTACCTGGAGCGGTACTTCGCGCGCGGCGCCACCCGGGGTCCGCTGCCGCCCACCCCGCTCGCCCGGGTGCGCACCGGCCTGGCCCGGCTGCGCCGCACCGTGGACGCGGGGGTGCGCGCGTGACCGCCCTCGCGATCATCGGCGCCGGGCCGCGCGGCACCGGGCTGCTGGAGCGGATCGCCGCCAGCGCCGCCGAACTGCTGCCCGAGGAAAGGCGGTTGACCATCCACCTGATCGACCCGCACCCGCCGGGCGGCGGCCGGATCTGGCGCCACCAGCAGTCCCCGCTGCTGCGGATGAACTCGATGGCCGAGGACGTCACGATGTTCACCGACGAGCGCTCGGTGCTCGACGGGCCCGTGGTGAGCGGCCCCTCGCTCGCCGAGTGGGCCCGCGACCAGGCCGCCCACCCGCCCTACCGCCCGGTCGCCGACCCGGCGGTGCGGGCCGAGCTGGCCGCCCTGGCGCCCACCGACTTCGCCACCCGGCAGACCCAGAGCGCCTACCTGGACTGGGTGTTCCGCCGCACGGCGGCCGCGCTGCCGGAGCGGATCACCCTCGCCGTGCACCGGGAGAGCGCCGTCGCGCTGAGCGGCCCGGCCGACGGCCCGCAGCTGGTCACCCTGGCCTCAGGCCGGGAACTGCTGGTGGACCAGGTGGTGCTGGCGCTGGGCCACCTGGGCTCGGCGCCCACGGGGCGGGACGCCGCCACCGCCGCGTTCGCCGCCCGGCACGGCCGCTACCACCTGCCGCCGGCCTTCTCCTCGGAGGCCGACCTGGACGCCATCGGGCCGGGCGAGCCGCTGATCCTGCGCGGCTTCGGGCTGGCCTTCGTCGATCTGATGGCCCTCTTCACCGAGGGGCGCGGCGGCCGCTTCGAGGACCGCCCGGACGGCTCCAAGAGCTACCTCCCCTCGGGCCGCGAGCCGCTGCTGCTGGTCGGCTCGCGGCGCGGCGTGCCGTACCACTCCAAGACCGGCTACCGGCTGCAGGGGCCGCCCGCGCCGCTGCCCCGGTACTTCGGCCCGGCCGCCGTGGACGAGCTGCTCGCGCTCCCTGGACAGCTCGAACTGCGCCGGGACATCTGGCCGTTGATGGCCAAGGAGATCGGCTTCGGCTACTACCACGAGCTGTTCCACGCCCACCCCGAGCGCACCGCGCTGCCCTGGGCGGAGTTCCTCGCGGCCTACGACGCGCAGGACTGGTACGCGCCCGAGACCGCCGCCCTGGTCACCCGCGCGGTGCCCGACCCGGTCGACCGGCTGGACTTCGAGCAGTTGGACCGCCCGCTGGCCGGCCTCGCCTTCGACGAACCCGAGCAGCTGCAGCGGCACCTGCGCGACCACATCACGGCCGACGCCGACCGCCGCGCCGACCCGGCCCACAGCGCGGACCTCGGCGCCTTCCTGGCGCTGCTCTCGCTCTACGGCCAGCTGCCCCGGCTGACCGGGGCGGGCCGGCTGACCGCCGCCTCGACCGCGCGCGAGCTGGACGGCTGGTGGCAGGGCTTCTTCAGCTTCCTCGCCTCCGGGCCGCCCGGCTTCCGGCTGCGCGAGCTGCTGGCGCTCTCCGAGGCGGGCGTGCTGCGCTTCCTCGGCGCCGACCTCACCGTCACCGAGGACGAGGCGAGCGGCACCTTCCGCGCGCAGAGCCCCAGCCTGCCGGGGCACCAGGTCACCGCCACCGCGCTGATCGACGCCTACCTGCCCCGGCACGCCCTGGAGCGCACCGAGGACCAGCTGCTGGCCGGCCTGCTGCGCGCGGGCGAGCTGGCCGAGGAGGTGGTCGCCGACCCGGAGCACACCCACCGCTCCGGCCTGCTCAGCACCGACGTCACGGACGGCCGGGTGCTCGACCCGGGCCTGGGCGGCGCCGGGCACCCGCGCCGGCTGGCGCTCGGCCCGCACACCAACGGCCGGGCCTTCGCCGCCTTCGCCCGCCCGCGCACCAACGCCCCGGCCTTCCGGCAGAACGACGCCGCCGCCCGCACCCTGCTGCGCGCCCTGGCCGCCCCGGATCCCATCGCTGACCTGGGTGCGAGGATGGAGGCTGGGCTGACGACGGCGCGGCCCTGATCCCAGCTGGAGGTGTGGCGACGATGGCCAAGCAGGCCCCGCAGAG
The DNA here is from genome assembly GCF_026340565.1 of Kitasatospora sp. NBC_01287. Taxonomy (NCBI): domain Bacteria; kingdom Bacillati; phylum Actinomycetota; class Actinomycetes; order Kitasatosporales; family Streptomycetaceae; genus Kitasatospora; species Kitasatospora sp. NBC_01287. Next base: position 3,538,011 of record NZ_JAPEPB010000001.1, read on the forward strand.
CGACCCGGTGCAGGACGCCCCCGAGGTGGGCGCCCCGCACCGCGCGGCCGCCGGACTCAAGGCTGTTCGGCAGAGCCTGAAGATGGCCCACGAGCAGATGAGCCCCGGGCGCACGCTGGCCACCCTGACCAAGGTCAACCAGCACGGCGGCTTCGACTGCCCGGGCTGCGCCTGGCCCGAGCCGGACAAGCCGCACACCGCGGAGTTCTGCGAGAACGGCGCCAAGGCGGTCGCCGAGGAGGCCACCGAGCGCCGGCTCACCCGCGCCTTCTTCGCCGAGCACCCGGTCGCCGAGCTGGCCGAGCGCTCCGGCTACTGGCTCGGCCAGCAGGGCCGGCTCACCGAGCCGATGCTGCTGGCCGAGGGCGCCGCCCACTACGAGCCGATCGGCTGGGACGAGGCCTTCGCGATCATCGCCGAGGAGCTGCGGGCGCTCGACACCCCGGACGGCGCCGCCTTCTACACCTCGGGCCGCACCAGCAACGAGGCCGCCTTCACCTACCAGCTCTTCGCCCGCAAGCTGGGCACCAACAACCTGCCGGACTGCTCCAACATGTGCCACGAGTCCTCCGGCTCGGCGCTGGTGGAGACGCTCGGGGTGGGCAAGGGCAGCGTCAGCCTGAAGGACCTCTACCAGGCCGACCTGATCATCGTGGCCGGCCAGAACCCGGGCACCAACCATCCCCGGATGCTCTCCGCGCTGGAGCGGGCCAAGCGGGCCGGCGCCGCCATCGTCAGCGTCAACCCGCTGCCCGAGGCCGGCCTGGAGCGCTTCAAGAACCCGCAGAACGCGCGCGGCCTGGTCGGCAGCGGCACCAAGCTGACCGACCTGTTCCTGCAGATCCGCCTCGGCGGCGACCTCGCGCTCTTCCGCGCCCTCAACCAGCTGATCCTGGCCGCCGACGGCGGCGTGGACCGCGACTTCGTCGCCGAGCACTGCCACGGCTTCGAGGAGTTCGCCGCCGAGGCGCAGTCGACGGACCGTCAGCAGGTGCTCGCCGCGACCGGGTTGCCCTGGGAGCAGATCGAGCAGCTGGCCGAACTCGTGCTGAAGTCCGAGAAGGTCATCGTCTGCTGGGCGATGGGCCTGACGCAGCACAAGCACTCCGTGCCGACCATCCGCGAGGTGGTCAACTTCCTGCTGCTGCGCGGCAACGTGGGCAGGCCGGGGGCCGGCGTCTGCCCGGTGCGCGGGCACAGCAACGTCCAGGGCGACCGCACCATGGGCATCTTCGAGCGGCCCGCCGCCGCCTTCCTGGACGCGCTGGAGCGGGAGTTCGACTTCCGGCCGCCGCGCGAGCACGGCTTCGACGCGGTCGAGTCGATCCGGGCGATGCGCGACGGGCGGGTCAAGGTCTTCTTCGCGATGGGCGGCAACTTCGTCGCGGCCACCCCCGACACCGAGGTCACCGAGGCGGCGATGCGGCAGTGCCGGCTCACCGTGCAGGTCTCCACCAAGCTCAACCGCTCGCACCTGGTGACCGGCCGCCGGGCGCTGATCCTGCCCACCCTGGGCCGCACCGACCGGGACCGCACCGCCAAGGGCGACCAGTTCGTCACCGTCGAGGACTCGATGGGCATGGTGCACTCCTCGCAGGGTCGGCTGCGCCCGCCCGCGCCCGGCATCCTCTCCGAGACGGCGATCGTCTGCCGCACGGCCCGGGCGACCCTGGGCCCCGCCGACCCGACGCCGTGGGAGGAGTTCGCCGACTCCTACGACACGGTCCGCGACCGGATCGCCCGCGTGGTGCCGGGCTTCACCGACTTCAACACCAGGGTCAAGGCACCCGGCGGCTTCGCGCTGCCGCACGGCCCCCGGGACAACCGCACCTTCCCCACCGCCACCGGCAAGGCCAACTTCACCGTCAACGCGATGACCGCCCCCGAGGTCCCGGCGGGCCGGCTGCTGCTGCAGACACTGCGCTCGCACGACCAGTACAACACCACGATCTACGGCCTGGACGACCGCTACCGGGGCATCACCGGAGGCCGCCGGGTGGTGCTGGTCAACCCGCTGGACGCGGCCGAACTGGGCCTGACCGAGGGCGGCTACGTCGACCTGGTCAGCGAGTGGCGCGACGGGGTGGACCGGCGGGCACCCCACTTCAGGGTGGTGCACTACCCGGTCGCCAGGGGCGGGGCCGCGGCCTACTACCCGGAGACCAACGTGCTGATCCCGCTGGACTCGACGGCCGAGATCAGCAACACACCCACCTCGAAGGCCGTGGTGATCCGCTTCGAGGCCGACTCCGGCCTCTGAGCCCCCGGCGCGGTCGGGCCAGGTCCCGGGCGGGATCCGGCCCGGCCGCCCGGATCACCGCGCGGGGCTGCCCGGATCACCGCGCGGGGCTGCCCGATGTGCTCGGCGAGCCCGCGGCCGAACCGCTGGACGAGGCCGACGGCGAGGTGCCGGACGCGGCGTCGGACGGCGTGCCGCTCGTCGAGGCGCCGCCCGAGGCGGCACCGGACGCCGAGGGCGAGGCGCTGCCCGAGGCCGGGGCACTGCCCGACGCGCCGTCCGTCGGCAGCGGCGTGCCGCTGGGCGAGGCGGTGCCCGAGGCGGAGCCGGAAGCCGAAGGCGAGCCGGATGCCGAGGGCGAGCCGCCTCCCGGCACCGGGCCCGCGCCGGTCGGCGCGGGCGAGAGCGGCGCGGTGGGCACGGCCGAGGGCGAGGTCGAGGCGGTCACCGGCGGCAGCGTCGGGATGATCGGCACCACCGGGAAGAGCGCCGGCAGCGGCGGCTCGCTCGGCAGGCCGGGCACCGAGGGCAGCGCGGGCGCGATCGGCGTGACCATCTCCGCCTCCTGCAGGGTGGCGGGCACCTTCCAGGTGCCGCCCTGGGTGTCCGAGGGGCTCTGCGGGTCGGGGCGCACCGCGCCCAGGATCGGCGCCATCCCGATCGGCGAGACCCGCACCACGGCGCCGGTGTGCGGCGCCTGCGCGACCAGGCCGCCGCCGATGTAGATCGCCACGTGCTCGGCGCTCTCGTAGTAGAGCACCAGGTCACCCGGGCGCAGCTGGTTCAGCGGCACGTGCTGCAGCTGGGCCCACTGCTCCTGGCTGGTGCGCGGGATCTGGACGCCCGCGGCCAGCCAGGCCTGCGAGGTGAGGCCGGAGCAGTCGTAGGCGGCCGGCCCGGTGCCGCCCCACAGGTAGGGCTTGCCGAGCTGTGCGAGCGCGAAGGCAACCGCCTGCCGACCGGCCACCGAGGGGGTGCGCTCGCCCTGGCCGAGCGCGCCGGAGGCCAGGAAGGCCAGCTGCGCCTGGTCGACCTGGTTCTGCTCCAGCTGCTCCAGCTGGGCCTGCTGGGCACCGGTGAGCGAGGAGACCAACTGCTCGACGGTGGCCAGCTGGCGGGCGATCTCGGCCTTGTTCTGGTCCTGCTGGGTGAGCAGCGCCTTGGTGCCGTCGAGGGCGTCGCCTGACTGCTTCTTCAGCTGTTCGAGCGCGGCCTGGTCGCTCTTGAGCTGGGCGACGAAGGCGGCCTGCGAGCGGCTCGCGGCGGAGAGCAGCGAGGCCAGGTGCGCGGCCTGGTACGGGTCGTTGGTCAGCAGCAGCTCGCCCAGGCCGGAGATGTCACCGTTGCGGTACTGCTCGGAGGCGAGCTCCGCGGCGACGTCGATGCCCTGGTCGACCAGCTTCTGCTGGGCGTCGATCCTGGCCTGGATCGCGGCCGCGCTGTTCTGCTGCGCGGTCACCTGCTGGGCGGTGGCGTTGTACTGCTCGGTGGCCGCCTCGGCGTTCTGGTAGAGCAGGTGGATCTTGTCGAGCAGCGGGCCCAGGGTCGCCTTGGCGGCGGCCAGCGGGTCGTCGCCCGGGGCCGTGGCGGGCGCGCCGGACGGCGTCGTGGTGGGCGAGGCGGAGGGCGAGGGCGCGGCGACGGCCGCCTGGGTGGCCAGCGGCAGCGCGAGCGCCGCCACGGCCAGCACCGCCCCGCAGCGCAGCGCGGCCCGCAGCCACGGCTGGGTCCCGACCAGATGTTCGCGCCGCACGGCCCGCATCGGCCCGCCTCCCCCTCGCTCGGTCCCGCTCCCCGGCCCGCGTCCGGCAGGCCCTGGCCGATCCTTGCACGCGCCGGGCCGGATCCGGCAGGGAGCCTCGGGCCATCTGATGAATTCTCAGGAAGCACGGCGCCGTGACGCAGATCTCACCAATCCGCACCTAAATCGGACACTGTTCGCATAAGACCAGGCCAGGACACCTGAAAGACTCATCAAGGCAAGGAGTCGTACATGAACGGATCCGTGCGGCCCGGTCCAGTTAACCTCCCGTTCACTCGGCCTCCCTACGGTCGCGCTGAACGCAGCTGAAGAACACGACAGTCCGACTACTACGACGATTGTTTGGTAATGGAACACATCACGTTCCTGGTCGCGGTGGTGATCGTCACCGCTCTCGCCTTCGACTTCACCAACGGCTTCCACGACACCGCCAACGCGATGGCCACCTCCATCGCCACCGGCGCCCTGCGACCCAAGGTCGCCGTCGCCATCTCCGCGGTCCTCAACTTCGCGGGCGCCTTCCTCTCGGTGAAGGTGGCCGGCACCATCTCCGGTGGCATCGTCAACGAGAAGGCCGGCATCCACCCGTCGGTGATCTTCGCCGCGCTGGCCGGCGCCATCCTGTGGAACCTGCTGACCTGGCTGCGCGGGCTGCCCTCCAGCTCATCGCACGCGCTGTACGGCGGTCTGATCGGCGCCACCATCGTCGGTGTCGGGTTCGACGGCGTGAACTTCAGCACCGTGGTCACCAAGATCCTGATCCCCGCGGTCGCCTCCCCCATCGTCGCCGGACTGGCCGCCTGGGGCGCGACCAAGGCCACCTACCTGATCACCCGGCGCGGCCACGAGAAGACCACCACCAAGGGCTTCAAGATCGGCCAGATGTTCTCCGCCTCGCTGGTCTCGCTGGCCCACGGCACCAACGACGCCCAGAAGACCATGGGCATCATCACCCTGACCCTGGTCTCGGTCGGCGCGCTGCCCAAGCACGCGCTGCCCCCCACCTGGGTGATCGCCAGCGCGGGCCTGGCCATCGCGCTCGGCACCTACATGGGCGGCTGGCGGATCATCCGCAGCATGGGCAAGGGCCTGACCGACGTCCAGGCGCCGCAGGGCTTCGCCGCCGAGACGGCGACCACCGCGGTGATCCTCACCTCCTCGCACATGGGCTACGGCCTCTCCACCACCCAGGTGGTCTCCGGCGGCATCATGGGCGCCGGCCTGGGCGGCCCCAAGGCCCAGGTGCACTGGAGCATGGCCCGCCGCATGGTCTACACCTGGGGCCTGACCCTGCCCGCCGCCGCCGTGGTGGCCGGCGCGGCCGCCTTCGTGGCCGACCGGGGCACCTGGGGCGTCGTGCTCGTGGGCGCCGCCCTGGTGGCCGGCTCGGGCGCGATGTGGCTGCTCTCCCGCCGCCAGCCGGTGACCGCGAGCAACGTCAACGCCCCCGAGCTGACCGACGTCACGCCGGTGGTCCTGCCGGGCGCCGCCGCCGCGACCGCTCCCGCCACCCCGCCCACCACCACCGTCGCCGCCTGAGGAGCCTGCCATGCACGTCAACTGGAGCGCCTTGGCCGACACCGCCGGCGTCAGCTTCGTGGTCACCGTCGCGGTGGTCACCGCCTTCGCCCTGGGCGTGCTCGCCCTGGGCCGCCGCGAGACGGCCGTCGAGGCCGGGAACGGGGGCGGCGGCGCGGCGCTGGCCGGGGCCGGCGTCTGCTTCGCGGCCTGCGCGGCCGCGGTCGGCTACGGGCTCACCCTGATCGCGGGCTGAACGCCCCACCGGGCAGCGGCGAATGGCCGCGAGGTGACTGCCAAGCCACCTCGCGGCCATTCGCCGCCCCCGGGTGCCGACGGTGCGCGGGCACCCGGCAGACTGGGTCCTGATGATCACTCGGATACCTTCACGCCCCCGCCGGACCCTGGGCTACCCGCTGCTGGTGATGGTCACCGCGCTGGTGCCCACCGCCCTCGCCATCTGGGCGGACGAGCACATCGTCGGCGACGCCGCGGAGCACTGCAGGAGCAGCCCCGGGGTCCCCGGGTACGCCGTCGCGGCGGCCATCGCCGGCCTGCTGGCCGGGGTGGCCGCCACACTCTGGCTGGCGTGGCAGCTGGTCACCAGGCGCGCGCACCCGCTCGCCCTGCCGCTGCTGCTCATCTGGGTCCTGCCGCTGCTGCTCCAGGGGCTCGCCGTGAACGTCTCGCTCGACGACTCCGGCTACCGGCGCGACCCGTGCGAGGGGCTCGCCGCGCCGCTCACGCCCGGTCGCTGACCGCCCGGTCGCCGGCCACTCGCTCGCCGGCCGGCGCCTGAGCGGGAGCCGGGGCCGTGCGCAGCGGCACCTCACGGATGAAGAGGACCGCCACGAAGGCCAGCGCGGCGAACGGCGCGGCCACCAGGAAGACCGTCCCCACCCCGTGCCCGAAGGCGTCGGTGACCAGCGGCACCAGCGGCGCGGGCAGCGTGTGCAGGTCAGGCAGATCGCCGCCGCCCAGTGCGCCCGCGCCGGCCGCCGGGACGTGCGCGGCCAGCAGGTTCTGGGTCAGGTAGTGGGTGACCCTGGTGCCCAGCAGCGCGCCGAGCGCCGAGACGCCCATCGCGCCGCCCATGGTGCGGAAGAAGGTGACGGTCGAACTCGCGGTGCCCAGCTCCTTGGCCGGCACCGTGTTCTGCACCGCGAGCACCAGGTTCTGCGAGGTCAGGCCCAGCCCCACGCCGGTCGCGGCCATGTAGAGCGAGAGCAGGCCGTAGCCGGTGGAGGCGCGGGCGGTGCCGAGCAGGAAGAAGCCCGCCGCGAGCAGGAAGGTGCCGGCCACCAGGAAGCGCTTCCACTTGCCGTACCTGGTGATCAGCCGGCCGGCGACCGCCGAGGAGAGGGCCAGGCCGAGGATCATCGGCAGCGTCATGATGCCCGCCATGGTCGGCGTCTTCTCCTTGGCCAGCTGGAAGTACTGGCTGAGGAAGGTGGTGGCGCCGTACATCCCGATGCCGACGAAGGTGCTGGCCACCGCCGCCAGGCTCACCGTGCGGTGGCGGAACAGGGTGAGCGGCATCAGCGGCTCGGCCGCCCGGCGCTCGGTCAGCACGAAGAGCCCGACCAGCAGCAGCCCGCCGCCGACCATCGCCGCGCTCTGCCAGGAGCCCCAGGCGTAGTTCTTGCCGGCCAGCGTGACCCAGACCATCAGCAGGCTGACGGCGCCCGCGATCAGCACCGCCCCGCGGTAGTCGATCTTCGCCCGGCGCTTCACCACCGGCAGGTGGAGGGTGCGCTGCAGCACGACGATGGCGATCACCGAGAACGGGATGCCGACGTAGAAGCACCAGCGCCAGCCGAGCCAGGGGGTGTCCACGATGACCCCGCCGATCAGCGGGCCGCCGATGGTGGCCAGCGCGAAGACCGCGCCGAAGTAGCCGCTGTAGCGTCCCCGCTCGCGCGGCGGCACCATCGCGGCCAGGCAGATCTGACCGAGCGCCACCACCCCGCCGGCGCCCAGCCCCTGCAGCACCCGGCAGCCGATCAGCTCGGCGGTGTTCTGCGACAGGCCGGCGAGGGTGGAGGAGACGATGTAGATCACCAGCGCCAGCTGCACCAGCAGCTTCTTGCTCACCAGGTCGGAGAGCTTGCCCCAGATCGGGGTGGAGGCGGTGAGCGAGAGCAGCGCCGCGGTGATCACCCAGGTGTAGGCGGACTCGCCGCCGTGCAGGTCGTTCAGGATCGTCGGCAACGCGTTGGAGACGATGGTCGAGGAGAGCACCGCGACGAAGAGGCCGAGCAGCAGCCCGGAGAGCGCTTCGAGGATCTCGCGGTGCGTCATCGGGCGGTCGGGGGCCGCCGCGCCGTGGTGGCGGTGCGGCGGCGCCGGCTGGCTGCTGGTCATGGGGATCCTTAGAAGTAGTTGCCTGGGGCAACCATAAGGGCAGATAGTTGACCCAGGCAACCTTTTCGGTCCGGTCCACCACCCGCACCCCGCCGGCGGCGCCGCCCTGACGCCACCCGGTCCGCCGTCGGTGCCGCCACCCGGTCCGCCGTCGGTGCCGCCGCCCGGTCCACCGTCGGTGCCGCCGCCCGGGGCGGACCGGCCGACCCGGCGCTACTCCGCCCAGCCCTCGCGCCGCGCCACCGTGGCCACCGTCTCGTTGAAGCGGGCCAGCAGGCGGGCGAACTGGGCGAGCTCGGCCGGCTCCCAGGCACCGAGCATGGCGCGGAACGAAGCGATCCGGTGCTCGTGGGCGCGCCAGTAGCGCCGGGCGCCGTCCTCGGTGAGCGAGACCAGCGAGACCCGCCCGTCCAGCGGATCGGACTCGCGGGCCACCAGGCCGAGCTCCTCCAGCGCCTTGATCTGCCGGCTGATCGTCGCCTTGCCGACCCCGAAGTGCGCGCCCACGTCGGTCACCCGCACCTGGCCGGCCTCGCTGAGGTGGGCGAGCAGGCTGTAGGCCAGCCCCTCCAGCTTCGGGTGCACCAGCCGGGACATCTCGGCGGATCTGGCCCGCCCGCGCCGGAACATCAGCGCGACCTCGCGCTCCACCGCGCGGAAGACCGCCTCGCTGCCCGCCAGTTCCTCTGCCACACCCACCCGCCGCTCGCCCGCAGAGCGCCGCCCGCCGGCGCGTGATCAGTATCCACCAGCCCGGCGCGGGACGGTGGGTCCGCTCTGCCCCCGATGGTAGGAAGTGAGCGGTATGTCCTGATCAAGGACGCCGTCGGCCCGCACCACCGGCCGCCGCCGCTCGACCCGCTCCGAAGGGGGACCGCCGTTGTCCGGCCAGGGCCAGGGTTTCATCAACGAGGTCAAGGACGCCGTCACCGGCCGCGCGGCGCTGCTGGTCATCGCCGTGCTGGCGCTCCAGCTGGGGTTCGTCGTCTCCTACGTCGGCGCGCTGCACCAGCCCGAGCCGCACCGGCTCTCGATCGGGGTGGTCGCCCCGGCGCCCGCCCAGCAGCAGCTGGTGACCGCCCTGGGCCAGGTGCCGGGCGACGCGGTGCGCTCGGCACCGGTGGCCGACCAGGACGCGGCGGTCGGCCAGATCAGGGACCAGCGGCTCTACGCCACGCTGGTGGTCGACCCCGGCGGCACCCAGGACACGCTGCTGATCGCCGGCGCGCGCGGCAAGGCGGCGGCCGCCGCCGCGCTGACCATCGTCACCGGGGTCGAGCAGACCCAGGGCCGCACCGTCCGGACCCAGGACGTGGCCCCGCTCGCCCCGGGCGACGCCAACGGCCTGTCCGCCTTCTACCTGGTGGTGGGCTGGTGCGTCGGCGGCTACCTGGTCGCCGCGATCCTGGGGATCAGCGCCGGCTCCCGCCCGGCCAACTGGAACCGGGCGCTGATCAGGATCGCCGTGCTGGCGCTCTACTCGATCGCGGCCGGGCTCGGCGGCGTGCTGATCGCCGGGCCGATCCTGAACGCGCTGCCCGGCAGCGTCGTGGGCCTCTGGGGCGTGGGCGCGCTGGTGGTCTTCGCGGTCGGCACCGTCACGATGGCGCTGGAGTGCCTCTTCGACGTGGTGGGCATCGGGCTCGCGGTGCTGCTCTTCGTGGTGCTGGGCAACCCGAGCGCCGGCGGGGTCTTCCCGCCGCCGCTGCTGCCGACCTTCTGGCGGGCGATCGGCGCCTGGCTGCCGAACGGCGCGGGGACCGGTGCGGCCCGCTCGATCGCCTACCTGGGCGCCACCCGGCTCGCCATGCCGCTGCTGGTCCTCGCGGTCTGGTCGGTGATCGGCGTGGCGGTCTCGCTGGCCGCGGTGCACAGCCGCTCCAGGGGTGGTCGGCTGATGGCCACCCCGGCGGAGCAGGCCCGACCCACGCGCTGAGCCCGCGGACCCCATGGGTGCGCGGGCTCGGTCGGTGCGCGGGCCCGGCCCGTGTGCCGGCTCGGTCGGTGCGCGGGCCGGGCCGCGGTGGGCTCAGCGCACGGGGGCCGGCGGCTCGGCGGCCGTCCGCGGGCTCGCCGGGTCGGCACGGGTGGTGAAGACGAACTTCTTCATCGCCCAGTAGCGGAAGGCCATCGCCACCAGGGTGCCGACGATCATCCCGCTCAGGAAGTCGCAGACCTCCTGGGTGAAGTTGCTGACGTGCGGGGTGTGCAGGTCGAAGACGTAGCGGCTGACCAGCAGCGGCAGGTCGTTGACCCCGACCGCCAGCGCGCTCACCGCGAAGAACGGGATGGCCTCCTTGTGGCTGCCCTCCGACCGGAAGGACCACTGGCGGTTCAGGATGTACGAGAACACCGTCGCGACGGCCGTTCCGATGGTCAGCGCGACAACCGGCTTGTTCTGGCAAACGGTGAGCTTGAGCCCGTAGTTGATCACTAGCGTCAGCAGGAAGCACGAGCCACCCACCACGAGGAACTTCACCAGACTGCGGTGCTGCAACAAGATGGGACGCAGCGGCCCCGGCACCTTGGCCAGGACTCTCTGTGTGGGCGACGGCATTGGCGCAGTGTCGCACGAATGCCGTGGGGCACCTCAATCGACTCCCCGGAACGGGCGCACCCCGGGGCGCGCGGAACGGGCGCACCCCCGGGGCGCGCCCGCCCTGCCGTCAGCCCTGCCGTCAGCCCTGCCGTCAGCCCGCGGAAATCCGCAGCACTCCGGTCAGGCTGCCCTGGTAGACCACCCCTCCGGGCGCGGTGGTGCCCACCATCTGCAGGCTGTCGTAGAGGGACGTGACCCCCAGGAGCGAGGTCCGCACCACCGCGCCGGTGCGCGGGTCGATCTCCGCGTAGTAGTACGGGTCGAGGATCGAGGTACCGCTGGTGCCGGGGATCACCGGCTCGCGCAGCACCGTGTGGATCAGCTGGTCGCCGAGGGTGAGCTGCGGCACGGCCGCCGAACGGGTGGTGGTGTCCCAGACCAGGTCGCAGCCCGAGCCGTCGGCGCGCACGTCCACCCGGCTCATCCCGCCCTCGAAGTCGGCCGAGGCGGGCACGCTGGCCGGCGCCCCGGCCGGCAGCGCCGGGTACGGGTAGCCGTAGGTGCCGGCCACGAAGACGCTGCCGCCGGCGCCGATCGGGGCGTTCTCGGTGCCGCTCTCGCTGCCGGCCGCGAGGAGCACCGGGACGGCGCAGACCTGGGCCCCGGTGTCGGCCCGGTAGACCAGCAGGTGCTCGTGCGGCACCGCGTTGTCGGTGATGGCCACGTACTCGGTGCCGGTGGCCGGGCCGAAGAAGACCGGCGTCGAGCCGGTGCCCCAGCTCAGCTGGCCCGGCTTGCGGGCGGGGCCGCGGTCGTAGGCCTGGCGCCAGCTGATCCGCGGGGTGCCGTCGGGGCCCGCGGTGAGCAGGTAGAGCGCGGCCGTGGTGGCCACCGCCGTGCCGCCGGGGACGGTGGAGATGCTGTTCGCCACCTGCTCCCCCGCGGGCAGCGCCAGGGTGTGCACGGCGCCGGTGACCGGGTCCGCGGTGCCGACCAGGCCGTTGGTGGTGGCGAACCAGACCCGACCCTGCCAGTCGGGCGAGAGGCCGACCACGGAGTCGCCCGCCGGCACCGCCGCGGCCAGCGAGAGGGTGCTCTCGACGGTCAGCGTGCCGTTGTGGTGCCCGATCCGCAGCAGGTCCCGGTTGCCGTCGACCACCACCAGTCGGTTCTGGTCGTCCAGGTAGGCGTAGACCCCGCCGAGCAGCGAGCCCTTGGTCAGCGCCAGCTGCGCGGTCGAGTCGCCGGTGGCCGGGTCCAGCAGGTGCACGGTCGGGATCTGCCCGAACATCGTGGTGCAGAGCGCCACCGGGATGCCGTCCGAGCCGTCCAGGATGGTCGGGCAGGCCGAGGCCAGCGCGGTGCGGTGCGAGGTGAGCGGTCCGGCCGGCGGCCCGGCGAGCACGGTGGCGTCGGAGGAGCCGGTGTCGCCGTGCATGGTGGCCGAGCCGGGTGGCCCGGCGTAGGGGTTGGCCGGCGGCAGCACGGTGGCCGGGGCGGCGGACGCCGGGGCGGCGGACGCGACCGCCAGCAGTGCGGCAGCGGTCAGGACGGCGGCCCGCGAGGGCAGCACGAAGCGCATGGGTATCCCGTTTCGACAGGGGGATGGGGCACGGCGCGACACGGCGGTGCACCCCGCCCGACCACACGGGAAGCGTCTCGGCCCGGCCCGAACGGCCGGACGGGTCACCGCGCTCAGCAGCCGCGGTGACAGATCGCGGAACACGAGCGCGCCAGGTCGACAGCCAGTCGACGGCTCAGCCACGTGTGCGAGGTCATGCCTCCATGCTGGCGGCTGACACTCTGTCTCACAAGAGGTGTCTCACCGCCCGGGACGGCTGTCCGGCGCCTCGTCGATCGAACCGGTCAGATCCGGCGGACCGCCATCAGCCGGGCACGCCCGCCGCCACAACGCCTCGGTGCCCGACGCACCGTCAGGTCCGCCGGGCACCAAGGGACTTCACCTTGGTCAGGCCGCCGCCACCAGCACCTCGGCCGACTCCAGGGCCAGCGCCAGCACCTCGCGGACGTCCGCCACCGGGTGCACGCTCAACCGCTCCAGCACCTCGGCCGGGACGTCGTCCAGGTCGGGCTCGTTGCGCTTGGGGATGATCACCGTGGTGATCCCGGCCCGGTCGGCGGCGAGCAGCTTCTGCTTCAGGCCGCCGATCGGCAGCACCCGCCCGGTCAGCGAGACCTCACCGGTCATCGCGACGTCGGTGCGGACCTTGCGCCCGGAGAGCAGCGAGGCCAGCGCCGTGGTCATCGTGATGCCCGCGCTCGGCCCGTCCTTGGGGACGGCGCCCGCCGGGATGTGCAGGTGGATGCCGCGCTCCCGCAGGCCGGTGACCGGCAGCTCCAGCTCGGCGCCGCGCGAGCGCAGGTAGGAGAGGGCGATGTGGGCCGACTCCTTCATCACCTCGCCCAGCTGGCCGGTGAGGGTCAGGCCGGTCGAGCCGGTCTCGGCATCGGCCAGCGAGGCCTCGATGTAGAGGACGTCGCCGCCCGCGCCGGTGACCGCCAGGCCGGTGGCCACGCCCGGCACCGCCGTGCGCCGCTCGGAGGGCTCCTGGGCCGCCTCGGGGGTGTGGTGCGGCCGGCCGATCAGGCCGCGCAGGTCCTCGGCGCCGATCGAGACGGGCAGCTCGCGCTCGCCCAGCTCGCTCTGCGCGGCGACCTTGCGCAGGATCCGGGCCACCGCCCGCTCCAGGTTCCGCACCCCGGCCTCGCGGGTGTACTCCCCCGCGAGCTTGCGCAGCGCGCCCTCGGAGACCGCGACCTCCTCGGCCGGCAGGCCGGCCCGCTCCAGCTGGCGCGGCAGCAGGTGGTCGCGGGCGATGACGACCTTCTCGTCCTCGGTGTAGCCGTCCAGGCGCACCAGCTCCATCCGGTCCAGCAGCGGCTCGGGGATGGCCTCCAGCACGTTGGCGGTGGCCAGGAAGACCACGTCGGACAGGTCCAGTTCGACCTCCAGGTAGTGGTCCCTGAAGGTGTGGTTCTGCGCCGGGTCCAGCACCTCCAGCAGGGCGGCCGCCGGGTCGCCGCGGTAGTCCGAGCCGACCTTGTCGATCTCGTCCAGCAGGACGACCGGGTTCATCGAGCCGGCCTCCTTGATCGCGCGCACGATCCGGCCGGGCAGCGCGCCGACGTAGGTGCGCCGGTGGCCGCGGATCTCGGCCTCGTCCCGGACGCCGCCGAGCGCGACCCGCACGAAGTCGCGGCCCATCGCCCGCGCGACCGACTCGCCCAGCGAGGTCTTGCCGACCCCGGGCGGGCCGACCAGCGCCAGCACCGCGCCGCCGCGCCGGCCGCCGACCAGGCTCAGCCCCTGGTCGGCCCGGCGCTTGCGCACCGCCAGGTACTCGACGATCCGGTCCTTCACGTCCGCCAGGCCCGCGTGGTCGGCGTCCAGCACGGCGCGGGCGCCGGCGATGTCGTAGGCGTCCTCGCTGCGGTTGTTCCAGGGCAGCTCCAGGACGGTGTCCAGCCAGGTGCGGATCCAGCTGCCCTCGGGCGACTGGTCGCTGGAGCGCTCCAGCTTGTCGACCTCCTTGAGCGCCGCCTCCCGCACCTTCTCGGGCAGCTCGGCGGCCTCGACCCGGGCCCGGTAGTCGCCCTCCTCGTCGGCCGCCTCGCCGTTCAGCTCGGCGAGCTCCTTGCGCACCGCCTCCAGCTGGCGGCGGAGCAGGAACTCCTTCTGCTGCTTGGCCACGCCCTCCTCGACGTCCTTGCGGATGGTGTCGTTGACCTCCTCCTCGGCGAGGTGGTCGCGCAGCAGCTGCAGGGCGTACTCCAGGCGGGCCACCTGGTCGGCCTCCAGCAGCACCTTCAGCTTCTGCTCGGCGGTGGCGAAGGGGGCGTAGCCGATGTTGTCGGCCAGCTCGCCGACGCCCTCGATCTCGGCCACCCGGTCGACGATCTGCCAGGCGCCGCGCTTGCGCAGCCACTGGGTCGAGACCGCCTTGTACTCCTTCACCAGCTCGGCGGCCCGGCCACCCACCGGCAGCCCGACCGAGGACTCCTTGAACGGCGTCGTCTCCACCCAGAGCGCGGCGCCCGGCCCTGTGGTGCCGGCGCCGATCCGCACCCGGCGGACCGCGCGCACCAGGGCGGCCGGCTCGCCGTCGGCCAGCCGGCCGACCTGCTCGACGGTGGCCAGGGTGCCCACCGCGGCGTACGAGCCGTCCAGCCGGGGCACCAGCAGCACCTGCGGCTTGCCGGTGCCCGCGGCGCCGCTCACCGACGCCCGCACGGCGGCCCTGGCGGCCTCCACGGCGGCGCGCACCTCGGTGTCCTTGAGGTCCAGCGGCACCACCATGCCGGGCAGCACGACCTCGTCGTCGAGGGGCAGCACGGGCAGAGTGAGCGGAGCGGACGTCGATGCCATGATCTCTCCCCAGTCAGTGAACTTGAGTCGACTTGACTAAGGCTTCGCGAGGGCTGGATGTTCCCGGGACTCTGTTCGCTCTGAGCGATCGGATCGGGCCCCGGGAGGTCGTCCCCCGCGGGCCGGGGCCGGCTGCCCGGCGTCGCGCGCCCGGCAGGATCAGGCGGCGCGGCCCTACGCGCGGTGGAGCACCGGCTCGACCAGCGGCCGCCGCACCCGGCCCGACCCGCGCCCGGGCCGCCGCGGCCGCCGCAGCACGGTCCACAGCGCCACCCCGGTGAGCAACGCGGTCGGGTGGCCGACGGCGGTGATCAGGTCCTGGTCGCTGACGATCTGGTGCACCACCAGCAGCACCGCGCCGCCCAGCGCCAGGTAGCGCCCGCGCGGCGGCAGCAGCCCGGCCAGCGCGCCCAGGCTGGCCAGCACCCCGTAGCTGACCCCGATGTCCAGCTCGTCCAGGATGCTCGGCCCGACCTGGCCGGTGGCCACCGCGAGGGCCACCACGCCCTGGGAGAGCAGCGTGCCCACCACGTGCCCGGCCACGAAGACCCCCGCGGCGCGCAGCGCGCCGACCCGCCGCTCCAGCGGGGCCACGGTGAAGGCGAAGGCCCACAGGTAGGGCATCCAGACCGGCCCGGCCACCCAGAGCCCGCTCATCAGCAGCGAGCGCACCGGGGCGTGCAGCAGGTTGTGGCCGTCGGTGCTGGACATCGTCTGCAGCCGGTGGACCAGATCGGGGTCGGCGACCTGGGCGAGGACCGTGGTGCCGGCCAGCACCAGCAGGTACGCGCAGGCGAAGGGGTTGCGCCGCGGCGTGGGCAGCCGCTCCAGCACCCAGCGCAGCGGCACCGAGCGCAGGCCCAACCGCAGACCGGTCAGGGGTGTCACCTCGGCGGGGCGCGCACCACCCCGGGTCGCGTCCGCGGACGTGTCCGCCATGGCGCCTCCCATCGGTCCGATCGCTCGCTGCGCGTGCACAACCTGCCATCGCCGGCCGGTTTCGTCCACGGTACGACGTGCGCCTGAGAGTCGGCTGAGGATCGGGTTGCGGTCCCCGTTAAGGCAGTTCAGGAGTTGGTACGGACCAGCGGCCCGCCGTCGCCCGGCCGGGGCCGGTCACGGGTTCGTGCATACGCACCGTTACCACCACACGACATGGACGGGTAAGGTAACGGCCCGTGCCGGGTCCCCGGGGCGCACGCGACGGCCTGTGGTCCGGAATTCTGCGGACCGCCTGCCGGTGCTCGCCGGGTGTCCGTACGCTGCGAGGTACGCATGTCGGGCCGACGGCTGGGAAGCCGCGGTCCGTGACCCGCGCTTGGCGGAGCCCGGGGCGACCGAGACGGCACGGCAGTTCAGCACGGCCAATTGACGACGGAACAAGACTACGAGCGGTGCCCGCCACTCCCACAGGTGGCGGCCCGCAGGCCCTGGGGGCGGTGGCGTGACCGTGACAGAGATTCAACAGGACACCAGCGGCAGCGGTGTGATTGCCCAGCGACGTGTACTGGTGGTGGAGGACGAACCGACCATCGCCGAGTCCATCGCCGCCCGGCTCGGTGCGGAGGGCTTCAAGGTCGCCGTGGCGCACGACGGCCCCGGCGCGGTGGACGGCTTCCACACCTGGCAGCCCGACCTCGTGGTGCTCGACATCATGCTGCCCGGCTTCGACGGCCTGGAGGTCTGCCGCCGGATCCAGGCGCAGCGACCGGTCCCGGTGCTGATGCTGACCGCCCGCGACGACGAGACGGACCTGCTGGTCGGCCTCGGCGTGGGCGCCGACGACTACATGACCAAGCCCTTCTCGATGCGCGAGCTGGCGGCCCGGGTCAACGTGCTGCTGCGGCGGGTCGAGCGGGCCCAGCAGGCGGCCAGAACCCCGGCCCTCGGCTCGCTGCGGTTCGGCGAACTGGAGATCGACCACGTGCAGCGCCGGGTCCGGCTCGCCTCCGGCGACGTCCACCTGACGCCCACCGAGTTCGACCTGCTGGCCTGCCTGGCCGCCCAGCCGCGCGCGGTGCTGACCCGCGAGCAGCTGCTCGCCGAGGTCTGGGACTGGACCGACGCGTCCGGCACCCGCACGGTGGACAGCCACGTCAAGGCGCTGCGCCGGAAGATCGGCGCGACCTGGATCCGCACCGTGCACGGCGTCGGCTACGCGCTGGAGGCGCCGGTGGGGTGAGCGGTGCGCCCAGAGCGGCGACCGGTCAGCTGCGGGGGCCACGGGGGCACAGGAGTACGGGGACCAGGCACCGATGAACACCTCACCACGGGCTCGCACCGAGCCCGAGCCGACACCGCGCCAGCAGCGGTGGCCGGCGCGCGCGGGCGCGCGGATCTGGCGGGACATACGACCGTTCGACCCGGTGCGCTCGATCAAGGGCAAACTCGCCCTGCTGGTCATCGTGTCGGTGGTGGTCGCCACCGGGCTGGTGGTGATCGCGATCCGCTCGGAGACCCAGATCCGGGTGATCATGGCCTTCTCGATGATCGCCTCGCTGCTCTTCATGCAGCTGCTGGCGCACACCCTGACCGCCCCGCTGCGCGAGATGACCGCGGCGGCCAGGGCGATGGCCGGCGGCGACTACAGCCGCCGGGTGACCACCGGCTCCCGCGACGAGATCGGCGAGCTGGCGGTGACCTTCAACAAGATGGCCGCCGACCTGGAGGCGGCCGACCGGCACCGGCGCGAGCTGGTGGCGAACGTCTCGCACGAGCTGCGCACGCCGATCGCCGCCCTGCGCGCCGTGCTGGAGAACATGGTGGACGGCGTGGTGCCGCCCGCGCAGAACACCCTGGGCGCCGCCCTGGAGCAGACCGAGCGGCTCGGTCGGCTGGTCTCCCACCTTCTCGACCTGTCCAAGCTGGACGGCGGCGTGGTGCCGCTGGACGCCCGCGAGTTCGAGGTGGCCCCCTTCCTGGCCGGCGTGCTGCGCGGGCTGACGGTGGACGGCGCCACGGCCGGCGGCGCCTGGAGCCGGCGCGACGACGTCCGGCTGCGGCTCGACGTCCAGCCGGAGCAGCTGACCGGGCTGGCCGATCCGGAGCGGCTCCACCAGGTGGTGGCCAACCTGGTGGACAACGCCTGCAAGCACTCCCCGCCCGGCGGCACCGTGACCGTGCGGGCCAGGGCCGGCGACGCGCCGCTGGCGCTGCTGCTGGAGGTGCAGGACCAGGGTCCGGGGATACCGGCGCAGGACCGCACCCGGGTCTTCGACCGGTTCAGCCGGGCCGGCTCCCCCACCGCCCAGGGGCCTGGCAGCGACGGCGGCACCGGCCTGGGCCTGGCCATCGCCCGCTGGGCGGTGGATCTGCACGGCGGGCGGATCGAGGTCGCCGACGGCGGCGGTGGCGGTGGCTGCCTCATCCAGGTCACCCTGCCGGGCTTCGCCCCGGTGCTGCCCAGACCGCGGCTCTAGGACCCGCCGCGGCTCTAGGACCCGCCACGGCTCCAGGACCCGCCGCGGCTCGGGCCCGTCGGCGGTGGTCCAGGAGCACTCCGGCGCACCGGACCACCACGCCCTGTCCGTTGTGGCCAGCATTGTCACAGAATTGGGACAATCCGGTGGTCGACAGCCCCAGATCGATCACAAGTGGCCACTCTGGTGATCTTTTGTCCGGTTTCGTGCCGTTTCACCGAGTGAGCAGGACTGCCCGATTCCCTCTCCGATCAGCCTTCTAACGTCTTTTTCCAGCCAATGTGGCCGGCGGCACTGTGATCTGGGCGACGCCGACCCCCAGGGGACTGCGCGATCACTGGTCAGGGGCGTAGCCTTAATCCCCGCTGTCCAAACATCCCAAAAGGAAGCGGAAGAGGGCGGTTGCCGCCGTGTCGCCACACCCTGAAACCCCCAGCTCGGCAAGCACCACTGGCTTCGGCCCCAATGAGTGGCTCGTCGACGAGATCTACCAGCAGTACCTCCAGGATCCCAACTCGGTCGACCGAGCCTGGTGGGACTTTTTCGCCGACTACAAGCCCGGTACCGAGGTGACCCCAGTGACCCAGGCCGCGACCCAGGCCGGCCCCACGCCGACCACCGTTGCTGCCCCTGCCCCTGCTGCGCCCGTCGCGGCGGTGGCGCCTGCCCCCGCCGCCGCTGTGGCAGCCCCGGCCCCCGCGGCAGTGCCGCCGGTGGCCGCGCCTGCCGCGGCCGCGCCGCTGGCAGCCGCACCGGCCGCGCCGCCGGCTCCCAAGGCCGCCGTCGCGCCCGCCGCGCCGGCGCCGGAGAGCACCGGGCCCGAGCTCGTTCCGCTGCGCGGCCCGGCCAAGGCCGTCGCCACCAACATGGACGCCTCGCTGGAGGTGCCCACCGCGACCAGCGTGCGCGCCGTGCCGGCCAAGCTGTTGATCGACAACCGC
Organism: Kitasatospora sp. NBC_01287; assembly: GCF_026340565.1. Lineage (NCBI taxonomy): Bacteria > Bacillati > Actinomycetota > Actinomycetes > Kitasatosporales > Streptomycetaceae > Kitasatospora > Kitasatospora sp. NBC_01287. Next base: position 3,557,180 of record NZ_JAPEPB010000001.1, read on the forward strand.
ATCGTCATCAACAACCACCTGCAGCGCGCCCGCGGCGGCAAGGTCTCCTTCACCCACCTGATCGGCTACGCGCTGGTGCAGGCCCTGAAGGCGACCCCTGGCATGAACCACAGCTACGCGGTCAAGGACGGCAAGTCCTTCCTGGTCAAGCCGGACCACGTGAACCTGGGCCTGGCCATCGACCTGGTGAAGCCCAACGGCGACCGCCAGCTGGTCGTCGCGGCCATCAAGAAGGCCGACACGCTGGACTTCTTCGGCTTCTGGCAGGCCTACGAGGACATCGTCCGCCGGGCCCGCGCCAACAAGCTGACGATGGACGACTTCACCGGGGTGACGGTCTCGCTGACCAACCCCGGCGGCATCGGCACCGTGCACTCCGTGCCGCGCCTGATGCAGGGCCAGGGCACCATCCTCGGTGTCGGCGCGATGGAGTACCCGGCCGAGTTCCAGGGCTCCAACCCCGACACCCTGGCCCGGCTCGGCGTCTCCAAGATCATGACGCTCACCTCGACCTACGACCACCGGGTCATCCAGGGCGCGGCGTCCGGCGAGTTCCTGCGCTCGATCCACCAGCTGCTGCTGGGCGAGCACGGGTTCTACGACGAGGTCTTCGAGTCGCTGCGGATCCCGTACGAGCCGGTCCGTTGGGCCACCGACGTCGCCACCACGCACGAGGACGACGTCAACAAGACCGCCCGCGTGATGGAGCTCATCCACTCCTACCGGGTCCGCGGCCACCTGATGGCCGACACCGACCCGCTGGAGTACAAGCAGCGCAAGCACCCCGACCTGGACGTGGTCGAGCACGGCCTGACGCTGTGGGACCTGGAGCGCGAGTTCGCGGTCGGCGGCTTCGGCGGCCAGAAGATCATGAAGCTCCGGGACATCCTCGGGCTGCTGCGCAACTCGTACTGCCGCACCGTCGGCATCGAGTACATGCACATCCAGGACCCCAAGCAGCGCAAGTGGATCCAGGAGCGGGTCGAGAAGCCGTACACCAAGCCGGAGCGCGAGGAGCAGCTGCGCATCCTGCGCCGGCTGAACTCGGCCGAGGCCTTCGAGACCTTCCTGCAGACCAAGTACGTCGGCCAGAAGCGCTTCTCGCTGGAGGGCGGCGAGTCGCTCATCCCGCTGCTCGACGCGACCATCGACGCCGCCGCCGAGCACCGCCTCGACGAGGCCGTGATCGGCATGGCCCACCGCGGCCGGCTCAACGTGCTGGCCAACATCGTCGGCAAGCCGTACGGCAAGATCTTCGGCGAGTTCGAGGGCAACCTCGACCCGAAGTCGATGCACGGCTCCGGCGACGTCAAGTACCACCTGGGCTCCGAGGGCACCTTCACCGGCCTGGACGGCGAGACCATCAAGGTCTCGCTGGCCGCCAACCCGTCCCACCTGGAGACGGTGGACCCGGTGGTCGAGGGCATCGTGCGCGCCAAGCAGGACGTGCTGGACCAGGGCGGCACCTCGTTCCCGGTGCTGCCGATCCAGATCCACGGCGACGCGGCCTTCGCCGGCCAGGGCGTGGTCGCGGAGACCCTGAACATGTCGCAGCTGCGCGGCTACCGCACCGGCGGCACGATCCACCTGGTGGTCAACAACCAGGTCGGCTTCACCGCCGCCCCGGCCTCCAGCCGCTCCTCGATGTACTGCACCGACGTCGCCCGGATGATCGAGGCCCCGATCTTCCACGTGAACGGCGACGACCCGGAGGCCGTGGTCCGCGTCGCGCGCCTGGCCTTCGAGTTCCGCCAGGCGTTCCACAAGGACGTCGTGATCGACCTCATCTGCTACCGCCGCCGCGGTCACAACGAGGCCGACAACCCGTCGTTCACCCAGCCGCTGATGTACGACCTGATCGACAAGAAGCGCTCGGTGCGCAAGCTCTACACCGAGGGCCTGATCGGTCGGGGCGACATCACCATGGAAGAGGCGGAGTCCGCGCTCCAGGACTTCCAGGGCCAGCTGGAGAAGGTCTTCGCCGAGGTCCGCGACGCGGCCCAGGCGCAGGCCGGCACCCCCGGCGGCAAGCCGGTGCCCGACTTCCCGGTGAACATCCAGACCGGCATCTCCCAGGAGATGGTCAAGCGGATCGCCGCCTCGCAGGTCAACCTGCCCGAGTGGCTGACCGTCCACCCGCGCCTGCTGCCGCAGCTCCAGCGCCGCGCCGCCTCGATCGAGGACGGCACGATCGACTGGGCCACCGGTGAGACCCTGGCCATCGGCTCGCTGCTGATGGAGGGCCACCCGGTCCGGCTGGCCGGCCAGGACAGCCGCCGCGGCACCTTCGGCCAGCGCCACGCGGTGCTGATCGACCGGGTCACCGGCGAGGACTACACCCCGCTGCTCTACCTGACCGAGGACCAGGCCCGCTACACCGTCTACGACAGCCTGCTGTCGGAGTACGCGGCGATGGGCTTCGAGTACGGCTACTCGCTGACCCGCCCGAACTCGCTGGTCATGTGGGAGGCGCAGTTCGGCGACTTCGTCAACGGCGCGCAGACCGTGGTCGACGAGTACATCGCCTCGGCCGAGCAGAAGTGGGGCCAGCACTCCGGCGTCACCCTGCTGCTGCCGCACGGCTACGAGGGCCAGGGGCCGGACCACTCGTCCGCGCGTCCCGAGCGCTTCCTGCAGCTGTGCGCGCAGAACAACATGACGGTCGCGATGCCGACCTCGCCGTCGAACTACTTCCACCTGCTGCGCTGGCAGGTGCACAACCCGCACCACAAGCCGCTGGTCGTCTTCACCCCGAAGTCGATGCTGCGTCTGAAGGCCGCGGCCAGTTCGGCGGAGGAGTTCACCTCCGGCGCGTTCCGCCCGGTGATCGGCGACTCCACCGTCGACCCGGCCAACGTGCGCAAGGTGGTCATCACCGCGGGCAAGTTCTACTACGACCTGGAGGCGGCCCGCACCGAGCGCGGCGTCACCGACACCGCGATCGTCCGGGTCGAGCGCCTCTACCCGCTGCCGATCGCCGAGCTCCAGGAGGAGCTGGCCCGGTACGGCGAGGACGTCCAGTTCGTCTGGGCCCAGGAGGAGCCGGCCAACCAGGGCGCCTGGCCGTTCATCGCGATGAACCTGGTCGACCACCTCGACGTGGTGATCGGCCGCAAGGCCAGCGGCGGCCGGCTGCGCCGGGTGGCCCGCAACGCCTCCTCGGCCCCGGCCGTGGGCTCGGCCAAGCGGCACGCCGCCGAGCAGCAGGCGCTGATCGAAGAGGTCTACGGCCTCTGACATCCGGTCAGCAGCTCCCCGGGAAGGCCCCGGTCCGCACGCGGACCGGGGCCTTCCCGCTGCCGCAGATATCGGCTGGGTAACCAAACCGGTCCCGCCGTCTCGCGCCTGACGGTCCGTCGCTAATCTCGGCGCCATGCCTGCCGACGATCCACGTACCGCCGCGCCGCCGCCGCCCACCTTCCAGCCGCTGCACCCGGACGACCCGACCGAGGTGGCCGGGTACAAGCTGTACGCGCGGCTGGGGGCCGGCGGCATGGGCCGGGTCTACCTCTCGTACACCCCGGGTGGCCGGCCGGTGGCGCTGAAGGTGGTCCGCGCCGAGTTCGCCGAGGATGCCGAGTTCCGCCGCCGGTTCACCCAGGAGGTGGCCAACGCGCAGCGGATCCACGGCCTGTACACCGCCCAGGTGATCGACGCCGGCACCACGGCCGACGCGCCCTGGCTGGTCACCGCCTACGTGCCCGGGCCCTCGCTGCAGCAGGTGGTGCGCGAGCACGGCGCGCTGCCGGTGCGCACCGTGCTGCTGCTGCTCGGCGGCATCGCCGAGGCGCTGCAGGCCATCCACAGCGTCGCCGTGGTGCACCGCGACCTCAAGCCCGCCAACGTGCTGGTCGCCGCCGACGGCCCGCGGGTGATCGACTTCGGCATCGCCAGGGCCGCCGACGCCACCGCGCTGACCGGCACCGGGTTCCGGATCGGCTCGCCCGCCTTCATGGCGCCCGAGCAGGCCCAGGGCTCGCCCGTCACCCCCGCCACCGACGTCTTCGCGCTGGGCGCGCTGGCCGCCTACGTGGCAAGCGGGGTGCCGCCGTTCGGCGAGGGGCCGGAGACCGCGGTGCTCTACCGGGTGGTGCACGAGCCGCCGGAGCTGGCCGCGGTGCCCGACGACCTGCGCGAGCTGGTGCTGCGCTGCCTGGCCAAGTCGCCCGAGGACCGGCCGGCGCCGGCCGAGATCATCGAGATCGCCCGCAACCACCCCTCCGTCGGCGGGCAGCTGCGGTTCGCCGAGGACTGGCTGCCGGCGCCGGTCGCCACCGAGCTCACCCGGCGCTCCGACCTGCCCAGGACACCGCCGCCGGCCCCGGCCGCCGCCCCGGTCGCCGCCCCGCCGCGGCCGAGCGCGCCGCCGGTACCCACCGTGCCGACCACCGCGCCGGCCGCCGCGCCCGACTTCCCGGTCACCGGCCCGGTGGCACCGGCCGCACCGCCGCCGCCCGTCGAGGCGCCCACCACGCAGCTGCGGCCGCCGGAGCCGACCGTGCTGCTCCAGCAGCCCGTCCCCGCGCCCGTCCCCGCGCCCGCGCCCGCAGCCGCACCGCCGCCGCCGCCGCCGGCCAAGCGGAAGGGGGTCTCCTGGAAGACCCTGCTGACCGTCGCCGTGGTGATGGCGCTCGGCGGCGCGCTGGGCGGCGTGCTGCTGACCAGGAACGACAAGTCGAACAGCGCCGACGGCAGCAGCAGCGGCCGCACCAGCAGCCAGGCCCCGGCCACCTCGCCCACCCCGGCCGTCCTGCCACCCCCCAGCGCCCCGGGCAGCGCGAGCCCGGACACCGCGGGCCCCGACGCCGCGACCCCCGGCACCCCCGGCACCACCGGCACCACCGGCTCGTCGGCCGCCCTCGCGCCCACCCCGGTCAGCGGCGTCTCGGCGACCGCCGCGCTGGGCGGCTACACCCCGCTGGTGAGCAAGATCGAGCTGGACATCCCGGCCACCGAGTACGCCAGCAACGCGTACCGGGTCGACCTGGTCAACGGGAAGCTGGTGGCCCCTGGCACCAGCCTCAAGTGGGGCCTGTCGCTGCAGAACACCGGCAACGGCGGCGGCAGCCAGGCCGACTCCTTCGGCTCGGACGGCGACGACGCCTCCGACTTCGCGGTGATCACCGACCCCGCCGTCACCCCGGCCCAGTGCGACGCGGCGATCGACACCCACCCGGACTCCGACCTGTCCTTCAACCACGCCAGCGCGGGCCGGCTGCTCTGCATCCGCGACCGCACCACCCACGCCATCGGCATCGCGGCCGTGGAGACCGCCAACGCGCAGACCGGCGAGGTCAAGCTCTCGGTGAACACCTGGCAGGGCGGCGCCTGAGCCCGTCTATCCTGGCCCGGTAACCCGTCCTGAGGAACCACCGGAGCGCACCGTGTACTTCACCGACCGCGGCATCGAGGAGCTGGCGAGCCGGCGCGGCGACGAGGAGGTCACCTTCGAGTGGCTGGCCGAGCGCCTGCGCGAGTTCGTGGACCTCAATCCCGACTTCGAGGTCCCCGTCGAGCGGCTGGCCACCTGGCTGGCCCGGTTGGACGACGAGGACGAGGACTGAGCCGCCAGGCGCTCCCGACGCGCGGCAGGGCCCGGCAGGCAACCGCCTGCCGGGCCCTGCCACGTTCTCGGCGCGGAGAACCACTTGACTTCCCCGCCACGCGATATATCGTGTTTCTCGGAAGACGCGATACATCGCGACTTGCCGGATCGTCGCCACTCCAGCGTACGACGGCGGCCGCCACACGGGAGGACGAACAGATGAGCCAGTGGACAGTCAGCGAACCCGACCGGATCACCTTCGACGAGGCGGTGCGGGCGCTGAACGTGCGGATCGTCGGCGGGGCGGTCAACGTGGTCGCCGCCGAGGGCCCCGCCCGCCTGGAGGTCACCGAGTTGGACGGCGACCCGCTGCGGGTGACCCTCGCGGACGGCGTGCTCACCGTCACCTACCCCGAGCTGGACTGGAACGACTTCGGCGAGCGGTTCAAGTCGGTCGAATCGGTCAAGGGCGTGCTGGACTCGCTCTTCCGCAAGCGCCGGGCCCGCGCCGTGGTCTCGCTGACCGTGCCGGCCACCACCGAGGTCAAGGTCGGCACGGTCACCGCCGAGGCCACCGTCTCCGGCGTGCGCGGCGGCACCTCGGTGCACGGCGTGGCCGGCAGCACCACGCTGGTCGGCCTGGACGGGCTGATCGAGGCCAAGAGCGTCTCCGGCGACGTGGACGCCCAGTCGGTGGCCGGTGAGCTGCGGGTCAAGACCGTCTCCGGCGATCTGACGGTCATCTCCGGCACCCCCGCCTCGCTGCACGCCAACACGGTCGGCGGCGCGGTCACCCTGGACCTGGCGGGCACCGCGCCGGCCTCGGTGAAGATCAACACGGTCAACGGGGACGTCGCGGTGCGGCTGCCGCAGCCCGCCGACACCACGGTGGAGGCCGGCAGCACCAACGGCCAGTTCGCCACCGCCTTCGAGGAGTTGACGGTCGGCGGCAGCTGGGGCGCGAAGAAGCTCAGCGGCCGGCTCGGGGCCGGCACCGGCAGGCTCCAGGTCACCACCGTCTCCGGCGCGATCTCGGTGCTGCGCCGCCCCGAGCCCGAGGACGAGGGGCCCAGCCTGGTCAAGGAGCTGAGCGGCCCCGCCGCCGACCCCGAGCTGACCGACGAGCCGAAGGGTGAGCAGGAATGAGCGGCGTCTTCGCCCACGGCCGGCTGCGGCTCTACCTGCTGAAGCTGCTCGACGAGTCACCCCGGCACGGCTACGAGGTGATCCGCCTGCTGGAGGAGCGCTTCCACGGGCTCTACGCGCCGTCCGCCGGCACCGTTTATCCGCGTCTGGCCAAGTTGGAGCAGGAGGGGCTCGTGGAGCACAGCACCGAGGGTGGCCGCAAGGTCTACCGGATCACCGAGGCCGGCCGTGAGGAGCTGACCGAGCGTCAGGAGGACCTGGCCGAGCTGGAGGTGGAGATCAGCGACTCGGTCGCCCAGCTCGCCGGGGCGATCCGGGAGGACGTCCGGGACTCCGCCAAGGACCTGCGCGCCGAACTGCGCGACGCGGCCCGCAACGCGCCCCGGGCGGCCGACCCCGGCACCCCGCGGACCGCGCCGCTGGGCGGCGAGGCGGGCTGGCAGCGCACCAAGGAGGAGTTCGCCGGCTTCAAGGCCCAGGCCAAGAAGGCCAAGGAGCAGGAGCGGGCCGCCAAGGAGCAGGCCAAGAAGGCCAAGGAGGAGGCCCGCAAGGCCAAGGAGCAGTCGCAGGCGGTGCGCCAGGCGGCGCAGCAGGAGGCGCTGCGGATCAAGCGCCGGGTCGAGCAGCAGGTGCGCGAGCACGTCTCCAAGGGCGACTGGCCGACCGGTCTGGCCGAGGGCCTCTCCGAGCTGACCAGGGGCCTGGCCGGCCTGGCCGACTCGGCCCGCTGGGGCGAGGGTGCCGGGAGCGGCCCGAGCGATCGGGCGGCGGACAAGGTCGACTTCGGCAAGGGCGACGTCGGCGGGGACGCGCCGGCCGACCTGCCCGACTGGGCCCGCACCGAGGCCGACGCCGACCCGGCGCGCGAGCTGGAGCGGCTGCTGGACCGGTTCCGCGACCAGGTCCGCGACGCCTCCAGGGACGCCACCCGGGACGGCGGCCGGGTGACGGCCGATCAGCTGGCCGAGGCGCAGTCGGTGCTGGCCGGCGCCGCCGAGCGGCTGCGCCGCCTGCTCGGCTGACCAGGCGTCACCGAACGCCTCAGCACGGCCCGTTGCCCGCGCCCCCGGCGCGTGCGACGGGCCGTGCGCCGTTCAGAGCCCCAGCGCGCCACTCAGAGCCTCTGTGCAACCTCAGGGCTCCAGCGCGACCCCAGGACTCCTGTGCGACCTCAGGGCTCCAGTACGACCTTCCCGAAGACCTCGCCCTTGGCCAGCCGCGCGAAGCCGTCGCGCGCCTCGGCCAGCGGCAGCACCGAGTCGATCACCGGGCGCACTCCGGCGTGCGCGCAGAGCGCGAGCAGCCCGGCGAGCTCCTCCTTGGTCCCCATGGTCGAGCCGACCACCTTGAGTTCCAGGAAGAAGATCCGGTTCAGCTCGGCCGACTTCGGGCTCGGTCCCGAGGTGGCGCCGGAGATCACGATGGTCCCGCCCGGGCGCAGCGACTTCACCGAGTGCGACCAGGTGGCCGCCCCGACCGTCTCCATCACCGCGTCCACCCGCGCCGGCAGCCGCGCGCCGCTCTCGAAGGCGGCGTCCGCGCCCAGCTCCACGGCCCGGGCGCGCTTGGCCTCGTCCCGGCCGGTCACCCAGACCCGTAGGCCGGCCGCCTTGCCCAGGACGATCAGCGCGGTGGCCACCCCGCCGCCCGCGCCCTGCACCAGCACGGTGTCGCCCGGGCGCACCCCGGCGTTGGTGAAGAGCATCCGGTAGGCGGTGAGCCAGGCCGTCGGCAGGCAGGCCGCCTCGGCGAAGGAGAGCTCGGCCGGCTTGGGCAGCAGGTTCCAGGTCGGCACCGCCACCCGCTGGGCGAAGGTGCCCTGGTAGCGCTCGGTGAGGATCGAGCGCGGCTCCTCGGGCCCGACCCCGTGACCGCTCTGGCCGATCACCGAGTGGATCACCACCTCGTTGCCCTGCTCGTCGATCCCGGCCGCGTCGCAGCCCAGGATCATCGGCAGCCGCTCGGCGGGCAGTCCCACCCCGCGCAGCGACCAGAGGTCGTGGTGGTTGAGGGTGGCGGCCTTGACGGTCACCACGCTCCAGCCGGGTCGGGCCTCGGGCTCGGGCAGTTCCCCGAGTTCCAGGGCGCTCAGGGGATCGTCGGCATCGATGCGGGCTGCGTAGGCGGCGAACATGGACCGGACACTAGCCAAGAAGCGACGGGGCCCGGAACCACGCGGGAGTGTGACCTCCGCCGCGTGTCCCGGGCCCACCGTGCGCCGGTCCTCGTGGTCAGTACGCCTAGCGCCGCGCGACGCCCTCGCGCCGGGCCGCCTCGGCGACCGCCTTGCTGACCGCCGGCGCCACCCGCGCGTCGAACGGCGAGGGGATCACCTTCTGCGCCGTCAGCTCGTCGGCCACCACGGCGGCCAGCGCCTGGGCGGCCGCCAGCTTCATGCCCTCGGTGATCCGGGTGGCCCGCACCTGGAGCGCGCCGGCGAAGATGCCGGGGAAGGCCAGCACGTTGTTGATCTGGTTCGGGAAGTCCGAGCGCCCGGTGGCGACCACGGCCGCGTACTTGTGCGCGACCTCGGGGTGGATCTCCGGGTTCGGGTTGGCCATCGCGAAGATGAAGCAGTCCTTGGCCATGGTGGCCACCGCCTCCTCCGGCACGGTGCCGCCGGAGACGCCGATGAAGACGTCCGCCCCGTCCAGCGCCTGGGCCAGCGAGCCGGTGAGGCCGGCCTTGTTGGTGAGCCCGGCGATCTCGGCCTTGACGTCGGTCAGGTCCTCGCGGCCCTGGTGGACCACGCCACGCCGGTCGCAGACCGAGACGTCGCCGATGCCGGCCGCCACCAGCATCTTGGCGATCGCGATGCCGGCCGCGCCGGCGCCGGAGATGACCGCACGCAGCGAACCGATCTCGCGCCCGGTGACCTTGGCGGCGTTCCACAGCGCGGCGGTGCTGACGATCGCGGTGCCGTGCTGGTCGTCGTGGAAGACCGGGATGTCCAGCGCCTCCTGCAGCCGGCGCTCGATCTCGAAGCAGCGCGGCGCCGAGATGTCCTCCAGGTTGACGCCGCCGAAGGAGGGCGCCAGCCGGACCACGGTCTCGATGATCTCGTCCACGTCCGTGCAGGCCAGCGCGATCGGGACCGCGTCCACGCCGCCGAACTGCTTGAACAGGATCGCCTTGCCCTCCATCACGGGCAGCGAGGCCTGCGGGCCGATGTCGCCCAGGCCCAGCACGGCGGTGCCGTCGGTGACCACCGCGACGGTGTTGGCCTTCCAGGTGTAGTCGTTGACCAGCTCGGGGTGCTCCGCGATGGCGGTGCAGACCCGGGCGACCCCGGGGGTGTAGGCCAGGGACAGGTCGTCCGCGTCGCGCACCGGAACGGTTGCGCGCACCTCCATCTTGCCGCCGCGGTGGAGCGCGAAAACGGCGTCCACCGGATCGTCGGTGTCCTGGGTACGGGGGTGGATGATCTCCGCTGCCACGATGACCTCTTCGTCATGATCAGCGAGGCCCGCGGTGTGCGACGGCGGTCGAAAGGCGCGTCGGACAGCGGGCCTCTGGTGAGGGTTTTGATGAGCCTGCGCGGTGCTTTCCGGCGAGCCTAGGGCGAGAGGCGGCATCGCACGTGTGCCTCGGTCTCTCGTCACGCACTGTTCACCGGTATCGGTGGGTCGGGACGTGCCACGCAGGGGTGAACAGGGGGCCCGTCAGGGGAGCTGGTGCCGCGGCTACGGAGTCGGCGTCATGACTTCCGGTCCTGTGCACCCCGGCACTGTCGCGCGCCGGCGGGCTCTGTTCGGTGTCGGGGATCACCCGATAGCAGATTCTGACACACCCGGCGCTCCGCGCGGCAGACAGGGATGGGAGGATCACCGTCCCCGCCCCCCTTTCGGCAACCTCGACGGACACCGGCCGCGTACCCCTGAACCCGCGGCCACCTGGGCAGACCCGAGGTCGCGCTGCACACCCCAGCAGCCCCGCCGTGGCGGACCTCACTCTCCTTCCCTCCCTCAGGAAGCCAGTCCAGCCATGCGCAACCGCATCCTCGTACCCGCACTCGGCATCAGCAGCCTGCTGCTCGCCGGCTGCGCCACCGCCCCCTCCGCCGCGGTGACCAGCGGCCCCGGTCTGCGGGCCCAACTGCCCAAGGCGCTGCGCGCCGCGGGTGTCCTCAAGATCGGCTCGAACCTCAACTACGCTCCGGTCGACTTCAAGGACCCGAGCACCGACCGTCCCAGCGGCCTGGACGTCGACCTGGCCGACGCCCTGGGCGGCTACCTGGGCATGAAGGTCCAGATCGTCGACGAGCCCTTCGCCCAGCTGATCCCGGATGTCCAGGCCGGCAGGCTGGACCTGGCCATGTCGGCCGTCATCGACACCCAGGAGCGGGAGCAGGGCCTGGACGACAACGGCACCCGGAGCAACCCCGGCGTCGACTTCGTGGACTACTTCGTCACCGGCACCTCGATCCTGGTGAAGGCGGGCAATCCGCTCTCGGTGCTCAACCTGGACGGCCTGTGCGGGCACACCGTCGCCCTGCAGAGCGGCACCGTCCAGGCCGAGATCGCCACCCGCCAGGTGTCCGCCTGCCAGCAGGCCGGCAAACCGCTGAAGATCGACCAGTTCGCCACCGACGCGCAGGCCCTGACCGAGGTCGACTCCGGAGCGGCCGCGGCCGACCTCAACGACTACCCGGTCGCCGCCTACAACACCGAGCCCGACCGCGGCGGCGGCCGGTTCCAGGTGACCGGCGCCGTGCTGCAGACCAGCCCCTACGGGATCACCGTCAACAAGGCGAACGGCACGCTGCGCGACGTCGTCTCCACGGCACTCGACCAGCTGATCCGCACCGGCGCCTACGACCAGATCCTGGCCAAGTGGAACGCCAAGGACGGCGCCGTGCCCGCCGCTACGGTGAACGGCGGCTTCTGACGCGGCGGTGGGCACCCTGGCCAGCACCCTGGCCAGTGGCTGACCAGCCACTGATCCAGCCATTTATCCGGCCGCTCGTCCGGCCACTGATCGGCTCCCGCCCGGCCGCACCACCGGGCGGGAGCCGATCACCGGTGAGAACCTGGCAGGAAAAGAGCGGCGGAGCGATCGCGTTACGCATTTTTGATCTCAATAGTGCTCCGCTCAACTGTTCGGTGATGGCAGGATTCCCCCACCACCCAGGCGGAGGGTGGACCACCCCGCACAGGACCGACCCCGCGGCCTATCCGCCTCACCTCTCACCAGGAGGCTCCCCCATGCGCACACGCACCCGCCGTTCCAACCTCGCCGCCCTCGGGGCACTGGCCCTCGCCGGCGCGCTGGCCGTCACCGGTTGCAGCAGTAGCAGCAGTAGCAGCGGCTCCGGCGGCGGCAGCAGCGCCTCGGCGATACCCACCCCGACCGCCGTCGCCTCACTCGCCGCCCTGGTCCCGCCGGACCTCAAGTCGAGCGGCAAGCTCGTGGTCGCCGCGGACGCGTCCTACGCGCCCAACGAGTTCAAGGACGCCAGCGGCAACGTGGTCGGCATGGACGTCGACATGGCGAAGGCCATCGCGCAGACCCTGGGGCTGAGCGCCGACGTGCAGAACGCCGACTTCACCTCGATCATCCCCGGCATCACCTCGGGCAAGTACCAGCTCGGCATGAGCTCCTTCACCGACACCAAGGACCGCGAGGCCACGGTCGACATGGTGACCTACTTCTCGGCCGGCACCAGTGCCGCGGTGAAGTCGGGCAACCCGGACCACATCGACCCGACCGACCTGTGCGGCAAGAAGGTCGCGGTGCAGACCGGCACCACCCAGGCCGACGAGATCAAGAACACCATCAACCCCGCGTGCACGGCGGCGGGCAAGCCGACCGTCCCCAACGACGGCGACAAGTTCGACCTGCAGACGGACGTCACCCAGGCCCTGGTGGCCGGGCGCGACCAGGTGATGCTGGCCGACTCGCCGGTCGTCGACTACGCGGTGCAGCAGACCGGCGGCCAGCTGCAGAAGGTCGGCTCCACCACGGACACCGCCCCGTACGGCATCGTGGTCGCCAAGAACTCCCCCCTGACCAAGGCCGTCCAGGGCGCCGTGGAGTCCCTGATGGCGAACGGCACCTACAAGGCGATCCTCACCAAGTGGGGCGTCCAGGCCGGGGCCGTCGACACCTCCACGGTCAACGGCGCGACCAGCTGACCGACGCTCGAACTCACTCCCTGGGGCCACAGTGAACCCATCTGATCAGGAGTCGGTGACCAGGCGACGGCCGGCGGACATCAAGGCCGTGCCGGTGCGCCACCCCGGCCGCTGGGCGGGAGCCGTCGTCGTCGCGATCCTCGCGGCGATGCTGGTCCACGCCCTGCTCTTCAACAAAGCCTTCCAGTGGCACGTGGTGGGCAAGTACCTGTTCGACCACACCATCATCAACGGGCTCGTCACCACCCTTGAGCTGACGGCCCTGGCCATGGTGATGGGCGTGGTGGGCGGGGTCGTCCTCGCCGTCATGCGGCTCTCGCCCAACCCGCTGCTCTCCGGCACCGCCTGGGTCTACATCTGGGTGTTCCGCGGCACCCCGGTGCTGGTCCAGTTGCTGTTCTGGGAGTTCATGGGCTCGCTCTGGCCCCGGCTCTCGATCGGCATCCCGTT